>DATMXU010000138.1:0-20555 GCA_035562355.1 Pseudoflavonifractor sp.
GCCACCCCCTCGGCGCCCCCCGCGGACAATACCCTCTCCTTTACCGACTCCGCCGGGCGCACGGTGGAGATCCCCGCCGATATCTCCCGCATCGCCCCCTCCGGTCCTCTGGCCCAGATGGTCCTCTTCGCCCTGGCGCCCGAGAAATTTGTCTGTATCTCCTCTGCCTGGTCCGATGAGACCGAGCAGTATATCGATACCGCCTACTACACGCTCCCCGTCCTGGGCCAGCTCTACGGCAGCAGCTCCGGTGAGCTGAACATGGAGGCCCTGGCCGCCGCGGACCCCCAGCTCATCATCGACGTGGGTGAGCCGAAAAAGACCGTCGCCGAGGACATGGACGCTATCACCAACCAGACCGGCATCCCCGCCGTCCACATCGACGCCGCCACCGCCACCATGGGGGAGACCTACCGTACCCTGGGCAAGCTCCTGGGCCTGGAGGAGCGGGCGGAGGAGCTTGCCTCCTACTGCGACGAGGTGTATGCCAAGACTCTGGCCCTCATGGACAAGGTGGGCACCGGCAAGGTGCGCCTTCTCTACTGCACCGGCGACAAGGGCCTGAACGTCATCGCCCGGGGCTCCTACCACGCTGAGGTACTGGATCTGATGACCGATAATCTGGCCGTGGTGGACGAGCCCTCCTCCAAGGGCACCGGCAACGAGGTGGATCTGGAGCAGATCCTCCTCTGGAACCCGGACGTCATCCTCTTTGCCCCCGGCAGCATCTATGCAACAGTGAGGAATGACCCCGCCTGGCAGGAGCTCTCCGCCATTCAGACCCACAGGTACTACGGGGTCCCCTTCGGCCCCTATAACTGGCTGGGTTTCCCCCCGTCGGTAAACCGCTATATGGGAATGCTCTGGCTGGGGGCCCTCCTCTATCCCGACCAGGTGGATTACGACCTCTACACCGAGGCGGCCCGGTACTATAAGCTTTTTTACCACAGCGACCTCACCTATGCCCAATACTCCGCCCTCATCGACGACTCCATCGGGCAGTGATATAAAAAAAGCACCTCGGAACCACAGTTCCGGGGTGCTTTTGTATTCAGACCGATTCAGTCGGGCATTTCTCATGGTAGCGCTTTACCAGGTCTTCCAGGGTGATGTTGTCCACCACGCCGTCCACTGCGTCCTGTATCTTCTGCCAGACCTCCACCGTGACGCAGCTGTCCACCCGCTGGCAGCACGCGCCGCCGCTCACACAGCTCACCGGGGCCAGGTTGCCCTCCAATTGCCGGAGTATCTCGCCCACCGGATACTCCTCAGGCCTACGGGTCAACAGATAGCCGCCCCCAGCGCCGCGTACGCTGCGCACCAGCCCGCCCCGGGCCAGTTGGGTGACGATCTGCTCCAGATATTTATCTGAAATCCCCTGCCGGGCGGCCACGTCCCGCAGGGGAACGGCCGACTCCTCCGCATTGAGCGCCAGATCCAGCATCAGCCGCAGAGCATAGCGGCCCTTGGTGGAAATTTTCATAAGCGGATACCTCCTTGTAGGCATGTACTATAATACCACAGGTTTTCTGGGAATTCAAGCGCGGGGCAAAAATTTCACCACCGCCCTCCCCTTCCAGAAAAAACACTTGACTTCAATAGCAAAACGTGCTAAAGTGCATAAAAACAGAAAGAGAAGGAGGCCTACCCACATGGCACGGTTTGTCAACTGGGCATATAGCTATTACCGCTATTATGAGTATAGCGGCAATTTGTTGCGCCCATGACAGGTTAGCCAGGGTAGGGCTTTCTCTCAGAAGCTCGCGCCACGGCGGCCCATTGGGCCGCCGTGGTTTTTTGTTTTAGAAAGGATGATAGAATATGGTAGTAATTCTAAAGCCCGATTTCTCTCCCGAGCAGCTGGAGGAGGCCAAGCGCTGCATGGAGGCGGGCGGCGTCAAGGTCATGATATCCAAGGGCAGCGAAACCACTATCCTGGGCGCGGAGGGCGACACCGCCGGGCTGGACGAGGAGCTCCTCTCCCAGCTCCCCGGTGTGGAGCGGGTCATGCGGGTGAGCGAGCCCTTCAAAAAGGCCAACCGCAAATTTCACCCGGACGACACCGTGGTGGACATCGGCCGGGGCGTTCTGATCGGGGGCAACCGGGTGACCGTCATCGCGGGTCCCTGCTCGGTGGAGAGCAAGGAGCAGATCACCGGCGTGGCAAGGGACGTAAAGGCCTCCGGCGCGCTGGCCCTTCGGGGCGGCGCGTACAAGCCCCGCACCTCCCCTTACGCCTTCCAGGGTCTGGGCACCGCGGGGCTGGACCTTCTGATGGAGGCCCGGGAGGATACCGGCCTGCCCATCGTCTCGGAGCTTATGAGCACGGACCAGCTCCCCCTCTTTGAGGAGCGGGTGGACGTGATCCAGATCGGCGCACGGAACATGCAGAACTTCGACCTCCTCAAAAAGCTGGGCAAGACCCAAAAGCCTGTCCTCCTTAAGCGGGGCCTCTCCTCCACCATTGAGGAGTGGATCATGTCCGCCGAGTACATTCTGGCGGGCGGCAACCCCAACGTCATCCTCTGCGAGCGGGGCATCCGCACCTTCGAGACCTATACCCGCAACACCCTGGACCTCTCCGCCGTTCTGGCCGCCAAGCGGATCTGCCATCTGCCCGTCCTGGTAGACCCCTCTCACGCCTGCGGCAAGGCGTGGATGGTAGAGCGCATGAGTCTGGCCGCCATCGCCGCCGGGGCGGACGGCCTGATCGTGGAGGTCCACAACGACCCCAAGAACGCCCTGTGCGACGGGGCCCAGTCCATCACCCCCAAGGAGTTTGACAGTCTCATGGGCAAGATCGGGGCGGTGTCCGCCTGCGTGGGGAGAAGGATTTGACGGGAGGAGTACACAATGCCAAAAACCATTGCGATCATCGGCCTGGGCCTCATCGGCTCCTCCCCACACAGCGCTGTGCGCTGTGTGGGGACCCCCTTGATTTTATCTGCGCGGGGCAATTCAATTGCCCCGGCATCAAGGATTTGCCTGGAGGGCAAATCCTTGTACGCGCCTCACGGCGCGGATCGGGACCCGCCGCCGGAACAAAATCGAGGGGGAGGTAATTGCGGTGCCAAAAACCATTGCAATCATAGGCCTGGGCCTCATCGGCTCTTCCCCCATACAGCGCGCAGCGCTGTATGGGGACCCCTTTGATTTTATCTGCCCGGGGCAATTCAATTGCCCCGGCATCAAGGATTTGCCCGGAGGGCAAATCCTTGTACGCGCCTCACGGCGCGGATCGGGACCCGCCGCCGGAACAAAATCGAAGGGGAGGTAATTGCGATGCCAAAGACCATTGCGATCATTGGCCTGGGCCTCATCGGCGGGTCCCTGGCCCTGGCTCTCAAGGGATTTGAGGAGTATAAGATCGTGGGAGTGGACGTATCCGAGTCCACCCTGCGCTATGCCCGGGAGCACAGCGTGGGGGACTTTGTCGCCGCCGACGCGATGGAGGTAGTGCCCACCGCGGACGTGACGGTCCTGTGCCTCCATCCCCAGGGCATCGTCCGCTTTCTGGAGGAGTATCAAAACATCTTCAAGCCCGGCAGCCTGGTCACCGACGTGTGCGGCGTGAAGTCCGCCATTATGGCCGCCGCCAGCCTCCTGCCCGACAGCGTGGACTTCATCGGCTGCCACCCCATGGCGGGCACCGAATTCTCCGGCATTGAGCACGCCTTTGCCGGAATGTTCGACAAATCCCACCTGATCCTCACACCCCGGCCCTCCAGCAGGGAGGAACATCTGGCCCTCATGGAGCGGCTGGGGGCCTACGTAGGCTGCAGCGACGTGGTGCGCACCACCCCCGAGCAGCACGACGCCATTCTGGCCTATACCAGCCAGATGATGCACATCATCGCCCTCTCGGTCTGCGATGATCCCAGCCTCTTCACCTGCCGGGGATTCGAGGGCAGCTCCTTCCGGGGCTGCACCCGGGTGGCCGCTTTGGACGTGTCTCTCTGGACCCAGCTCTTCTCTATGAACGCTCCGGCCCTTGTATCTACCTTAGACCAACTGGAGGCAAATTTACATGCCTACCGGGAGGTCCTGGCCTCCGGCGACTGCGCCGCCCTCTCTGAGAAACTGGCCTACTCCGCCGGACGTAAGCGCCAGATGGACCTGCCCGGGCCGGACGTGCTGAGTATGGAGTAAAAGAGACTAAGACGATAGAACAGGAACGCCGGCCCAATTGGGCCGGCGTTCCTTAGCCTGTCAAAGAGGTCCTACGGGACCTCTTTGACAGGCTGCTACACTTTTTGAAACACCTTAGGAAGTTTCAAAAAGTGGTTTTCCTACACGCGAAAGGGAAAGGCTGACGGTTCATCTCCGCGCTAAGTGCCTCGCTCCGCTCGGTTGCGCTCCGAAACGCTCTGCGGAGCAGCCTTTTACACTATCCCTCCCTCCGAGATGTTCCGCCTGGGTGTTTTTTGACAGTCTGACCGGCCCGGTCAGACTGTCAAAAAAGTCGTTTTGCCGGAAACTATATGCGGAACAGGCCCCTCCTGCACCGCCCAATGGAGACAAGGCGAAAGAGCCGCGGCAGGACGACATACCGAACCAGATCGGGGTGTCTTTCATAATATGGACCATCGAAAGCAAGAAAGGTATGGCACCGTGAATAACATCTTGTATTTAGCGCTGGGCGATTCGATTGCGACCGGCACGCTGCACAATTTTGCAAGGGTGACAAGCTATACAGAGTATCTGTACCATATACTGAGGAAACGAGGCGATCGGACGCGGATGGTGAGTCTGGCCCAAGACGGCGATACCACTCGTGAACTGCTTTATAAGCTGGGGCAGAACTGGTTTCAGAGTTGGGTGCGGCGTGCCGACCTCATCACCCTTTCGATTGGGGGCAACAACCTAATGCGCGCCGCGTCAATTCCGGGTTTCACCAGTGTGTGGGTTCCCAGAGCTGAGGCTGGCGTGCGCGCCTTCTGCTCTGATTGGGAGAAGATTATCGGGCGGCTGCGGGCTTTAAATCCACATTGCCCCCTGCTGATTATGACGGTGTACAACCCCTACAACCGCAGCCGAACTCTTAGC
The DNA here is from genome assembly GCA_035562355.1 of Pseudoflavonifractor sp. Lineage (GTDB taxonomy): Bacteria > Bacillota > Clostridia > Oscillospirales > Oscillospiraceae > Pseudoflavonifractor. The sequence continues at coordinate 5,047 of DATMXU010000138.1, forward strand.
AGCGGCTATCGTGCAGACTGGGGCTTGCGGGAGCTGACAGAGCGATATCTCAGTAAAATCAACGGAGTAATCGAATCGCAGTGCCGGGAGCGTTACCAAATTGCCGATATCCATACACTGTTCGACCATTTTTCCCGCGGAGAAATGGGCCGGGTAGCCAGCCTCTACTCATCCGGGCTCTACATCTTGCGCAATCCTCATCCCACCGCTTATGGACATTGGCTTATTTCCCGCGCCCACGCGGACTTGATTGAGAAACCGTTGGGGCGTGAGCTGACTGCCTGATAAGGCCATCGGGCCCTATCTACCTGGAAAGTACATTATTCCCTATCAGCAGTGCGGTGTGCAGTCATAGCGCCGTTCTTTCTCATTTCCCCAATATACAGCACGCAAGTCCATTTTTTGCGGATAGCGTTCAACGAGCCGGTTTTTTCGGCTGAATAGGAACGCCGGCCCAATTGGGCCGGCGTTCCTATTATGTTCTCGCTTACTGATTCTTGGTAAAACGGATCTCGCAGATATCGTCGCCGGCGGCGATGGTCTTGCCCAACTCGAAGTGGAAAGCGGGGAAGGTATCGGCAATGCCGCGGTCGCCGTCCATGGCGATCTGGCAGAGCTCGGCGCACTCCTCATCAGTGGCGCCCAGCTTCTTCCATGCACTCACCAAGGGGCAGTAATGGAAGTCGATGCTCAGGGCGTCGGGATTCGCGTCCACATCCATCTGGAAGATGTCCACCACGTTGGAGTTGGCGAACTCGGGGGTGAACTTGAGGAAGTCGTCGGTCTTGGTGTACTTGGTGTCACCATGCCAGCAGCCGCACTGACGGATGGCGTCATGGGCAAAGTCGTAGTCCAGGCCGCGCTTACGGGCCTCTTTAATGAGGAGGTACATCCAGGCGGCGCGGTGCTCGATCGCGGCGCGGAGGTCCTCAATATGCGGGCTCTTGGGCTCGGGATTGTTCTTGATCATGTTCATCTAGCTCCTATCTATTATTTTCTGAATATATGAATCAATGTGTAGTGCGCAAGAGAAAAGACATCAGTCCAGCTCGTACTGCTTAATCTTACGGTAGAGAGTGGCGCGGCTGATGCCCAGGATATGGCTGATCTCCTCCTTGGGGCAGCGGTCCTGGAGCAGGACCTGAATGCGCTCACGCTCCAGCTCCCCCATGGACTGCTGCTGCCACCCGGCGAAGAGGGCGGGGCAGCACTCGCGCAGCTTGTCCAGGTCTATTCTGCCGTCAGCGCAGCGGACCAGCTGGTCCAAGGTCTGGTTGAGCTCGGTCAGGTTGCCGGGCCAATTATAGGAGCACAGGCGCTCCATGGCCTCGGGGGAGAGGGTGAGCTCGCTTTTCCGGTAACAGGCCCGGCAGAAACGCAGCGAGCTCTCTATGAGCGCGCGCAGCTGCGCCCGGTCTTCTGCAATGGACGGGATGCGGAGCACATACTCCGAGATGCGGTAGTAGAGCGGCTCCAGGAACGCACCACGGGCGACCAGCGCTTTCAAATCTGCGGTGGTGGAGAAGAGCAGGCGCACATCCACCCGCGCCGCGCCCCCGCTGCCATGGGACAGGGTACGATCCTTGAGGAACTCCACCAGTTTCTCCTGCAGATAGTGGGGCAGCAGGTCGATATTCCGGAAGAACGCGGTGCCCTTGTGGGCCAGATGGAGCTGGCCCAGCTCGCCGAAGGTGGCCTCCTCCTGGATGTCCCGTACGGAGTCGCAGTCCACAGTGACCATGGCGGCCCGGCTGCGGTCGGAGTAGTTATGGATGCACTGGGCCAGCAGCAGGTCGTCGGTGTGGGGGGCGTACTCGATCAGGACATTCTTTCCTCCCACCGCCAGACGTTTCGCCTCGTCCGTAAGGGCGCGGGGGAAGAGCTGGCCCTCATAGCGGGGAAAGCTCACCTGGGCGTTGGGGCCTGAGATTTCAGAGAAGTCCGAATTGATCTGGTGGACAGGCTTGAAGAGGAAAAGCGCCCCGTTGTCCCGCCCCTTGATGGTGATGTTCTTGCAGGTGACGAGCCCGTAAAAGGAGTCGGACCCCGCCTCGGTGAAGATGAGCTCGTTGACCGCCTTGACCTGGTGGCTCAAAAAGTCGCTGATGACCTTGTGGGGGATGATATCATAGAGCATCTCGCCCACGCAGCTCTTGTCCGGGCGGAAATATTCCGAGAAACGGCTGTTGTGGTAGGTGATGCCTCCCAGGTTGTCGGTGGAGACGATGGCGTACTCCACCTGGTCCATCAGGATCTCCCGCTCCTGCTTAATGATGTCCAGGGCCGAGTAATCGTCACTGTCCTGGAGCTTGCTGGAGAGGAGGGCGGCCATGTTCTGCAGGAACTCGATGGAGTTGTCCACGTCCTTGAAGATGGGGCCAACCCGCTGCTGGGGGAGGATGAGGGCGATAGCTCCCACCACCGTGTCGTGGTAGAAGATGGGCACGGCGATGAGGCCGCGCATCACACAGGTCTCGTACTCAGGGCAGGTCTGGCAGGTCTTGAATTTGCGGCGGTTTTCGATGGCGACCACCTCGCGGGTGGTGATCGCCTGGCCGATGACCGACACGCGGCGGATGATCTGGTACTGGTCGAAGTAGCGGAAGGTGGTGCCGATGACCTTGAGACTGTTGTCTACGATCAGTACGTCCACGTCCAGTGTCTTGGAAATGGTGTTGGCGAACTTGGCGATCGAGCCTTGGATCCTAGCCCACAGCATATCTGCTACCTCCCATTCCGTAAAATCTTAAAGCTTGGCGGAGATGTAGTCCATCAGCGTATCGATCTGGTAGTACATCGTCACGGCCCCGGGGTCGAGGTGGCCGGCGCCCTTGTTGGCCTGGTAGTAGGCGCGGCCGCGCACAGCCTCCATGTCTCTGGTGCTCTCATAGCCCTGTTGGGCGGCGGCCTTTACGGCGGCCACGGCCTCCGCCTCGGTCGCCTCTCTGGCGAGACAGTCCTTGTAGGCGTTCACCACGGGGTGGAGGGTGTCCAGCATGGTCTTGTCGCCGGGATGGGCCTTGCCACGGGTCATAATGCCGTTCATCATGGCCTCCAGGATGTTGCAGACGTCGGCGCTCTCCAGAACCGGGCGGCCCTTGATGACCTTGGCGGCCTCCATGTAGGCGCTGCCATAGAGGACGCCGCCGCTGCCGCCGATGACGCTCATCATGATCATGCTGATCTTCTTGAACGCGCTGAAGAGGTCCATGGCCTCAAGCTCGGGCGCGGCCTCCACCAGCTTTTCAAAGCCCATGTTGATATTGGTCCAGTGGTCGCCGTCGCCGGTGGCGGAGTCGAGCGCGGTGATATAGTCACCGGTGGCGTGGATGCGCTCATAGGCCTTTTTGAGGTACGCGACATAGTCTGCGGTAGTCAGCTGAAATCCCATTTCAAACGCCTCCTCAGTTCACTTTCAGGGCCGGGGTATCGGCGCTCGCGTCCAGGAGGGACTTGAGCTCGTCGTCCAGCTTCATCAGGGTGAGGGAGCAGCCCGCCATCTCAATGGCGGTCATGAAGTTGCCCACGAGGGTTTTGTACACCCGGATGCCCGCGTCCGCCAAAAGGGTCTGCACCTCGTTGTTGAGGATGTAGAGCTCCATCAGGGGGGTGCCGCCCAGGCCGTTGACCATGAGGGCAACCTCGCTGCCCGTATAGTCGTAGTCGGCGAGGATCTTATCCAGAAGGATTTTGGCCACCTCGGCGGCGGACTTGACGGTGGTGCGCTCCACGCCGGGCTCGCCATGGATGCCCATGCCGATCTCAATTTCGTTCTCCTCCAGCGTAAAGCCGGGCTTGCCGACGGCGGGAAGAGTGCAGGGCGTCATCGCCATGCCCATGCTGCGGATATTGGCAATGGCCTTCTCCGCCGCCGCCTTGACCTCGGCGAGGCTCGCGCCGGTCTCGGCCTTGGCGCCCGCGATCTTATGCACAAACACGGTGCCCGCGATCCCGCGGCGGCCGGTAGAGTAGGTGCTGTCGGGGACGGCCACGTCGTCCCGCACGACCACGGCCTCTACCTCCACGTCGTCCATCTCGGCCATGTCCTTGGCCATCTCGAAGTTCATGATGTCGCCCGAGTAGTTCTTGATGACCAGCAGGACGCCGGCGCCGGAGTTGGCCTCCTCAATGCCCTTGATGATACGGTCGGGGCTGGGGGAGGAGAACATGTTGCCAGCCACGGCGGCGTCCAGCATGCCGGTGCCCACGTAGCCCGCGTGGGCGGGCTCATGGCCCGAGCCGCCGCCGGAGACGACGCCCACCTTACCGGGCGTTTTCACCCGGCGTGAGATGACCTCAAGCTCGGGGGTGTACTTCAAAGAGGGGTGGGCCTTTTCCATGCCCATCAGGGTCTCGGAGACAACCTTGCTGGGGTCGTTGATGATTTTTTTCATTCCTGCCTTCCTCCTATTTTCAAATTCCGCAGTTACATCGCCAGATAGGCCTTCTTGACCCGCGGGTCGTCGGCCAGGTCCCTGGCGTCGCCACTCATGGTGATTTTACCGGTCTCCAGCACGTAGGCGCGGTTGGAGACCGAGAGGGCCATATTGGCGTTCTGCTCAATGAGCAGGATGGTCGTACCCTGCCTGTTGATGTCGGTGATGAGCGAGAAGATCATCTGGACGATATTGGGCGCGAGGCCGAGGGACGGCTCATCCAGCAGCAGGAGCTTGGGCTCGCTCATGAGGGCCCTGCCGATGGCGAGCATCTGCTGCTCGCCGCCGGAGAGGGTCCCGGCCTGCTGGGAGACGCGCTCCTTCAGGCGGGGGAAGAGGTCGTAGACGCGATCAAATGAGGCGCTGATCTGGGCTTTGTCTTTTTTACTGAACGCGCCGAGGCGGAGGTTCTCCTCCACGGTGAGGGAGGCGAAGACCTCGCGGCCCTCGGGAGAGAGGCTCATACCCAGTTTGACCAGATTGTAAGGGGCCACGTTGGTGATGTCCCTGCCCTGGAACGTGATCTTCCCCTCCGAGGCGCGGACCAGCCCGGCGATGGTGTTGAGGGTGGTGGACTTCCCCGCGCCGTTGCTGCCGATGAGGGAGACGATCTCCCCCTCGCCGATCTCCACGTCGATGCCTTTCAGCGCGTGGATGTTGCCATAATAGGTATGCAGTCCTTCGATTTTAAGCATCTTGCTTGGCACCTCCCAGGTAGGCCTCGATGACCTGCGCGTTGGTGGCGATCTCCGAGGGGAGCCCCTGGGCGATCTGCTTGCCGTGGTCGAGGACGTAGATGCGGTCGGAGATGTTCATGACAACGCTCATGTCGTGCTCGATGAGGATGATGGTGTAGCCCTTGTCCCGCAGCTCCCGGATAAACCGCAGCAGCTCGTCGGACTCCTGGGGGTTCATGCCGGCGGCTGGCTCGTCGAGGAGGATGATCTTGGCGTCGGTGGCGATGGCGCGGGCGATCTCGATCTTGCGCTGGTCGCCGTAGGGGAGGTTGCAGGCGTAGTTGTTGAGCTGGCTGCCCAGACCGATGGAGTTCAGGATGCCGATGGCCTTGACCGTGAGCTCAGCCTCCTCCCTGCGGTACCTGGGGGTGCGAAACAGGGAGGAGAAAAAACCGTACTTGGTGCGGATATGGGTGCCTACCAGCACGTTTTCGATGACGCGCAGGTTGGGGAACAGGCGGATATTCTGGAAGGTGCGGGAGATGCCGGCCTCGACGATCTCCTGGGGGGCGTGGTTGTGAATGGGCTTGCCCTCAAAGAGGATCTCGCCGGTGTCGACCTGGTAGACGCCGGTGAGCATGTTGAACACCGTGGTCTTGCCCGCGCCGTTGGGGCCGATGATGCTGACGATCTCGCCCTTCTCCACATGGAACGTGACGTGATCTACGGCGACCAGGCCGCCGAACCGGATCGTAATATCCTTTACTTCAAGAAAAGACATGTGTTACTCTCCTTTCCGGCCGTCGGCGGCGGTGGGTCCGGCCGCGAGGAGCTTTTTCGTCAGCTTGGAGAGGCGGTAGGGCATCTGGCTCTTCCAGCCCAGAAGTCCCTGGGGACGGAAACGCATCATGACCACCAACAGGAGGCCGTAGACCACAAAGCGGTAATCCATCAGCGCGCGGGAGACCTCGGGGAACGCGATGAGAAGGGCCGCGCCCAGGAACATGCCGCGCATGGTGCCCATACCGCCTACGATGACCACCGAGATGATGAGGACGGACACGTCGAAGGTAAAGGAGTTCGCGTCGATGTAGCCGACCATGGAGGCGTAGAACGCGCCGGCGATGCCCGTGACGAACGCGCTAAGCACGAAAGCCAGCACCTTGAACCGCATGGTGCGGATGCCCATCATGGTGGCAGCCATCTCGTCCTCCTTGATGGCCTGGAACGCGCGGCCGGTGTTGGAGCGGATGATGCACACCGTCGCCAGGGAAACGACCAGCAGCAGCCCCAGCATCATGTAGTAGAGGCCGTTGTTGGCAAGGGTGAGATCATAGCCGAAGAAAGAGGGCCTGGGGATATTCTTTAGGCCCAGAGTGCCGTTGGTGACTGCGTCCCAGTTGACGATGACCATCTTGACGATCTCGCCGAACCCCAGGGTGACGATGGTGAGGTAGCTGCCGGTAAGACGGAGGGAGGGCAGGCCCAGCAGCAGCCCGCACAGGGCGGAGAGGCAGGCCCCCGCCAGCATGGCGACCAGGAAAGGCAGGTTGAGCCGCAGCATCAAAAGGGCCGAGGTGTAGGCCCCGATGGCGAAGAATCCGGCGTTGCCCAGAGAGACCAGGCCCGTGTACCCGGTAAGGATGTTCAGCCCTATGCCCAGCATGGAGTAGATGCCGATCATGATGAGGATGCGCATAATGTACTGAGAGAGACCGAAGAAAGGAACAGCCACGAGAACGACCGCCAAAATCGCCCAGGCGGGGAGCTTATACTTGTCGAGAAAGGATTCCATGGAAAAAATAAACCCTTTTTTCTCGGTGTTTTCCTTGTTTATTTTCATACGCCTTACACCTTTATGATACCTTTCTTGCCGAACAGTCCGGTAGGCCGGATGACCAGCACGAGTATGAGGATGATAAAGGCAATTGAGTCGCGGTAGGTGGACCCGAGCACGGTAGCCGCCAGGCTCTCCGACACGCCGACCACCAGTCCGCCCACCACGGCGCCGGGCAAGCTGCCGATGCCGCCCAGGACGGACGCGGCAAAGGCCTTCAGGCCGGCCATAAAGCCCATACTGGGATAGACGATCTGATAGTAGCCGCTGATGAGTCCGCCGGCAATGGCCGCCGAGGCCCCCGCCAGGAAGAAGGTGAACGAGATGACGAAGTTCACGTTCACACCCATAAGCTGGGCCGCCTTGGGGTTTTGCTCAGTGGCCCGCATGGACAGGCCGATCTTGGTCTTGTTGATGACCAAGGTGAGCACCAGCAGGAGGATCAGGGACACGACGCACATCATGAGCTGGGTGGAATTGATCTGCGCTCCGCCGATGCGGATCATGCCGAAATCAAAGAGGGCGGGGAACGCTTTTTTCTGGCTGCCGAACCAGATCATAAGGAGATTCTGGATGATGTTGGAGATGCCGATCGTGGTGATGAGGGCCGCGATGGGAATGGAGTTCTTTTTGCGCAGCGGAGCGAGGGCCGTCTTGTCGATGAGGATGCCTAAGATCCCAGTGACGAGCATGCTCAGAAAAATGGCGGGGAGCACGCCGAACTGGAAGCCCACAAAAAGGAGGGCAGCATGGGCGCCGAATGCATAGATAGCGCCGTGGGAGAAGTTGATAAGGCGCAGTATACCGAAAACCAAGGAATATCCCACAGCGATGAGCGCGTAAGCCATGCCCAGGGCGAGACCATTAAAAATTTGTTGTACGATCACTTCCGCCACAATTCCTTTCTTCTGCTATTTGAGCGGTGGAACGACGGCGCGAGCCGGGGGAGGCAGGCTGCCCCCGGCTCAGCGGTCCGTCTTGAACGCGCTTGAATTAGAAATTGGCCTCGGCAAACTTGCCGTCTTTCACAGTGACCTTGACAAAGGACTTCTGCACGTCGCCGATGTCGTTGAAGGTGGTCTCGCCGGTGACGCCCGGATAGTCGATGGCGGCCAGCTTGTCGCGGACGGCGGCGGAGTCGGTGGAGCCGGCCTGCTCGATGGCGGTGAGGAGCATGCCCACGGAGTCATAGGCCTGGCTGGTCAGGGCGCTGGGGGCGGAGCCGAATTTTGCGGTATAGGCGTCCACATAGCTCTTGATGGCGGGGTCGTCGGAGCCGGAGAAGAAGATGACGGGGAAACAGACGCCCTCAACGGCGGAGCCGCCCAGCTCCAGGAGCTGCTGGCTGTATGCGTTGGAGAATCCCACGATGGAGATGTCGGGGTTGACCTGCTTGTACTGCTTGGCGACAGGGGCCAGGGTGGAGTACATGCTGACGCAGATGACCACGTCGGCGCCCGCGGCGTTGAGCTTGGTGATAGCGGGGCTGTAATCGTCGGAGCCCTCCATGACCTCCTCATGGGCAACGACCTTGACGCCGCTGTCGGCCATACCGTCGATGAGCTCGGTGACGATCTTGGAGGTGTTGGTGCCCCAGTCGGTCTTGATGGAGATGATGCCGATGTTCTTCTTGCCCAGGTCGTTCACGGCGATATCGAGGGCGGCGGCGGCCTCCACGTTGATGACGGTGTTGTTGCGGAAGATGTAGTCGCCGATGCCGGAGTAGTCGGGGTGAGAGGCGGAGGGAGAGATCTCGATGATATGGTTCTCATCATAGACAGGGGCGGCGGTCATACACACGCCGGAGGCGAAATGTCCAATGACGCCCGCGATGTCGCCCTCGGAGACGATCTTCTGGGCGATGGAGGCGGCCTCCTCGGAGGAGTTCTTGTCGTCGTACTGGACAATCTCAACGGTCTTGCCGAGGCAGCCGCCCTTGGCGTTCCACTCCTCAGCCATCATGGTGGCCGCGTTGTAGAAACCCTGGCCGTACTCGGCGTTGTCGCCGGTCATGGGGGCGGCGACGGCGATCTTGATGGCGCCGCCGGCGGGGGTGGAGGCCTGAGGGCTGCCGCCGGCGGGCGGCTGGGAGCTGCCGGAGGGGGTGTTGGAACAGCCAGTGAGAAGGGAGAGAGAGAGGGCGGCGCTCATTACAAGGGACAGGATGCGTTTCGTGTTTCTTTTCATCGTCTGTTTCGGCTGTCAGGACTCAATTTGACAGCCATTCTCCTTTCTTTGCTTCGATTTTGATTGGCTAGGTCCAGGGGCGGCTCAAACAGGCGCGGACCTCCGCGCCGGAATGACTTAGTCGGACACCATGATCTTTAGAATCTCGGTGTCGGTCTGGCGCATGCCGTCGCGGGCGAGTTCCCCCACGCTGGCGATGGTGGCTTCCACATCACTCTTCACGATGCCCTCCCCGGGGCGGAAGAAGCGGTCCTTCATCGCCATGTTTATGGCGAGGATGGCGGCGTCCACGCAGGAGGCGATTTTTGCGGCGCAGGAGGGCTTGGCGCCGTCGCACACGATGCCGGAGACGTTGCCCAGGGTATTGACGATGACCTTGGACACGTCCTCCTCGCCGCCGCCGTACAGGTAAATAATGCCCGCGCCCGCGCCGGTGGCGGCGCTGACCGCGCCGCAGTAGGCGCTGAGTTTGCCGATGCCGGTCTTCTGGTGGATGGCGACCAAGTTGCTGACGCACAGAGCCCGGTAGAGCTTGACCCTGTCCGCGCCCAGCTCCTTGGCATACTCGATGACGGGGAGGGAGGCGGTCATACCCTGGTTGCCGCTGCCTGAGTTGATGACCACAGGCATCTCGCAGCCGCTCATGCGGGCGTCGCTGCCGGCGGCGGCGGCGGCCCGGGCGCGGACCTTGACGTCGTTGCCGTAGGTACTCAGGAGGGTGGCCCCCACCTCAGCGCCATAGCCGCCCTTCAGGCCGACCTTGGAGATCTGCGTATTGTACTCGATCTGGCGGTCCAGGATGGCGGAGACGTCTTTGATGTCCACCTGGTCGGCGAAAGCCAGGATATCGGTGATGGAGAGGCAGGTGCGGTCAGTGCGGGCCGTGTCCGCCTCCGCCTCGGTGTGGGGAACGTCCAGGAGGACCTGGCCGTCCTTTTCGATGCGGACGATCCCCGTGTGGCTGTGGATGATCTCCACCATGGAGCTATGCCCGCCGCCCTCCATGCGGATGATGATGTGGAGCTTTGCGGGGGTCTCCAGGAGTTTCTCCTCACACAGGCCCTCGTCCAGAAGGGCCCTGACCCGCTCCACGTCCTCCGGTTTCACGGTGGTGAGGACCTCCAGCTCCCGGCCGGCGTCTCCGCCGACGGCGCCCAGGATGGCGGCAGCGCGGGTGCCCCGCAGGTCGCCCGTGGTGGGGACAACGACGCCCTTTACATTCTTGATGATATTGCCGCTGCACTCGGCGGTCATTTTCTCGGGGAAACTGCCCAGCGTCTCCCGGGCCTTGGCCGCAGCGTAGGCCACAGCGATGGGCTCCGTACAGCCCAGGGCGGGGACCAGCTCCTCCTCCAGGATCCGAAGGTAGTTTTGATAAAGTTCATGGTTCATAGCGCTGCAATACTCCCTGCTTTTCACCGCAAGGTCTCAAAATGAGACGTAGCGGAGTTTCTCTCTGATGATGAAATTATAACAAGCATTTTGAGATTTTCAACTGCTATTCGTAATTTATGACGGTTTAAACAGCTTTAAGCGGAGAGAATTGCGCGTGTTGAACAAGTCAAAAAACAAAAATGTATCAATTTGATACAGGTCATATAATACCCTGAAGATAGGTAGGAATACTGCCGAAAATATCGAAATAGGGCAAAAATGTGGGGGGGCACTATACGGTACAAAACAAAAAGATGACAGCTTTTTAGGCCTGTCATCTTTTCGGTTCACGCCGTATGGCGTCTCGCGTTTTCTATTGTCCCGTTTTCTCTGGTAAAAAGAAGAAGTCCTCCAGGCGGTTTTCCCGGTCGTCGAAGAGCTCGTTGTACTGGAGCATCCGGTACTTGCTCAGGGCGGCCTGGGCGGCGGCGTCCATGGCGGAGGCGCTCTCGTGCCATTCCCCCTGTGCGTCCAGGTAGCCGTTGGCGTTGAGGGCGGGCACCGTCTGCCGGAGCTCACTCAGAAACTGCTGGTACCCGGTGCGGGGGAGGTTCGCCGTCTCCATCAGCAGGGTGGAGAGGTAGTTGATGGAGGTCTCCACCCCGTCGCGCTCCTCAATGTCGTAATTGGCCCAGAGGAGGAATGGGATCTTGTACTTCTCCTGCAGGTCCTTGAGCTCCGGATCCGTGCCCAGAAGCCGGTTGTAGAACCCGCCGGACACCTGGGGCTGATGGTCTCCGAACATGAGGATGATGGTGGGCTCCTCCACCTGGGAGAAGTAGTTCACCAGATACTCAAAGGCCTTGTCACTCTGGTAGATGAGGGAGAGGTACTGGTCCACGCTGGGGTAGCGCCCGGATAAGCTCCCGGATAGCTTGACCTCCCGGGGCAGCGTGGTCCAGGGTACGTCATACCCGCTGTGGTTCTGCATGGTCACATTGAAGAGGAAGAGCTTTTCTCCCCTCTCCTTCTCCTCGTAAAGCCGCACCAGGTTCTCGTAGTTCGTCTGGTCGGTGATATAGCCGCGATAGCGCTCCACGTCCTGAAAATCCTCCTGAAAGAGCACCTGGGAGAACCCGAAGTCCGCATATACCGCCGGGCGGTTCCAGCCGGAGGAGAGGTAGGGATGGGCGGCGATGGAGGTGTACCCCAGGGCGTTCATCTGCGCCACCAGGGAGGCCGCCCCCTCCTTCACGTACATCTGATAGGGCACCGTACCCGCCGGGGTGAAGGCGGTGGAGTTGCCGGTGAGGAACTCGAATTCGGAGTTGGCGGTGGTGCCGCCGAAGACCGACGAATAGGCATACCCCCGCACCGTATTCTCGGTGAGCGAGCGCCAGAAGGGCAGGCAGTCCTTGTTGACCGGAAAATTTCCCACCGTGCTCAGGTCGGAGAAGGACTCGTTCATAATGGCGATGACATTCACCGGCCGGGTATCCCCAGCGCCCACGCCCGAGGCGGGGTCGCCCTTTTCCTCAACGGAGGACCGGATCGTGCTCAGCGCCTCCTGGGAGTACCCATCTGGCTCCTGTACGGCGCTGTACTTGAGGCAGACTGAAAAATTCAGTACAAACCCATTGCCGATTGTGGTCCACATGGATGGCTGAACCCCCACCCAGGAGAGAAAGCCCGTGCAGAAAAAGACCGCCAAAAAGGCCGCCCCCGCCAGGGATGCCGGGAGGATAGAACGCAGCCGCAGCTTCGCCCTCCCCCTCTGGATAGGCAGGAGGATCAGAATGAGGAGGAAGACCGCCAGTCCCGCCAAGGTGACCATCTGCCGGGTGTCCAGAGCGTAGCTGTAATTGCCGGAGACATTAAAGGCGGTCTGCAAGCCCAACAGATCACCGGGGAAGATGGTCCGGCCCCGGAAGGAGATAACATAGTGGTTCGCCATGCCGATGGCCCAAAAGAGGGCAGTGGAAATGCCGCAGGACAGGTTCCTCCGCCCCACCAGCAGATAGACGACTCCGGCGATGATGTAGTAGAAAGCCAGATTCAGCACAAGCTGGAGGGCGGAAAAACTGCGGTAGGTATTATAGTTCAAATACTCCACCATGGTAAAGCCCACCACCGGCCCCAGGGCCCACATCACGCGGGAGAGGATGCGCCCCGGCCTCTCCCCCAGGGGGAGGATACCACGCCTTAATGCTCGTTTTTTCTTCAGTTTTAGAGAGTCTGCCAGTTCCATAACGCATTGACCTGCCAATATGTAAAAGTCAAATCATGCGGCAAGCCGCACCTTTGCCAGAATAGTTTTTATTATACAGGAGAATAAACTGGAAATTTTAAAAATTTAATTAAGATTTTCTTTACCCCTCCATAAAGTTTGACCTCCGGTGGCAGAGCGTATATACTTAGCATAACCAAACCTGGAAAGGATGACGCAGATGAAGACGAGACGCATCGCCGCCCTGGCCCTCTCCGCAGTCCTTGCGCTGACTCTCACGGCCCCCGCCCTGGCGGAGGAGAACGCCGCCCCCCTCACCTCCTCCGAGGCGGCGGCTCAGGCCGCCGGCTACGCCATGACCTACGGCGGGGCTACCGCCGTGCAGTATGCCGTTTCCTCGGAGCTGGAACCTCTTTTTTCCGGCCACGCCGGGGTCTACTCCAAGACAGAGGACCGGGCTCTCGCCGATACCGACCTCTTCGGCATCGGTTCCATCAGTAAGATATATACCACCGCCGCCGTCCTGAAACTGGTGGACCAGGGCAAGGTGGACTTGGACGCCCCTGTCAAGCGCTATCTGCCCGACTTTAAAATGACAGATGAGCGGTATGAGAAGATCACGGTGCGCATGCTCTTGAACCACTCCTCCGGCCTCATGGGCGGCTCCACCAACGACGCCTTCCTCTTCGCGGACGACGACCAGACAGCCACCACCGATCTTCTGGCCCGCCTCTCCAAACAGCGGCTCAAGGCCGATCCGGGGGAGATCGCCGTCTACTGCAACGACGGTTTCACCCTGGCCGAGCTGGTGGTCGAGGCCGTCTCCGGCCAGAGCTTTGGACAGTTCCTCCGGGCAAACCTTCTCGCGGGCGCGGTCCATCCAGGTATGCCCGGCGGGTTTGCCAGCACCTTCACGCCCCAGGACGAATTTGACGCCTCCCGCCTGGTAAAAACCTACGCCGATCCCTCGGACACCCGTCCCCTGCCCCAGGACACCCTGGGCATCGTTGGCACCGGCGGCCTCTACGCCACCGCAAGAGACCTGGCCGCCTTCGGCTCCTCCCTTGGTAACATTCTCTCTGAGGCGTCGGTCGCCGCCATGTCCGGCGCAGAATATCAGCGGGGCGTCTGGCCTGAGGACGACGCGGACCTGATCGCCTACGGCCTGGGCTGGGACAGCGTGAAGGTCTACCCCTTCGCGTTGGGCGGCATTCAGGCTCTCATGAAGGTGGGCGACACCCAGTTCTACCACGCCGCCCTGGTAATCATCCCCGAATACAGCCTGTCCGCGGCGGTCCTCACCTCCGGCGGCTCCTCCGTCTATAACCTGTTGGCCGCCAACCAGATGCTGATAGCCGTTCTGGCCGAGCGCGGGATCACTGTGACCCAGGAGGCCCCCGCCCTTCCGGAGGCGGCAGCGGCGGCGATGCCCGAGGGGCTGACCGACTTCTCCGGCTATTACGGCTCCTTCTCCCAGCAGATGGAGGTCACTATCACCCCTGACGGCAAGCTCACCATCCACTCTCTCACCGTCCCCTCCGCCCCCAACCAGGAGTTCTATTACCACAGCGACGGCTCCTTCCGGGACGCCACCGGGCAGGCCGCCCTGATAAAGCCCGTCACGGAGGAGAACGGCGTCACCTACCTCTATCAGAAGGCCTGGAGCGAGCTGCCGGGTCTTGGGCTCTTGCCCACGTCCAACTACTTAGCGCAAAAGCTGCCGGACAATAAGGTGACACCCCAGGTCCAAGCCGCCTGGGACACCCTCGGCGCCATGCCCACCGTGCCGGTGAATATGAAGTACACCTCCCAGCTCTACGTCACCCTGTTCTCCTCGGCGGCGGCAGCCGCCGCGCAGAATCCCGAATGGGTACCCGGCTACCTGGGGACCCTGCGCATCGTGGATGAGACCACCGCGCGCAACGAGCTGCGCATTCCCAACCAGGGCAGCCGGGACAGCCAGGATATGACTATCTATGAGACCGACGGCGTCACCTGCTACACCACCAACCAGGGCATCATATACGCCGATGCGGCGAAGGTGGCGCAGAGCATCTACGCGGGCGGGGGCGCCTATTGCACCGTGGGCGAAGACGGCTGGGCCCGCTGGTATGAGGTGGGCGAGAGGGCCGCGGGCACGACCATGACGGTACAGGTGCCTGAGAACGCGGGTTTCTATGTCTACAACGCCGACGGCACCGTGGCCTACTCCTCGGTGGCCTATGGCGACACCGCCGCCGTGCTCCCTGAGGGCGGCTCCATCGTCTTCGCCGGCACGCCGGGATCCAGGTTCTATCTGGCCTTTCATTAAGCTGTGCAATACGAACCGGGGCCGGCCGAAAGGCTGGCCCCGGTTTTGCGTTGCGGTCTGATTACTTCTTCAGGTTGAGGAAGGTTTTCTTGCCAGGTACTGCGCCACATCGCCCAGTGCCCGGCGGGCCTGCCCTGCCGGGATCCCAGATGATTTTATCTGTCCGGGTGAAGTAAATTCACCCGGACATCAAGGTTTTGCCTCCGGCAAAACGCTTGTACGGCGCAAGCGCCGCCCCACTCCTGTGGGGCCCCGAAGAGCCGGGCGACACGAACCGGGGCCAGCCTTTCGGCCGGCCCCGGTTTTGCGCTGCGGTCTAATTACTTCTTCAGGTTGAAGAAGGCTTCCTTACCCAGGTACTGCGCCACGTCGCCCAGTTCTTCTTCGATGCGGAGGAGCTGGTTGTACTTGGCCACGCGGTCGGTGCGGCTGGGGGCGCCGGTCTTGATCTGCCCGGCGT
>DATMXU010000139.1:0-17821 GCA_035562355.1 Pseudoflavonifractor sp.
GTGCAGCCCTTGGGACGGGGATTACCGGTTTTTCAGCTTTTGGTTGACTGCCCGCACCTTCCTGCGCACCGCGGCGGTGATAGAGAGCCAGATGACCAGATAGATGGCCGCGAAAATGCCAAAGTAGCTCAGAAGCCCGCCGGGAATATACTCTGTCCAGTGGCAGATCCAGGCCACGGGGAAGGTGCCCAGTGAGATAAGGGAGAAGTGGCACACAGTCTGGGCCGCCAGACTCCACCGCTCCAGCTGCCAGACGGCGGTGGCGGCTGCGAAGTCAAAGCCCATCAAGGCCGTGAGGAGGAATTGTAAGGCCACCGCGCCGCTCTCGTTGCCCACCGCGTCCACAAAAGCGGGTATGGCAGGGGAGTAGCGTCCTCCGCCCCAGAAGAGGGAGATGATTATCGTAATGGCATAGGATAAGGTTACCATGAGAGGGATGCCGATGAGGCCGCGCAGAAGCGCCTTTTTCAGCGTCATAGGGGGATAGCTCCTTTCGAATTAAATGCCCAGATAAGACTTGATCTTTGCCATATACCGCCGGGACACAAAGGCGGCGTCGCCGTTGTCCAGCCTCAGGCTCAGCGTGCCCGCCATGCTGAAGTCCAGGCTCTTCACATGGTCGAAATTGACGATCTCGCCGTGGGAGACGCGCAGGAAGGCGGAGCCTGACAGGCGATCCTCCAGCTCGTAAAGCCGCAGCTTGAGCGATAAGACAGCGCTTTCCGTCCGGGCCAGCACGACCTGGCCCTCCGCCCAGATACGCCGGATCTGCTTGGGATCCAGGAGAAACACCTCCCCATTCTGCCAGCCGGGCAAAAAGCGCAGCTCCCCGGCGGTGAGACGGCGGGCCAGATCGGCGACGGCGGCGGTTATTTCACCTGTAAGGATGATGACTTTGGGCTCGCTCCTGCCTGGCTCCAGACTGATTTCAACCTCCATAAGCCTCCTCCTTTCGATGGCACAAGGATAACACGGGGAGCTCAGAGTGTCGAGGGATTTTCGATAAGTGGTCGGGAATGACATACAGACGGGAAAAAACACGGGCCGCCCGGAAGGGCGGCCCGTGTGATATATCAATTTTTAAGGCTCTGCAGCGGCGCGGGGATGCGATTCCCCACTGGATGGCACATCCAGTGGGACCCCTTTATTTTGATATCCTCGGGTGGAGTAAATCCACCCTGCGGCAAGGCTTTGTCCTGCGGCCAAAACGCTTGAACGGCGCAAAGCGCCGCCCCATTTATAATGGGGCCCGGCGGGCGCATCCCCTGGAGGAATTAATTTTTGAGGCTCTGCAGCGGAGCTGGGATGCGCCCGCCGCGATGGATGAAGTCTGCGCTGGACTCCCTGTGGACCGGCATGACGGGGGCCGAGCCGAACAGACCGCCGAACTCCACCTCGTCCCCCACGGTGAGGCCGGGGGCGGGGATGATGCGCACGGCGGTGGTTTTGGAGTTGACCATGCCGATGGCGGCCTCGTCGGCGATGATGGCCGAGATGGTCTCGGCGCTGGTGTCGCCGGGGACGGCGATCATGTCGAGGCCCACCGAGCAGACGCAGGTCATGGCCTCCAGCTTGTCCAGAGTGAGCACACCGCTCCGCGCGGCGGCGATCATGCCCTCGTCCTCGCTGACCGGGATGAACGCGCCCGATAGCCCGCCCACATGGGAGGAGGCCATCACGCCTCCCTTCTTCACCGCGTCGTTGAGGAGGGCGAGGGCGGCGGTGGTGCCGTGAGTGCCACAGACCTCCAGGCCCATCTCCTCCAGAATGCGGGCCACGCTGTCCCCCACGGCGGGGGTGGGAGCCAGAGAGAGATCCACAATGCCGAAGGGGACGTCCAGACGGCGGGAGGCCTCCTGCGCCACCAGCTGGCCCATGCGGGTCACGCGGAAGGCGGTTTTCTTGATGGTCTCGGCCACCGCGTCGAAGGGCTGGCCCTTCACGGCCTTGAGGGCGTGGTGCACCACGCCGGGACCGGAGACGCCCACGTTGATGACGCAGTCCCCCTCGCCCACGCCGTGGAACGCCCCCGCCATAAAGGGGTTGTCCTCCACCGCGTTGCAGAAGACCACCAGCTTGGAGCAGCCGTCCCCGCCCCGCTGGGCGGTCCGGGCCGCCAGATCCTTGATGACGCCGCCCAGCTGGGCCACCGCGTCCATATTGATACCGGCGCGGGTGGAGCCCACGTTGACCGAGGAGCAGACCCGCTCCGTGACCGCCATGGCCTCGGGGATGGAGGCGATGAGGTTCCGGTCGGCCTCGGTGAACCCCTTTTGCACCAGAGCGGAGAAACCGCCGATGAAGTTGACTCCCACCGCCTTGGCCGCGGCGTCCATGGCCTGGGCAAAGGAGACGTAGTTTCCGCACGCGGAGGCCCCCGCCACCAGGGCTATGGGGGTGACCGAGATGCGCTTGTTCACGATGGGGATACCGAATTCCCGCTCGATATCCCCGCCCACCTGGACCAGATGGGCGGCCCGGCGGGTGATCTTGTTGTAGATTTTCTCGCAGGCGGCCTTGGGGTCGGCATCGCAGCAGTCCAGGAGGGAGACGCCCATGGTGATGGTGCGCACGTCCAGGTGCTGCTGGTCGATCATGTTGAGGGTATCGGAAATCTCTTTACTATTCAGCATGGCGGCCACCCCTTAAATACGGTGCATGGCGATGAAGAGGTCCTCGCGCTGGGCACGGATGGACAGGCCCAGCTTGGTGCCCGCCTCCTCCAGCGCCACCACCAGGTCGGAGAAGGGGATGTCGGCGGCCGAGGCATCCACCAGCATGGTCATGGTGAAGTAGCCCTGAAGGATGGTCTGGCTGATGTCGAGTACGTTGACGTTGTGCAGGGTCAGCAGAGTGCAGACGGTGGCGATGATGCCTACCTGATCCTTGCCGTTGACGGTGACGATGGCGCGCATGAAATCAAATCCCTTCTCTTTTCTCGCTATTGCAATTCATCTAAGGTCAGCCCGAAGGCGGGCAGAAAATGCTCCATGAAGTAGTCTACCTCGCGCAGGCCCATGGCCTCCACCGCGGCGCGGGTCTGGTCGGCGGCCTGCTGAAACTCCCGGTTCCCGGCCTTCAGCTCCTCCAGACATTTGATGTGGGCCGAGAGCTTGTCGGCCGCCTTTACCAGGGCCCTGACATCCTCGCCGTACTCCTCCCGGAGGAGGCGGTCATATGCGGGGCGCAGCGCCTCGGGCAGCATGGCCAGAAGCTTTTGGGCGGAGACGGCCTCCACCTCCCGGTAGGCGGTGCGGATCTCGGGATTATAGTATTTTACCGGGGTGGGCAGGTCACCGGTGAAAATCTCGGGCGCGTCGTGGTAGAGGGCGGCAGCTGCGGCCCCCTCCGGGTCGGCGCTCTGGTGGAACACGTCCCGCCGGATGACGGCCAGCGCATGGGCCAGCACCGCCACCATGTGGGAGTGCTCCTGGATGTTCTCCTGCTCGGTGTTTCGCATAAGTCCCCAGCGGCTGATATAGCGCATACGGGAGATAAAGGCAAAAAAGCTGTACGCCATCGAAGTGCCTCCCTCTTCTGTTATTATGGAAAGCGGAGTCCCCATGCCGGGGGCTCCGCTGGTATGGCCCGGGAATCATCCCCCGTAGCCCCCCTTATTTGCCGGGAGTGATGACCGAGGAGGCGATCTGCGCCTGAAAGGCGGCGCACTCCTCGTCGGTGCCGTGGAACTCCACCTGGACGGGCTTTTGCAGGTCCAGAGAGAAGAGACCCATAATGCTCTTGGCGTCGATGACGTAGCGGCCGGAGAGCACGTCGATCTCGCAGGCGCAGCCGGTGGCGGCGTCCACAAAGCGCTTTACGTCGGGGATGGAAGAGAGGGTGACAAAAAAGGTCTGCATAAGTTACCTCCATGTTTTGGTCTGTACAAGCGGGCGTTTCGTTGGTAGAATAGGAGCTGTATCCTAGTATTATATCACTGGATAAAAAAATTACAACGGTGAAAAGCCACCGAAATCCACTGCCATTTGTGAGGGAACGCTATGCGCATTGCGATATACACGCTGGGCTGCAAGGTCAACCAGTACGAGACCCAGGCCCTGGAGACCGAGCTTGTGAAACGGGGCCACGCGCTGGTTCCCTTCGAGGGGGAGGCCGAGGCCTACATCGTCAACACCTGCACCGTCACGGCGGTGAGCGATAAGAAATCCCGCGCCATGATCCGCCGGGCCAGGAAACTGAGTCCGGCCGCCGTGGTGGCCGTCTGCGGCTGCTACGCCCAGACCGACCCGGAGGCGGTGGCGGCCCTGGGGGTGGACCTGGTCATGGGAACGGCCGACCGCATGGCGTTTTTAAACGAGGTGGAAAAGCTGGCGGGGCAGAGAGCCCCCGCGCCCGAGGTGCGGGTGGACAACATCATGGCCCGCCGCGCCTTTGAACATTTAAGCGCCGGAGGGCTGGAGGGCCGTACCCGGGCCATGCTCAAGGTGGAGGACGGCTGCGTCAACTTCTGCTCCTACTGTATCATCCCCTACGCCCGGGGGCCAGTACGCTCTCTCCCGTTGGAGGATGCGGAATGTGAAGTGAAACGCCTTGTCGAAAGCGGCTACCGGGAGATCGTCCTCACTGGCATCGAGATCTCCTCCTGGGGGCAGGATCTGCGCAACGGCATGGGGCTTATCGACCTCATCGAGGCGGTCTGTGCCGCCGCGCCCGGCCTGCGCGTCCGGCTGGGCAGCCTGGAGCCGCGCACCATCACGGAGGAATTCTGCCGCCGGGCGGCGGCTCTCCCCAACCTCTGCCCCCATTTTCACCTGTCCATGCAGAGCGGGAGCGATGGGGTTTTAAGGCGGATGAACCGGAAATATGATACCAAGCGGTATTATGAGAGCGTAAAACTACTCCGCGCATACTATCAGGACCCCGCCATCACCACCGATCTGATCGTGGGGTTCCCCGGCGAGACCGGGGAGGAGTTTAACGAGACCTTGGCGTTTGTGGAGAAGTGCGTCTTTTCCTCCATGCATATCTTCCCCTACTCCCGCCGGACGGGAACCCCCGCGGCGGGGATGGAGGCCCAGGCCCCCAATGCTGTCAAGGAGGAGCGCTCCCACATCGCAGGGGCATTGGCTGCCCGGCTGGAGGCAGAGTACCTCGCCCGCCGGGTGGGGGAGACCCTGCCCGTCCTCTTCGAGGAGGAGAAGGGAGGGCTCTGGCGGGGCCACGCGCCCAACTACGTGGCCGTCTACACCAGAGGAGAGGCCCTGCACAATGTCCAGCGGGGGGTGAAGATCACGGGCCTCCACGCCGACGGGCTGGTGGGAGAGCTTGTTCCCTGATAAGGATTACATTGTGTATATTTTGAGCGGTTATAACAAAACGGACGGCCTTTCGCCGCCCGTTTTGTATTTGTGGAAGGTCAGAGCCGCCGCTCCGCCTGGAAGGTCCGCCACTGCTCCAGCCAGTGGTCCAGCCGTTCGCGGGGGAGGACTAAGTTGATGCCTAAAGAGACCAGTACGCCGAAACCGGTGTCCACCATACGGTGGAGCGCATAAGAGACGTAGGTGTTCTCCGGTGTGTTGAAGAGGATGATGCACAGTACCACCCCACCGGGCTGGATGGCCCCGGGCCAACGGAAGAGCTGGGAGGTCACGATGAGCGCCACGACCCCGACAAAGAGCAGAGGAAGGAGCCAGACCCGGCCCCCGCGGGGCTCCAGGATAAGGAAGAGCCGGAACAGCCCCATGCCCAGAAAACCGCCGATGACGGTGCCGATGAGGCGGTTGCCGCCGTTTTTCCGGGAGTCCTCCATGTCACTGCCCATGCCGAAGATGGCCCCGATACAGGCGAAGGTGGGATTTGCGCGGAAGATGGCGTAGAGCACGGCGCAGAGGGTAGCGGAGAGGGCGGTCTTTAGGTTGCGAAGGCCGACCTTGGGGAGAGTGGGTGTTTCCTGTGACAAATTTGATCGCCTGCCATTTTTAGACTTGAGCTTTTATTGTACCACATAATTTTCTATCCGCAACGCTTTTTCTTGCTCGGGAAACATGGTACAATATCCGTAAAGCGGCTATTATGCCGAGATTTTGGCGCAGCCGGCCCCCGCCCTGCGGGCGGAACCGCCGATGATGCCATATACCACGAAGGGTTTCGCCCCTGTGGTACAACAAGAAAACCGCAAAGGAGCGCGCCATGAGCTACGCCGACGTTTTATTTATTGAAAACTGCAAGGACATCCTGACCCACGGGACCTGGGATACCGATCTGCCCGTCCGCCCCAGGTGGGAGGACGGCACAGCCGCCCACACGGTGAAACGCTTCGGCATCGTCAACCGCTACGACCTCCGGGCCGAGTTCCCCATCCAGACCATCCGCAAGATGGCCTTCAAGAGCGCGGTGGACGAGCTTCTCTGGATCTGGCAGAAGAAATCCAACAACGTGAAGGACCTCTCCAGCCACATCTGGGACGCCTGGGCCGACGAGACCGGCTCCATCGGCAAGGCCTATGGCTATCAGCTAGGGGTGAAACACAGGTATCCCGAGGGAGAGTTCGACCAGGTGGACCGGGTGCTCTACGACCTGGAACACAACCCTTCCTCCCGGCGCATCATGACCAGCCTCTATAACCACGCCGACCTCCACGCCATGCACCTCTACCCCTGCGCGTGGAGCATGACCTTCAACGTGAGCGGGCGGACCCTCAACGCCATCCTCAACCAGCGCAGCCAGGACATGCTCACCGCCAACGGCTGGAACGTGATGCAGTACGCCGCCCTCGTCCACATGCTGGCCCGGGTGTCGGGCCTCGTCCCCGGCGAGCTGGTCCACGTCATCGCCGACGCCCACATCTATGACCGCCACGTGCCCATCGTGGAGGAGATCATCGCGCGCAAGCCTTTCGATGCGCCCAAGCTGATTCTGGACGGCGCGGTCACCGATTTTTACACCTTCACCGCGGGGAGCCTGGCCCTGGAGGGGTATCGGAGCCACCCGCTGGACGAGAAGATTCCGGTGGCGGTGTGAGGATGAACGTGCTCATTTCGGCCTGCCTGCTAGACCTTCCGTGCCGGTACAGCGGGGACGGCTATCCCATCCCGGAGCCGGAAACCCTCCTTGCCGACGGACGGGTCCATCTGGTGCCGGTGTGTCCGGAGCAGCTTGGCGGCCTCGCCACGCCCCGGCCCCCGGCTGAGCGGACGGGGGCGCAGGTGCGCACCAAGACGGGGGAGGATGTGACGGAGGCCTACCGCCGGGGAGCGGATTGCACCCTGACGCTGGCGGCGCGCCTGAATTGCCGCTGCGCGTTGCTCAAGGCCCGCAGCCCCTCCTGCGGCAGCGGCATTATCTACGACGGGACGTTCACCGGTGCGCGTATCCCAGGTGACGGCGTGGCGGCTGAGGCACTGAAGAGGGCGGGTATGCCGGTCTTCGATGAGGAGCACCTGGTGGAATTTTGGGCATTTGTGGACAAGGAGAGCACGGTATGAAGCTGATCGTTGCGGTGGACCAAAACTGGGCCATTGGGTGCCGGGGGGGGCTGCTGGCGCACCTCTCAGCCGACCTGAGGCGGTTCAAGGACATTACCATGGGCCACCCCGTCCTGCTGGGGCGCAAGACCCTGGCCACCTTCCCCGGCGGGCGGCCCCTGCCGGGACGGGAGAATTTTATCCTGTCCACCGACCCGGACTTCCGTGTGGAGGGGGCCACCGTGCTCCGCTCTGCCGAGGAGGCCCGTATGCGCTGCCCGGAGGATACCTTCGTCATTGGGGGCGAGCAGATTTACCGGACGCTGCTGGAGGACTGCGAGACCGCCTATGTGACCAGGATCGACGCCGCGTTCCCGGCGGACGCCTGGTTCCCCGAGCTGGACGTCCTGTCCGGCTGGTGGGTCACGGAGGAGGAGGGGCCCTTCACCGAGAACGGCCTTACCTTCCGCTACCTCACCTACGAAAGAGAGAGGTGAGATAGCCCATGTACGCCGATGAGATCAGGGCCTACGTCCCCCAGAGCGAGCAGGAGGGCACCGACCAGCGCATTATCCTGGAGTATATCGACCAGTACCCCGACACCGTGCTCACCCGGGAGAACGAGTACGCCCACATTACCAGTTCGGGCTTTGTGGTGAATGCCGACGCCAGCAAGGTACTCATGGCCCACCACAATATCTACCGGGTCTGGGCCTGGACGGGGGGCCATGCCGACGGGGACGGAGACCTGCTGGCCGTCGCCCTGCGGGAGGCCGGGGAGGAGACCGGAGCCGCCCATATCAGGCCATTGGGAGAGGGTATCGCGTCCCTCGACATCCTCCCCGTCTGGGGCCACATGAAACGGGGCAGGTATGTGGCCGCCCACCAGCATTTGAACGTGACCTATCTCCTGCTGGCCGACGAGGGCGGCCCGCTGGCCGTCCGGGAGGGGGAGAACACCCGGGTGGGCTGGCTCCCCGCTGACCGGCTTTTGGAGTACACCAACGAGTGGGAGATGGACGGGGTGTACACCAAGCTCCTGGCCCGGGCCAGGGCGCGGCTTGAGGGGCCAGGACACTGAAAAATAAACGCGGCCGGTATCACTATCGATACCGGCCGTGTTTTTATGCTGTCAGGCGCGTTCTGCCAGGGGTTTCCACCGGAGGGCGACTATGCCCAGCAGTGCGGAGAGGACGCCCAGCCCAATGCAGGCGCCCAGCATGAGGGAGGCCCCGCCCAGATCCAGCAGACGGCCGCCCACCAGACCGGCCAGCATACCGCCCAGCCCGTTGGAGGCCACCATCATAACGGTCTGGCCCCGCACCCGGTCGGCCGCGGGCACCGACTCGTTGACGAAAAAGACCGAGGCCGGGGTGAAGAGGCCGTACCCCAGCATCTGGAGAGGCTGGACCAGCAGGACTGTGGCCGGGCTGAAGGCAAGCGAGGTGGCGAAAGCCTTGAGCGTGACGAAGACCATGCTGAGGAGCAGGAGCTTTCCGCTGCCGAATTTACGCAGAAGCCGCTGGAAGAAGAAGGCGGTAGGCAGCTCAAAGGCGGCCATCATAAAGAGGGCCGGGCCCAGGTCGGAGCCGCTGCCCCCCTTGTCCATGAGGATATTTACCATGAAATTGGATGCGGGGAGACAGGCCGTCATGCCCACGAGGGTAGCCGCCAGCATGAGCGTGAAACGGGGGTTGCCTCTCAGGAGGGAGAAGACGGACTGCGGCCGCCCTTCCTGCATGCCGGCCGGATGGGGCTGGGCGCGGAAGGTGGGATAGGTCATGCACAGGAGGATGACCAGCACCACCAGAGCCGCGTGGGTGAAAAGCGTGCTCTCCACACCCGCGGCGTCGGCCTGCAGGCCCAGAAGTATGCAGGAGACCGCGTAGGAGAAACTGCCGATGCCCCGGCCCAGGCTGTACCGGATGGGCACCCCGGCGTTGATGTACTGGATGGCCATGGCGTCCATCAGGGGATAGGCCGAAATCTCAAACCCGCCCAGAATAATGAAGACCGCCAGCGTGCCGGCAAGGCCCATGGGGACGAAGGTGAACAGGAGGCCCACCAGCAGGGACAGAGTCAGGGACGCCGAGACAATGAACTTTAAGGGGATGTTGGGATGCCTGTCGGCAAAGCCGCCCAGCAGGGGCTGGCAGACGATGCCCGCGCCGCAGCGCACCGCTACCACCAGACCGATCTCGGTGTTGGTAAAGCCCCGGGTCAGGAGCAGAGGGGTCTGAAAGGCGACGATGGAGGCAAAGGCAGCCCAATAGCCCGCCTGCATGGCGATGTAATGCCAGTTGAGCCGCCGATGGGTGGGGGGAGTGTAGTCCAATGAGGCACCTGCTTACTGTTTGAGAATATCGGTGAAGGGGTACAGCTCGTCCAGACGGGTAGAGCTGGCCGTGTACATCACCAGGACGAGATCGGGCCGGAGCCAGTCGAGGTAGCCCGCCAGGTCGTCGGTAAAGTAGCGCATGTCCATGGTCATCAGCTCTCCGCACTGGAGGGCGAGGAAGGGGGACAGGGCGCAGGCGAAGGAGTCTCGGATGAGAAGGACGCGGGGTCCGTCGGGGTTTAAGTTATTGTACATCCGGGCCAGGGGGTAGTCGCCGCCCGAGTAGAGGGTGTAGGGGTTGCCGCCGAAGTAGTCCTTGGGCTCCAGCCGCTCGGGGAAGAGAAGGGACTCCTCAAAGGGGCCGGTCCGGTCGTCAAAGAAGGCGGGGGAGGAGTAGGTGAAATCGGTAGCGAATTTGGGTTTCCAGAGGTTGATACCGTCCACCCCGCCATAGAGCGTGCCCACCCGCTTGCCCTGGCTGCCCAGAAACCAGTCGTCATAGGCGGTGACCTCGTAGCTCGCCGCGTCCGTGAACCGGGGGTCGGCCGCGTAGCCGTACTTTTCCTCCAGCGCGGCCGAGAGCGTCCGATAGCCCAGGAAGGCCCCCTCGGGGGTCCAGTGGTGGTCGGTACGGAAGAAGAGGGCGGGGGACTTCGGGGCCTTCGCCGCCTCCCGCAGGGCGGGGCGCAGGTCCAGGGTATCCACTCCCAGGCCGGACAGTTCCTCTAAGAGCTGGTCGGCGTCCTGGTTGCCGTAGTTCTCCATGCCGGCGGGGAGCTGGCTGTCCTCAATCTTCTGGGGGGCCTGGACATAGAGGAGCGGAGCGCCCAATTTCTCCGCCGCGAAGTCGCGCAGGTCGGCGAGGGCCTTGGCGTGGGCGGTCTGGTCCACGGGGGCGGCGGTCAGGTTTTGGAAGGCCAGAGAGCCGTCGTCCATCCGCGCCACGGTATAGTCCGGGTCGGCCATATCCACCACCACCCGCCGCCCGGTGGCCCGCTGAGCGCCCCCGTAGAGCTGGATGAAGAGGTGGGAGCGGTCTAAGTCCTGGTTGGCGGCCCCCTCGGCACTGACCAGGAAGGTCTTCAGGCTGCCGGGATTCTTCACGAGGCCCCGCAACGCGGCCTCCAGATTCCCCTCCCCGCCGAAGAAGGAGGAGGCCAGCAGCACGAACCCCGCCGCCAGCGCGCAGAGGAAGAGGACGGCGGTGATGCTCTCTTTTCGTCTCATGTCCGCCCTCCCTAAAAGTTGAAGTAGATGAAGGGGTTATAGGTCCCCTTGACGATGAAGGCAACCGACAATACGAAGACCGCCAGCAGACAGACCGCGCCCGCGCCGTCCCACAGGGGCAGGAGCCGCCCGGCGTTCCATCCGGACAGCTTTTTCCGCGCCCACGTGGCGGTGGGGGCGGCACAGGCGAAGGACAGCGCGATAATCGGCGCGTACTCCCGCAGGTAGAGGGTAAAGTCAGCCGACAGGGCGGGTACTCCGATGCCCAGGAGGGCCTGGTAATAGGTCATGGCCTCGCCCAGAGAGACCGCCCGGAACACCACGAAGACCAGCACGAAGGAGACGAAGGTGTACAGCCTGCCCAGGGGCTTGGGCCAGCCCCGGCCCAGACCGGCGAACCGCTCCAGCATCAGGAGCACGTAATATAAGAGACCCCAGACCAGGAAGGTCCAGTTGGCCCCGTGCCAGATGCCGGTGAGAAACCAGACCACGAAGAGATTGCGCGCGGTTTTCCATTTGGAGGCACGGCTGCCTCCCAGGGGGATGTACACGTAGTCCCGGAACCAGGTGGAGAGGGAGATGTGCCACCGCCGCCAGAACTCCGTGACCGAGGAAGCAATGCAGGGGTAGTTGAAGTTCTCCAGGAAGTGGAAACCAAACATGCGGCCCATACCGATGGCCATATCCGAATAGCCGGCGAAGTCGAAGTAGAGCTGGAGGGCGTAACACACCGCGCCCAGCCAGGCGAAGGCGGCGGAGGAGGGGCGTCCGCCCCGAAAGGCCATGTCGGCCACCACAGCCAGCTGGTTGGAGAGGAGGACCTTCTTCCCCATACCTATCAGAAACCGCCCTGCGCCGGAGGAGAAGTCGGCCCAGGTCTCCCGCCGGTGGTCGATCTCGTCGGACATGGTGGTGTAACGTGTGATGGGCCCGGCGAGGAGCTGGGGGAAAAGAGAGATGTAGAGCCCTACCTTAAAAAGGCTGGGCTGCGCCTCGGTATCTCCCCGGGCCACGTCCAGTACGTAGCTCATGGCCTTGAAGGTGAAGAAGGAGATGCCGATGGGCAGGCCGATGACAGGGATCGTGAATGGAATGCCCGCCAGGTTCAGATTCGTCAGCACGAAGACCAGATACTTGAAGATGAAGAGGATGCCCAGGTTGAAGACCGCGGTGCATACCACCGCCGTCTTCGTGCTGCGCCCCGCGGCTCTGGCCCGGCCCGCCCAGAGGCCAAAGGCCCAGTTGGCTACGATAGAGCCTATCATGACCAGCACGAACCAGGGCTCCCCAAAGGCATAAAAGAGCACAGAGGCAGCTAAAAGCAGCAGGTTTTGCCCCTGCCGGCGGCCCCGAAACGGAATATAGTAGCAGAAGAGGACCGCGGGCAGGAAGAGGAAGAGAAAGACGGAGCTTGAAAACAGCATGAGGCGACCCTCGTTCTATCTTTAGTCTTTGGCGGGGACGATCTCGATCCAGTACCCGTCCGGGTCCTCGATGAAGTAGATGCCCATGGCCGGATTCTCAAAACAGACGCAGCCCATGGCCCTGTGGCGGGTGAGGAGCTCATCGTAGCGGTCGGTAGTGAAGGCCAGGTGGAACTCACACTCGCCCAGATCGTAGGGCTCGGCGCGGCCGCGCAGCCAAGTCAGCTCCAGCTCAAACCCGGGCTCTCCATCGCCCAGGTAGACCAGCTTGAAGGAACCGTCAGCCGCCGCCTTTTCCCGCACGGGGACAAGCTCCAGCGCCTCCTGGTAGAAGGCCAGGGAGCGCCCCAGATCCAGGACGTTAAAGTTGAAGTGGGCAAAGCGCAGCATGGACGGTCAACTCCTTCTCTCTTGTGTTCAATGGCACGCCATAGTATACCATGCCCGGGCGGGGAGGGCAAGGTGTGTGCGAACCGCCCCTTACGCCCTCATGGTCTCGTTCACTCTCCGCCCCGTGGGGGTGGCCGCCAGCCCTCCCGCCCCGGTCTCCCGGAGGGAGGAGGGCAGCGCGTCCCCCACTGCGCGCATGGCGTCGATGACCTCGTCACAGGGGATGGGGAAGGTCACCCCCGCCAAAGCCATCTCGGCGCAGGAGAGAGCGTTCACCGCCCCCATGACGTTGCGGTTCACACAGGGGACCTCCACGAGGCCGGCCACCGGGTCGCACACCAATCCCAGAGTATTGCTCAGTGCCATGGCGCAGGCGTGGGCCGCCTGGGCGGGGCTGCCCCCCATCAGGCTGGTGAGAGCCGCTGCCGCCATGCCTGAGGCCGAGCCCACCTCGGCCTGACAGCCCCCCTCGGCCCCCGAGATGGAGGCCCGGGAGGCGATGACCTGCCCGAACCCGGCGGCCACGTAGAGGGCCTGGGTCATCTCCTCGTCGGTGCGGCCGTCCCTGGTCTGGAGGGGGAGGAGCACCGCGGGCAGCACGCCGCTGGCCCCCGCCGTGGGCGCGGCCACGATGCGTTTCATGCAGGCGTTGCACTCCCCGGTCTTCAGCGCCGTGGCGATGACCGAGCGGAGAAAGGGGCCGCACAGCGCGCCGGAGCTCCCCTCCACGGCGGACCCCGCTCCGCCCACCAGCTTGCTGGGGGAACGGAGGGAGCTGTCGTACTGGGCCGGCGCGTTCTTCATGGCGGTCCAGAGCTTTGTCATCTGAACCCAGGAGGCGTCGGCGCTCACGCCCCGGTCCCGGGCGTCGTCGATCTGCACCGCCTTCCAGAGAGGGTACTCCTCTCCTGCGTGCAGCAGGAGCTCCACCGAAGTAAAAGCCATATCAGTTCTCCTCCTCCTGCTCCATTTCAAGATAGGTTACCCGGACCACGCCGGGGCAGGCGCGCAGCTCGTCGATGGCGGCGGCCCAGACCGACTGGTCGCTCTCCAGCACCATGACGGCCAGTCCCCCCCGCATATCCCGGTAGAGCTGCATAGTGGCGATGTTCACCCTCCGGCGGGAGAGGATGGCGCTCACCTCGGCCACTGCGCCGGGCTTGTCCTCGTTGCGGATGATGAGGGTGGGGTGTTCGCCCGAGAAACTGGCCTCCAGGCTGTCGATAGCGTTCACGCGCACCCGGCCGCCCCCCAGGGAGGAGGCGTTGACCTCCAGCTTGTTCCCCAAGTCATCCTCCACCCGGAGGAGGACGGAATTGGGGTGGGCGCCCCGGAGGACGATGGAGCCCACCGTTACCGCCATCCCCTGCTCCTCCGCCAGGGCGAAGGCCCGGGGGATGCCGGGATCGTCGGGCTGCATCCCCAGAAGGCCGGCCACCAGGCCCTTATCGGTCCCGTGGCCCTTGCCTGTGGCGGCAAAGGAGCCATGGAGCAGCAGCTCGGCCCTGATGGGGGCCCTGCCCAGCAGCTTGCGGGTGATGAGCCCGATGCGCACCGCCCCGGCGGTGTGGGAGCTGGACGGCCCCACCATGATGGGGCCCATGATATCAAAGATAGTCAAGGGAAATCACTTGCCTTTCGAATAAGGGAAATAGCTGGTGGGGAGCGGCCCCGCCATAATGGGGCCCATGAGATCGAAAATTGTCAAAAGGAACACATACCTTTTAAAACAGGCTGATAAATGGGGGGACTATGCGAAAAAAATTATATCACAGTTTGCCTTTTTTTGCACTTCTTAATGAATTTTTCTCAAACCTGTGTTATACTATCCTAAATGTAGGCCCAAGGTCTATAATTTTAAGGAGGAATCACCTTGCCATCGGACCCTATATGGCCCCAATTGCTGTTACAGGTCGTACTCATTCTCATCAACGCATTCTTCGCCGCAACCGAGCTGGCCGTCATCTCCCTGAACGATAATATCCTGCGCAAGCAGGCTGAGGAGGGGGATAAGAAGGCCAAAAAGCTGCTCAAGGTCGTGGAGAGCCCTACCCGGTTCCTCTCCACCATCCAGATCGGTATCACGCTGGCCGGGTTCCTGGGCTCGGCTTTCGCGGCGGGGAACTTTGCCACCCGGCTCTCGGGCTGGGCGGAGGAGCAGTTTGCCCTTGGTGCTGCGGCAGTCGGGGTGGTGAACACGCTGTCGGTGATCGTCATCACCATTGTGCTGTCCTTCTTCACCCTGGTCTTCGGCGAGCTGGTGCCCAAGCGCATCGCCATGCAGAAGGGGGAGAAGATCGCCAACCTCGCCTGTGGGGTCATCTCGGCCATCGCAGTGGTCATGCGGCCTGTCATTTGGTTTCTCACCATCTCCACCAATGGGGTGCTCCGTCTCCTACATATCGACCCCAACGCCGAGAGTGAGGAAGTCTCGGAGGAGGAGATCCGTATGATGGTGGACATCGGCGAGGAAAAGGGTACCATCGAGACCGGCGAGAGGCAGATGATCGAGAACATCTTTGAGTTCAACAACATGACCGCCGAGGACGTGATGATCCATCGCACCGACGTGGTCATGCTCTGGGCCGACGACAGCGACGAGGAGATTGTGCGCACCATCGAGGAGACCGGTCTGTCCCGCTACCCGGTCTACGAGGAGGACGCGGACGACGTGATCGGCATCCTCAACAGCAGGGATTACTTCCTCAACGCCCGCAGAGAGAACCCCCGCCCCGTGCGGGAGTTGCTGCGCAGCGCCTATTTCGTCCCCGAATCGGTGCGCACGGACGTACTATTCCGGGATATGCAGGACAAGAAAATCCACTTGGCCATCGTGGTGGACGAGTATGGCGGCACCAACGGCATCATCACCATGGAGGATCTGTTGGAGGAGATCGTGGGCAACATCTACGACGAGTTCGACCCCCAGGTGGAGCAGGAGATCACCCAGCTTGAGCCCAACCTTTGGAAGATCTCCGGCTCGGCCGACCTGGAGGACGTGGCCGACGCGCTGGACATCCACCTTCCGGAAGACGAGGAATACGATACTCTGGGCGGCCTGATCTTTGCCCAGTTCTCGGTCATCCCGGAGGACGGCAGCCATCCCGAGGTAGAGGCCTTTGGCCTTCACATCCGCGTGGAGGAGCTGGAGGACCGGCGGGTGGAGTGGGCATTGGTGTCCAGAGTGACGCCCAAGCCGGAAAACAGGGAAGAATAAACGCGAAATGCCTCCTCGGGAGAGTTAGAGTTTTCCCCGGGGAGGCATTTTATGGTTGACATTTGTGTAAAGCGTGCTATACTTTGTACAT
The DNA here is from genome assembly GCA_035562355.1 of Pseudoflavonifractor sp. Classification (GTDB taxonomy): domain Bacteria; phylum Bacillota; class Clostridia; order Oscillospirales; family Oscillospiraceae; genus Pseudoflavonifractor. The sequence continues at coordinate 16,112 of DATMXU010000139.1, forward strand.
GGACTGTAAAGTAAACTATACAATACGGAAAGGAATCTGCCCTATGAAAAAGCACAAGCTGCTCTCCCTGCTGCTGGCCTTGGCCCTCGCTGCGGGTCTCGCCGCCCCGGCCTTTGCCGCCGAGGAAACCGAGTTCCAGCTCCCCTCTCCCTGGGCGGTGGAGTCCCTGGCTGACGCCTATGCTTTGGGCCTGGTGGACGACGACTACGGAAGCTACATCCAGAGTTCCCTCACCGAGGACGCCCTGACCGCCCTGGCCGCCGTGGCGGCCGACAAGCTGGCCCTGCTGGGGCTGGAGGTCAACGCCAGCCCCGCCGTGGAGCTGGTCGTGGATACCACCCGCGGCGGCGTGATAAACGCCCTCTACCAGGAGGCCGCGGCCTATGCCCTGCCCGGCATTGAGCGCGCCCCGGCCGACTATCTGGTGGAACTGGGCGTGGTGAAGGGCGGCACGAACAGCGACCTGATGCTGGAGCGCCAGTGCTCCTATCAGGAGGCCATGGTGATGACTCAGCGCCTCATTCTCGCTCTCTACGACCAGGCCGGCGCCGGGTCCAAGGGCCTTCTGTGGAAGGCCACCAACGGGGACAACACCCTCTATCTGCTCGGCACCATCCACATGGACCGCGGCAACGTCTACCCCTTCCACAAGTCCTTGCGCGACGCCATCGCCGCCGCCCAGGAGGTCATCTTCGAGGTTGACCTCAATGACGTGGAGGGTATGACTGAGTTTGCCGCCATGCAGACCTACAGCGACGGCACTGGCCTGAAGGACCATGTCTCCGCCGAGCTGTACGCCGATGCGGTCAGCGTCTTCGCCCAACTGGGCATGACGGAGGAGCAGGTCAACGCCTATAAGCCCTGGGTGCTCCTGCTCACTCTCAACAGTCTGCTGACCGCAGACGAGAGTACCGGCAGCAACGCCATGGCTGTGGACATGTACGTCAATGCTGTGGCCGTCAATGCGGGCAAGGAGATCGGAGCGGTGGAGACCATGGCCTTCCAGGGCGCCATCTTCGACGACCTCTCCCTTGACTACCAGACTGAGGGCCTTGCGGCCTACCTTGCCATGATAAAGGCGGGCCCCTCCGACGAGCCCACCGACGAGGAGCAGCAGGCGATCCAGGACGCCTTGGCCGCTCAGAGCCAGATTTATGACGACATGATGGCCGCCTGGAAGAACAGCGACGTCGATGCCATGGCCGCCCTTCTGGATAAGGCCGCCATTTTGGCGAGCGACGACGAGATGAGCGCCCGTCTCTTCGCCGACCGGGACCCCAATATGATCAAGGCTGCCGCCGCGTACCTGGAGACCCCCGGTGAGAACACCTTCTTCCTGGCCGTCGGCGCGGGCCACATGCTGGACCCCGGCGGCATCGTCGGCGGGTTGCGTGAGTTGGGCTATACCGTAGAGCTTGTAAAGTAACAGGCCTTCCCAGACCGCGCCGAGTGGCGCATGCGTGAAGGAGGGCGGGGGCAAGCCCCCGCCCTACACAGAGGCGTAAGGATGAGCTTGGGGTTCTATGCTGTTTCCTTCAAAGAAAGTCGGAGATGTAAACACATCTCCGGCTTAGCCTGTCAAAGAAGTCCTGCGGGACCTCTTTGACAGGCTGTTACACTTTTTGAAACACCGTAAGAAGTTTCAAAAAGTGGTTTTCCTACACGCGAAAGGGAACCCTGACGGTTCATCTCCGCGCTAAGTGCCTCGCT
>DATMXU010000140.1:0-3132 GCA_035562355.1 Pseudoflavonifractor sp.
GTCCATAGCTTGCCCAGGCCGCGGCGGCCATAACGACCGAGGCCAGAAGAGGCTTGAGGGTGGCCTTGAGGAAACTGGGGGCCGCGGGGATGGCCCGGCGGATGATGAAAATATCCAGTACGGACATGATAAGAAAACAGAATAGGGTACCCACGGGCGCGCCGTTGATGAGGATATCGGGGTTGCCTACCAAAGTATAGTTTACAGCGATCTTCACCACGCCGCCGATAGCCACTACCAGGATAGGCAGGTTCACCATGCCGTTGGCTTGGAGGATGGAATTGCACAGGAGCTGGAGGGAGACAAAGATGGACGCGATGCCCAGTATGGACAGGAGGGGGCCCGCAATGGAGACGTCGATGCCGCGGGCCAGCAGACCCATAATGGGGCCTCCTAAGGCAAAGAGCCCCATGCCCATGGGCAGCGCCAGCAGCAGACCCACCCGCAGGGCCGATTCGCTGACACGCTGCGCTTCCCGCCGGTCCCGGCGGGCGAGGGCGGCGGAGACGGCGGGGATGATACAGGCTGTGAGGGGCACCATCATGGAGAAGGGCAGGTTGTAGACCGACATAGTCTTATCATAAATGCCCTTGAGCGCCCGGGCTGCGTCCAGCGCCATGCCCGCGTCCATGTGCTGGGCTGTCTCATAAAAGCGCTGGAGTTGGGTCATGACGAGACTGCCGTCGATGACTGTGATCAGGGCGTTGGCTCCGGAACCCAGCGTAATGGGAATGGCCAGTTTCAAAAGATTCACAAGGATGCGCTTGGAGCTGTCCGCCCGGTCGGTACCGGATTTTTGGCCCCTCCGGTGCCTGAGGTAGGTCCAGATCATATAGACCAGCGCGATCACGCTGCCGGTGGACACGCCGATGATAGCGCCTACGGCGGGCATACGCTCGCCAAAGTCGGCGGGCTGCAGGGCCATGTTCGTGATAAGGACGGCCAGCCCCAGGCCGATCAACAGCTTAAGGAAGGACTCGATCACTTGGGAGACCGAGGTGGGGGTCATGTTGAAGTGACCCTGGAAATACCCGCGGAAGGCAGCCATAATGCACACGCAGAGCACCGACGGGGCCAGGGCCAGCACGCAGTAGATCGCCTTGGGGTTGCGCACGACCAGGCTCGACATGGGGACCGCCAACACAGACATGCAGAAAAAGCTGAAGACGCCCAAAGCGAGGAAGGTCAGCAGGGCGACCCTGAAAACCTTCTGCGTCTGGTTTTTCCGACCCAGGGCGTTGGCCTCCGAGATGGTCTTGGAGAGGGCGACGGGGAGGCCGGCGGTGGAGATGGTCAGGAAGAAGGTGTAGATTGTGTAGGCACTGCTGAAATCGGCATAGGCCGCGTCGGTGAGGATATTGATGAGCGGTATCTTATAGATAGCCCCAATGATCTTCGTCAACACGACCCCTACCGCCAAGATCGCCGCGCCGCCAAAGAATGTGTTTTTCTTTTCAGAGCTGGACAAAGGGCGACAGTCCTTTCAAATGCAGCCGTCCTATCGGGCGGCCCCGCGTTGTGGGATAGGGTTTCACAGGGCCACCTTGCCTGGCGGCCACCCCTCGTCAGCCAAAGAGATGGGGCAGGGCGTACTCTGCCACCTCGCGGCGGACGCGCTCCATATCCAAGGTGAGGAACTCCCCATTTTTGTATATGACCTTGCCCCGGCACATATTCATCACCACGTCGCAGCCGTGGGCGGCATAGACGAGATTGGACACGACGTCGTGCCTGGGGATGAGGTTGGGCCTGGTGAAGTCCAGCAGAATAAGGTCTGCGTCGTACCCCACTTCAATGCGCCCGCTGTTGCGGCCCAGAGCCTTGGCTCCGTTCACCGTGGCCATGCGCAGTGCGTCCATGGGCAGGACGGCCAGGGGGTCATGGTTGGCCCCATTTTGCAGCATCGCGGCGATCTTCAGGTCCTCAAACATGTCGGTGGTGTTGTTGGAGGAGACACCGTCGGTGCCCAGCGCCACGCTGACCCCGGCCTTTTGCATCGCGACCACGGGCGCGATGCCGCTGCCCAGTTTCAGGTTGGAGCAGGGATTGTGGGCGGCGGTGACCCCCTTGGCGGCTAAGATGGACCAGTCCTCGGGCGTGGTCCATACGCAGTGGGCCGCCACGGCGCGCACGTCGAACATGCCGTGCCTGTCCAAGACCTGGGTAGGAGTCAGCCCATACCGGGCGACGCAATCCTCATGCTCCTTTTTGGTCTCCGAGACGTGGACGTGCATCCCCAGTCCTTTCTCTTTGGCGTACCCCGACAGGTACTCCCACAGGGCGGGCCGGGAGGTATACTCGGCGTGGATGCTGGCGTCGATCTTGATTTGGCCGCCGTTGTACCCATGCCAGCGGTCCGCATAGGCGCGGGTGCGGACGCAGCCCGAGTGGGTGAGGGGATCAAAGGCCTCGTCGGGGAAGAGGGTGGCCCCCAGCGTGATGTTGGCGTTCATCCCGGACGCGGCCACCTCCTCGGCGATGGCGTCGCAGAACATGTACATGTCCTCAATAGCGGTGGTGCCCGAGGCGATCATCTCGGCGAGGCCCAGCTCGGTGCAGGCCCGGATAGCCCGGTCGTCCCACCTGTCCTCCACCGGGAAGATATAGTGGAACAGCCAGTCCTGCAGATCGTGTCCGTCACCGTAGCCCCGCATGGCGGTCATGGGGATGTGGGTGTGGGCGTTGACAAGGCCGGGCATCAGCACGTTGCCCTTCCCGTCGATGGTCTCGTCAAATCCGCCCTGGGGCTTATCAAGCCCCACATAAGCGATTTTTCCGTTCTCCACGGCTACAAAGGCATTGTCCAAAACTGTGCCCGTCTTGTCCATTAAAACGGCGGTGACGTTTTGAAAAAGGATCTTGGACATGATAGTACCTCCTTCTTGCCCGGCTCCGGTCACATGCCCTTCAGGCACTCCAGCACCAGCCGGGAGAATTTATCCCTGCATGCGGCGGCGGCCTCCAGGACCTCCTCCTCGCTCAGGGGCTGGCCCAGAATGCCCGCGGCCATATTGGACAGGAGGGTAAAGCCCAGCACCTGCATCCCGCAGTGACCCGCGGTGATGACCTCGGGCGCGGTGGACATGCCGCAGGCGTCGGCCCCCAGGATGCGGGAGACGCGGACCTCCGCGG
>DATMXU010000141.1:0-8673 GCA_035562355.1 Pseudoflavonifractor sp.
GACCAATGCTTCGCCCTCACGCTTTACCCCCGCCGCATAGACCTTTAAGTCGGCCCGGTCGGCGGGAAAAGCTAGGGGACACCCACTCCCATACCGCCCGGGGTAGCCCCGGGACGCCAGCACCACGCAGCAGGCGCTGCCGCCCGAGAACTCCACGCTCACCTCATCCAGCCGCCCATCCTGTACAGCCTGGAGGATTGGGAAAAGGTCGCTTTTCAGCAGCGGGAGGACCGCCTGGGTCTCCGGGTCACCAAAACGGCAGTTGTACTCAATGACCTTGGGTCCCGCCGCCGTCAGCATAAGGCCGAAGTAGAGGCAGCCCCGGAAAGTCCTCCCCTCGGCATTCATGGCGTGCATCGTGGGGAGGAAAATCTCTTTCATACACCGCTCGGCGATCATGGAGGTATAGTAGGGATTGGGGGCCACGGCCCCCATGCCGCCCGTATTGGGCCCCTGGTCCCCATCTCCGGCCCGCTTGTGGTCCATGGAGGCGACCATGGGTGCCACGGTCTCCCCATCGGTAAAGGCCAGCACCGAGACCTCCGGCCCCTCCAAAAACTCCTCAACGACCACGCGGCGCCCGCTCTCGCCAAACACTCCGTCCCCCATCATGGCCCGGACCGCGTCCCTGGCCTCTTGCCTGGTCTGGGCAATAACCACGCCCTTGCCCAGGGCCAGTCCGTCGGCCTTGATCACGGTGGGGAGAGGGGCCGTCTCCAGATAGGCGAGGGCCGCGTCCATGTCCTCGAAACTCTCATAGGCGGCGGTGGGGATGCCGTACCTGCGCATCAGGTTTTTGGAGAAGATCTTGCTGCCCTCCAGGATGGCGGCGGCCTTGTTGGGGCCGAAGGCGGGAACCCCCCGCGCCTCCAGCGCGTCCACGCAGCCCCGAACCAGCGGCTCGTCGGGCCCCACCACGGCGAAGTCTATTTTGTGCTCCGCGGCAAAGTCCGCGATCTTGTCGATCTCGCCCGCGCCGATGGGGACGCACACCGCGTCGGCGGCGATGCCGCCGTTTCCGGGCAGGGCAAAGAGCTCGGTCACCTCCGGGCTCTCCTTCAGCTTTTTGATCAGCGCGTGCTCGCGGCCTCCGCCGCCGATTACCAGTACCCGCATGGTCGCCCTCCTCTTGGTTTAGTGGTGGAACAGCCGCAGCCCCGTAAAGCACATGGCAATGCCGTATTTGTCGCAGCAGGCGATCACATGACCGTCCCGGATGGAGCCACCGGGCTGGGCGATGTAGCTCACGCCGCTCCTGTGGGCCCGCTCGATGTTGTCCCCAAAGGGGAAAAAGGCGTCGGAGGCCAGGCACCCGCCCGTGAGCGCCGCCAGGTACGCCCGCTGCTCGCCCCGGTCAAAGGGCTCGGGCCGGGCTGAGAAGAAACGCTGCCACTTCCCGTCGTCCAGCACGTCGCCCCACTCCTCCGCCGAGAGGTAGAGGTCGATGGCGTTATCCCGCTCGGCACGGGGCAGGTCGGGGCGGAAGGGCAGGCTCAGCACCCTGTCGTGCTGGCGCAGATGCCAGAGGTCGGCCTTGCCCCCCGCAAGGCGGGTGCAGTGGATACGGGACTGCTGGCCCGCCCCCACGCCGATGGTCTGCCCGTCGCAGGCATAGGCAACGGAGTTGGACTGGGTGTACTTCAGGGTGATAAGGGCCACCAGCAGGTCCCGGGCCGCGTGGTCGGGGATGTCCTTTCGCTCTGTGACCCGGTTGGCAAGCAGAGCCGCGTCGATCTTCGCGTCGTTGCGCCCCTGCTCAAAGGTCACGCCGAAGACCTGCTTGACCTCCTGAGCCTCCGGGGCATAGCCGGGGTCGACCCGGACGATATTGTATTCGCCCCTGCGCTTGGTTTTGAGGATGTCCAGGGCATCCGGCGTGTAGCCGGGAGCAATGATGCCGTCGGACACCTCCCGCTGGATAAGCCGGGCGGCAGTGGCGTCGCAGGCCTCGCTGAGGGCGATCCAGTCTCCGAAGGAGCTCATGCGGTCACTCCCCCGGGCGCGGGCATAGGCGCAGGCAATGGGGGAGGCGTCCAGGCCCTCGACGTCGTCCACAAAGCAGGCCCTCTTCAGTTTCTCCGGCAGAGGAAGCCCCAGGGCGGCGGAGGTGGGGCTTACGTGCTTGAAGGAGGCGGCGCAGGGCAGGCCCGTGGCCTCCCGCACCTCCCGCACCAGCTGCCAGGAGTTGAGCGCGTCGAGGAAATTGATGTAGCCGGGGCGGCCGTTGAGGATTTCAATGGGCAGCTCGCCGCCCGAGAGCATATAGAGCTTTGCCGGTTTCTGGTTGGGGTTGCAGCCATATTTCAGCTCAAACTCTCGCATACGCGCTCTCCCCGTGCTTATTCAGAATGCGCGTCTCGCGCGCGCCGGTTGCAAGATCCGTATAGCATACATAGAGCGAAATTTTGTTGTCCGGGTTGAGGCTATCCCATAAAAGCCCGGCCAGCGCGTCGGCGCTGGCGGGCACCGCCACCTCCACCGGCTCCCCCCGGAAACTGGGAAGGGGGTCCCCATCGGCGGCATAGGTGTGCAGGAGGTGCCCCGCACCGGGCTGGCCTGGATACTCGAAATACTGCCGCAGGCAGGCCGAGCCCTGAGCGTCGGCGCTCTTGAGGATGGCGAGACGGTAGCTCCCGTCCGGCTCCATGAGGCCGGAGATGCGGGGCGTCCAGTTGGGGCCGTCAGGCTCGAAGGCCCGGGCGGATAGCGCCTCCCCGAAGGTCCCCCCCGACAGCAGACAGTCGCGGACGGTATCGGTCTGGTCGCCATTGGTGACCACCACCCGTTCCCCCACCCGGCGGACCGGGTGGTAGATGACGAGGCTGGGATCGGTGAGCTTGCGCTCCTCATAAGCCAGGGTGCGGATACCGTCTAAAGTCTCCGCAAAGACGCGGTTGCGGCTGTTTTCACTGCGCCCCATAATGAAATAGGCGATCACTCCGTGCGCTCCGCCGGGGCTCCTGCCCAGAAGGATACCACGGCCTGGGTAGGGGTTTTGTCCGAGATAGCGCTCCAGGGACGGGGCCTCCCTGCTCAGGATCTGACGGCAGACCTGCTCTGCCGCCGCGGGCAGCAAAACCCATTCGGCCTGACGCATCACCCGCTCCTGCAAGAGCTCCGGCGTGTCGCCGGGAAGAACCTCCACCGCCCGCTGGGCGATGATCTCTCCCCCGTCTGGAATCTCATTGACGTAGTGGACTGTGGCCCCCGTGATCTTGACTCCCTGGGCCAGAACGGCCCGGTGGACCCGCAGCCCGTAGTATCCCACGCCGCAGAAGGCGGGAATGAGGGAGGGGTGGACGTTGATGATACGTCCCTCGTACCGTCTGGTGAACCCGCCGCTGAGCATGCTCAGGAACCCCGCCAGGATGATGAGCTCGGCCCCCGCCCGCTCCAGCGCGGCGGTCAGTTTCTCTTCAAAGGCTGCTCCAGGCACAATCGTCAGCGCCTCTATCCCGGCGGTCCTTGCCCGCTCCAGCGCGTAGGCATCCGCCCGGCTAGACACCACCAGGCGAATTTCCCCGCTCTTTAAGTCCCCGCCGGCCTGGGCGTCAATGAGGGCCTGGAGATTGGTGCCGCCGCCCGAGACCAGCACGGCGATGGCCGCCCGCCTCACAGCAATACCCCCTCGCCGCTTACCACCCGGCCCAGAAGATAGGCCGCCTCTCCCTGTTCCCGCAGGAGGTCAAGGGCCAGGGGCGCGTCTTTTTCCGCCACGGTTACGGTCATGCCCACGCCCATATTGAAGGTGTTGAACATATCCCGCTGGGGAATACCCCCGGCCTTGGCAATTAGGGAGAAGATGGCCGGGGTCTCCACCCGGTCGATGCGGGCGGCGCAGCCCTGAGGCAGGCTGCGGGGGATGTTTTCATAGAACCCACCCCCTGTGATGTGGGAGACCGACTTGACCGCCACGCGCTCCATCAGCGCGAGCATAGGCCTCACATAGATTTTGGTGGGGGTGAGCAGCGCCTCTCCCAGACTTTTTCCGGCCAGCTCGGCGTTGGGAGCGCTCAGGTCGGTGCGCTCCACGTCAAAAACCTTGCGTACCAGGGAGAACCCGTTGGAGTGCACCCCGCTGGAGGGCAGGGCCAGGAGGACGTCGCCGGGTCTTACCCTGTCCTTGTCCAGGAGCTTTGCTCTGTCCACCACGCCCACGGCAAAGCCCGCCAAGTCGTACTCCTCCTCGGGGTAAAAGCCGGGCATCTCCGCCGTCTCTCCGCCAATCAGGGCCGCGCCGGACTGGACGCAGCCCTCGGCCACGCCGGCGACGATCCGGGCGATGCGCTCGGGGACGTTTTTCCCGCAGGCGATGTAGTCCAGGAAGAAGAGGGGCTTTGCCCCGCAGCAGAGCACGTCGTTGACGCACATGGCCACGCAGTCGATCCCCACGGTGTCGTGTCTGTCCAGCAAAAAGGCGAGCTTTAGCTTGGTGCCCACACCGTCAGTGCCAGAGACCAGCACGGGCCGCTCCATGCCCTTTACGTCCAGCTCGAACAGGCCGCCAAAGCCCGCCAGATCCCCCCCGGCGCCGGGGGTCATGGTGCGGGCGATATGGCTGCGCATCAGCTCCACCGCCCGGTACCCGGCGGTGATGTCCACCCCGGCGGCGGCGTAGCGCTCGGACTTGGAGTTGTTCATTCGGTCTCCTCACTTTCGGAAATCCTCTTCTCGAATTTGTTCTTCTCCGTGGCGGCGGGGAGCTCGGCAGGGTACTCCCCGCTGAAACACCCGGTGCAGTACCCCTTGCAGTTTCCCTCGGCGGCGATTTTTCTCGCGCTGTCCACGCTGAGGTAGCCCAGGGAGTCCACGCCGATGATGCCGCGAATCTCCTCCAGACTGTGGTTGCAGGCGATGAGCCCCTCACGGGAGTCGATATCCGTACCGAAGTAGCAGGGGTTTAAAAAGGGCGGCGCCGAGATGCGCAGGTGGATCTCCCTTGCCCCCGCGTCCCGCACCAGCCGGACGAGCCGGGCGCTGGTGGTACCCCGGACGATGGAGTCGTCGATGAGGACCACCCGTTTCCCCGCCAGGGTGGAGGATACGGTGTTGAGCTTGATATGCACCTTGTCCTCCCGGTTGCTCTGGCCGGGGGCGATGAAGGTACGCCCGATATATTTATTTTTAATGAGCCCGATGCCGTAGGGGATGCCGGACTGGCGGGCATATCCCACCGCCGCGTCGATGCCGGAGTCGGGTACGCCCACCACCACGTCGGCCTGTACGGGGTGCTCCAGGGCCAGGAAAGCCCCAGCCCGCAGCCGGGCCGAGTGGACCGAGCACCCCTCCACCACCGAGTCGGGCCGGGAGAAGTAGATGTACTCAAAAACGCACAGCCCCTCCGGGGCCTTATTACAGTGGTCCTCGATGGCCCGCACTCCGGACTTGGTGAAGACCACGATCTCGCCGGGCTTTATATCCCGGACGAAATGCGCTCCCACCGTATCCAGCGCGCAGCTCTCGGAGGCCACCACGTAGCTCCCGTCGGGATGCTGCCCGTAGCACAGGGGGCGAAAGCCGTTCTCGTCCCGGACGGCGATGAGCTTGGAGGGGGACATGACCACCAGGGAGTAGGCTCCCTTGATCCTGTGCATGGCCCGGTTGACGGCCTCCTCAATGGAGGGGGCCGTGAGCCGCTCCTTGGTGATGAGGTAAGAGATGACCTCGGTGTCCGACGTGGTGTGGAAGATGGAGCCGCCCAGCTCCAGCTCCTTGCGCAGCTCCAGGGAGTTGGTGATGTTTCCGTTGTGGGCCAGGGCCATGGGACCCTTGATGTGGTTGACCACGATGGGCTGGGAGTTGAGGCGGTCGCCGCAGCCGGTGGTGCCGTACCGCACATGGCCCACCACCATGTTCCCCTCCCCCAGCTCGTCGATGACCCGGGGCGTGAACACGTCCTCCACCAGCCCCGTGTCCTTGTACGCCCGGAAGAGCCCGTCGTCGTTGACGACGATGCCGCAGCTCTCCTGCCCCCGGTGCTGGAGGGCGAAGAGCCCGTAGTACGCCGTGGCTGCCAGAGTGCCCCGGCCGGGGGAGAAAACTCCAAATACCCCGCATTCCTCCCGCAGCGTACCCATCACTGCCCTTCCCCCGTCAGGCGGCGCAGCATCTCCCGGTACGCCTCCTCCACGCCGCCCAGGTCCCGGCGGAAACGGTCCTTGTCCAGCTTTTCGCCGGTCGTGCTGTCCCAGAACCGGCAGGTGTCGGGGCTGATCTCGTCGGCCAGGACGATTTCCCCGTCCGCCGTCCTGCCAAACTCCAGCTTGAAGTCCACCAGCGTCACGTTGCACCGGGCAAAAAACGCCTTCAGGAGCCTGTTCACGGTGAGGGCCAGGTCGTTAATCCGGTCTATCTCCTCCTGGGCGGCAAGGCCCAGGGCAAGGGCGTGGCTGGTGTTGAGCAGGGGGTCGCCCAGGTCGTCGTTTTTATAGGAGAATTCCACGGTGGGCAGCGCGAAGACGATGCCCTCGGCCACGCCGTACCGCTTGGCGAAGGACCCGGCGGAGCGGTTGCGGACGATGACCTCCAGGGGGATGATGGCGACCTTCTTCACCAGGGTCTCCCGCTCGGAGAGCTCCTCGAGGAAGTGGGTAGGCACACCCTCCTTTTCCAGCATAGCCATGAGGAGGTTGGTCATCTTGTTATTGATGCTCCCCTTCCCCGCGATGGTGCCCTTCTTCGCGCCGTTGAAGGCGGTGGCGTCATCCTTGTAGGAGACGATGACCTTCCCGGGGTCGCTGGTGGCATAGACCTTCTTCGCCTTTCCCTCGTAGAGCTGTACCGTCTTTTCCATCGTAAAAACCTCTCCCCTTAGTTGTTATAAGTCTCTTCTATGGTCTTGCTTTTCTCCAATACCTGGGCGGCGGCGGCCTTTCGGGCACGTTCCAGCTTGTCGGCCAGCTCCGGCTCGGTGATAGCCAGCAGCTCAATAGACAGCAGGGCGGCATTGACGGCCCCGTCGATGGCCACCGTCGCCACCGGGATTCCGGCAGGCATCTGGACCGTTGAAAGCAGCGCGTCAATGCCGTCCAAAGGACTGCTCTTGATGGGGAGACCGATGACAGGCAGCGTGGTGTTGGCGGCAATGGCTCCGGCGAGATGGGCGGCCTTGCCGGCTGCGGCGACGATGGCCCCAAAGCCCCGGCTCCGGGCGCTCTGGGCAAAGGCGCGAGTCTCCTCCGGGGTGCGGTGGGCGGAGTACACGTGCACCTCGAAGGGTACGCCATACTCCCGCAGGGTCTGCACCGCCTTGTCCACCACGGGGCGGTCGCTGTCGCTGCCCATGACGATTCCGATCTTCTTCATAAGTTCCCTCCTCTTTATTGCTCCAAAAAACAAAAATGGGCAGTCCTACCCCACGGTAGGACTGCCCAGACGGTCGGCATTTCTGTCCAGGCCCTTGCTCCCCTGTGGTACTCCACAATCATCCGTCAGTCGCAAAAACCTATATTTGAATCATACCGAATCCGCCCGTTTCTGTCAAGAATCGAGCCTCATTTTACGAACATTTCGCTGTAGAAAAAAAGGTTTTTATATGGTTTTACCTTGTGCAATTTCACTTTTAAAGTTTGAAAGCCCACCTCACGATTTTTGAGCCACCCTCTCCGCCGTGTGATAATTTTTATGTCGCATAGCCCCGCAGAAAGAGGATGGCGGATGCGCACAACGAAAATCAGCCGCCGGATTCACTCTGACTCCGGCGGCTGTACTGCGTTCACTGAGGTTTTCTGCTGTTTCTTTTTTCCTCGTACATTTTTTTATCGGCCATATGAATGATCTCCTCGGCTGTAAGCGGCGATGGAAACATGGTGTGCATCCCCAACGAGGCGGTGATTCTTACGATCGTATTTTGTATGGGTATCTCAATAGACGCAATATTTCTGCGGATTCTCTCCGCGATTTGGCAGGCCTCATCCTCGTGGCTGTTGCTCAGGCAAACGACAAACTCATCCCCGCCATATCTGGCGACCCAATCCATATCGGTGCGGATACAGTTCTCTATTGCGTTTGCCACCCGTTTTAGCGCAAGATCTCCCGCCGCATGGCCATATGTATCGTTGATTGTTTTCATATTGTCTATGTCTATAAAAATGACGGACAGCGGCTGCCGGGCCAATGTGGCTTTCACAATGTCCACCGGCAGCCGGTCATCCACAAAGCGGCGGTTATAGATTGTGGTCAAATGATCCCTTACCACCATATTATTGAGGTTGCATACGACACTGCGCATCATCTCCCCCTCATTATAATCGCCGGTACCGATCATCATGCTGTCGGTGGCGTTTTTAAGCAGCTCTAGTACAATCGTTTCCTCAGCCGCCTCTATTGGGATCGCCGTAACCAACATGATATCATCGGGATTTTGTTCAAGCTTTATATAGCTCTTGTTTTCATAATGGGCACGGACTGAGATGCAATTATCGCATATATGCCCGTTTTTCCAATAGTCGTAACAAATCTCGCTCGTTTTCTCTGCGCCATGATCACAGTATTCCAAGACTCTTTTCCCCACAGGGTCAACGAGCCTCACTGCGTCATACATTTTATTGAAAAAGACCAGATCATTTTTCAGTCTGCTGAGGGTTATTTGCTCCGGCATAGTGTTATCTCCTCCGGGTTTTATTTGGTCTCAATGGAAAAATGATAAATCACAGAGACTACTCTATCGAAATC
>DATMXU010000142.1:0-2484 GCA_035562355.1 Pseudoflavonifractor sp.
GAAGATGGTCGGGCGTCTTCGTTATTTTAATCATTTGCTTTATCTGGGGCAATTCTCTCATGCCGGCAAGGATATCCAAGGAGTTTAGCAATTTTGTGAGAGATATCCTCAACGCCGCCTTTTTCAGCGCGCATGATTCCGCCGGGATCAAGGGAACCGCCGTGCTGCGCAAGATCGCTCACGCCACTGAGTTTGCGGCTCTGGGGGTTGCGGCCGCGCTGTTCGTAAAAAGGCATTGGAAACGGCGGATCGCTACCCTCCTCCTGTGGGGAATCATGGTTGCGCTGGTCGACGAGACCATCCAGATATTTGTCGCCGGGCGCGGGAGTCAGGTCAGGGACGTATGGATCGATTTTTCAGGGTTTCTTCTTGGCTGTGCGATATGCCTGGGAATCTCCTATATAAAAAATAGGCTCAGACAGAAAAAAACTGCCGCACCCCGAGGTTAACGGGGGTGGCAGTTTTTTTGTCACACCACTGCATGGACAGCTTGCGCGTATTCCTGCGGCTGGGGAAGGATCGTTTTCTCACCGTCGTCGTGCTGTCCGTTCACGAGCTCCGCCTCCTGGAAAGAGGGCACCACCATATGGAGCGCGGTTCTCAGTCGGGCGGGGTCGCCAGTCTTCATTGCCTCCTGCAGAATGGCGAGCTTGACAACCATCTCCTCTCTGGAAAAGGCGGGCTGGCGCTCGATGAAAATCTTCTTGTTTTCGGTCTGCTGAATATTGTTGCTGATGATGAGCAGCTCCTCATAGAGCTTTTCTCCCGGGCGCAGGCCGGTCTCCACGATAGGGATATCCTGGTAGGGGGTATAGCCGGACAGCCGGATCAGGCTTTCCGCCAAAGTCAAAATCTTGACGGGTTCCCCCATGTCAAGGACAAAAACCTCGTTTTTGTGGGCCATGGCACCCGCCTGCAGCACGAGCTGGGCGGCCTCGGGGATGGTCATGAAGTAGCGGATGATCCGCTTGTCCGTCACGGTGACGGGACCGCCCTCGGCGATCTGGCGCTTAAACAGAGGAACGACAGAACCGTTGGAGCCGAGGACATTACCAAAGCGGACAGCCACAAAGTCGGTGCTGCTGACGCCCTTCATGCTCTGCAGGATCATCTCGCAGAAACGCTTGGTGGCGCCCATCACATTGGTGGGGTTGACGGCCTTGTCCGTGGAGATCTGGACAAATTTGGACACGCCGAATCGATCGGCGGCGGAGACCACGTTGAGCGTGCCAAAAATATTGTTTTGGATGGCCTCCTGGGGGCTGTGCTCCATGAGGGGGACGTGCTTGTGGGCGGCGGCGTGGAAGACGACCTGGGGCCGGTAGCGGTCAAAGAGCTGGTTGATGCGCTGGGCGTCGCGCACGGAGGCGATTTCCACCACGAGATTGGGCGTATTACCGTATTGCTGCCGCAGCTCCTGCTGAATGTCGTATGCGTTGTTCTCATAGATATCCACAATGATGAGCTTTTTCGGCTTGTGCTTGAAAATTTGGCGGCATAGCTCGGACCCGATGGAGCCGCCGCCCCCGGTCACCAAAATCACCTTCCCGTACAGGAAGGAGGAGACCAGGGCAGTGTCCAGCTGGACGGGTTCCCGGCCCAGAAGGTCCTCGATCCGCACGTCCCGCAGCTGCGTGGCGATGGGCTTGTCCTCATGTGCTAAAAGCGTGAGGGCGCTTGGAAGGATGCGGACGCGCACGCCGTCGAGCTGGGCGCAGATTTGCAAAACTTCCGTTCTGCGGCTGTCGCTGGCGGAGGGGATGGCGACCATCAGCTCGCGCACCGGCGTGTTTTTCAATTGGTTTGGGAGATCGGCAATGGTACCGGCGACCTTCACGCCCAGAATAGATCTGCCGATTTTCTCCCGGTCGTCATCGAAAAAGCAGACGGGCAGGTAGTTGCTGTCGGAATTTAACCGCAGCTCCTGCAGCAGAAGGGTTCCCGCATCCCCGGCGCCAATGATGGCAAGGGGAATTCGGCCGGTAAGATTCCCTCTGTTCATGTGATTGCGGTACACGCGGTAGAGGAGGCGCATCATAATCATACCGACCAGGGTAAGACTCATCGCGGCGATAAGATAGAGGGAAGGCAGACGGATGGAGAATATGAGGGGGCTGATCACTATGTAGAGTCCAAAGCCGGGGACAGCCCCAAGGAGAAGGACGAAATATTCTTTACTTCCCGCATAGCGCCACAGACTGTCATAAGAGTGGAAGAAAAATTGAAACAGGAGCACACAGAGCCAAAGAAAAAGAAAATTGAACGAGAGGGACAGGGGACTCGCAAAAGTCGAATGGGAGAGGTCTCCGGTAAAGGCATAGAGAAAGAGGCTTGAGCCAAAAAAGATCATAGTATCTGCAAAAAAGACGATTTGCTTTCGATAATGCCGAATGCCCATAGGAGAAAAAACCTCCCCTTCTCTGGAGATGGCCTTAAGGCCATCTGCTGTAGAATACGTTTGATAGCATTATATCCTCCCAGGGA
>DATMXU010000143.1:0-3313 GCA_035562355.1 Pseudoflavonifractor sp.
CCTTGACGCAGATGCCGCCCAGCTCCGAGATATCAAAGAACTCCCCGTACTCCCGGCCAAAGCCGAAGGTGCCGGAGGCCGCCACAACGGGGTTTTTCATGGTCATGCCCGCCAAGGTGACCGACATATCTACCTTAGACACTCCAGTCCACCTCCCTGCTGTCAAAGACCGGGCCGTCCTTGCAGACGTGTTTCATGCGTCCGTCCGCCATCTGGACCGCGCAGCCCAGACAGGCCCCCACACCGCAGGCCATCCGTTCCTCCATGGAGACCTGGACGCTCAGGCCAAATTCCTCCGCAGCCTTCACCACCGAGCGGAGCATAGGCTTGGGCCCGCAGGCTAAAATTCCCGTAAAGTCTTTTCCCTTTTCAAGCGTCCGGCGCACCAGCACATCCACAAAACCATGGGCGCCAATGGAGCCGTCGTCGCTTGTAATTACAAAGGTTTCGGCGGCCTTTTCAAAGTCCTCCGCCAGCATGGCCCTGTCCGCCGAACGGAAACCGGCTACGACATGGGTTTCCCCTTTACACCCCTTGGCGGCGTACAGCATGGGCGGCAGTCCAATGCCGCCCCCCACAAGGAGGAGCTTGTCCCCCGAGAGGTCAAACCCTCTCCCCAGGGAGCCGATGAGATCTACCATGGCCCCCACCTTCCGGCGGGAGAGCCACTCGGTCCCATCACCCCGCACCTCGAAGACCAGACGCAGGGTCTCCCCCTCCGCGTCGCAGATGGAGATGGGGCGGCGGAGCATCCGGCTGTGCCCGCACTTCACCTGGACGAACTGCCCCGGCAGCGCGCTGCGGGCCAGCTCGCCCGCGTCCACGACCATGGACCAGGCGTAGGGGTTGAGAGGCTCCATGGTCAAAACCTTACATTTGGTCTGGATGGGCATACTACTCCTCCTAGGCGATGTTTAAACGATGGTGACGAACCGGGCGATATCGCTGCGCATGGCGACGGCGGCCGCGCGGGCGGCCTCCTGATAGTCGGCACCGTCATGCCCCGTCTTCTGCCAGGCGCACATGATGCTGCGGGAAGCGTTGACGACGGCCCCGCGGCCATACCGGTCGAAGGCGTACTGCACGTCCTCGGCGGTGCCTCCCTGGGCCCCGTAGCCGGGGACGAGGAAGAAGGTCTTCTCCAGGCGGCGGCGCAGCTCCCGCATATCGGAGGGGTAGGTGGCCCCGACCACGGCCCCGGCCTGGGTGTAGCCGTACCTGCCCTCGGTGCCCTTGCCCAGCCGCTCAGTCAGGTCTCCCATGACCTTGTAGACAAGCCGGTCCCCGGCGACCATGTCCTGGAGCTCACCTGAGCCGGGGTTAGAGGTCTTCACCAGCACGAAAACACACTTGTCCTCGGCCCTGCAGGTCTCGAGAAAAGGGTTGATGGAGTCGGAGCCCATGTAGCCGTTTAGGGTGACACAGTCGGCGTTAAAGACGGGGTGGAGCTGGCTCCCCACCTTGGTCCTGCCCAGCCAGCCGTCGCTGTACGCCTCGGCGGTGGAGCCGATGTCGCCCCGTTTCACGTCGGCAATGACGAAGAAACCCTTTTCATGGGCATACCGGATGGTGCGCTCCATGACCTCCATGCCCCGCCAGCCCAGGCGCTCATAATAGGCACTCTGGGGCTTGACGGAGGGGACGATGTCGCACAGCGCGTCCATCAGGCCGCAGTTAAAGCGGTAGATGGCCTGGGCAGCTCCCTCCAGGTTCTCGCCGTAAGTCTCATAGCACTCCTTTAGTATATGGGGAGGCACATACTCGGGCTTGGGGTCCAGCCCCGCAACGGTGGGGTTTTTCATGGCTTTGATCTTGTCCTGCAGTACGTCGAACGACATGGTTTAACATCCTCCCTGTTTCTCGTTTTATCCAATGCAGCGGCTCATACACCCGCGTCCCGGTAGACCACCGTTCCGCCCACGATGGTGTACTTCACCCGGCCCTTGAGCTTGGCTCCGCCAAAGGGGGTGTTGCGGCCCATGGAGCGAAATCGTTCCGGGTCCACCGTCCACTCCTCCTCCGGGTCGAAGATCACGACGTCGGCATCCGCCCCGACGGACAGGCGGCCCTTGGGGATACGCAGGATACAGGCGGGGTTCATGGTCATTCTGCGCAGAATGTCAGAAAGACCCATGAGGCCGGAATGGTAGAGGCTGGTGAGGGTGACGGCCAGGGCGGTCTCCAGCCCGACCATGCCGCTGGGAGCCTCGGTGAGGGACCGCCCCTTCTCCTCCGCGGAGTGGGGTGCGTGGTCGGTGGCGATGACGTCGATGGTCCCGTCCCGCAGACCCTCGATGATGGCGTCCACATCGGCCTTGGTGCGCAGGGGCGGGTTGATGCGGGCCAGAGGGCCGTGCGTCAGAATCTCGTCCTCGGTGAGGGTAAAGTACTGGGGGCAGGTCTCACAGGTGAGGGCCACGCCTTTTTTCTTATAGCGGCGGACAATGGCCACGCTCTTAGCGGTGGAGATATGGCAGATGTGGACCGCCGCGCCGGTCTCCTCAGCCAGCATGACATCCCGGGCCACCTGCAGCTCCTCCGCGATGGCGGGCCGCCCGTCGATGCGCAATTGACGGGAGATACGCCCCTCGTTTACCGCCCGGCTGCCCACCATGTCGGCATCCTCGCAGTGAGAGAGGATGGTCAGGTTGTGGCGGCGGGCCAGAATCATGGCGTCCCGCAGAAGGTTCGCGTTTTGAACGGGCGCCCCGTCGTCCGAGAGGGCCACGGCCCCGGCCCGCTTGAGGGCATCCTGATTGGTAAGCTCTTCCCCCTTCAGCCCCACCGACACCGCACCGATGGGAAACACGTGGGCAAGCCCCGCATCGGCGGCCTTATCCAGTACGTATCGGATGATCTCGGGGCTGTCGGTCACCGGGCGGGTATTTGCCATAGGGGCCACCGAGGTAAAGCCCCCCGCCACGGCGGCGGCACAGCCGGTGGCTACAGTCTCCTTATACTCAAAGCCCGGCTCCCGCAGGTGGACGTGCATGTCCACCAGACCCGCGCAGACCACCATGCCGCGGGCGTCCACCACCTGGGCGTCGCGCTCCCGCAGGTCGCTGCCGATGACGGCCACTTTACCGTCCTCGATGAGCACGTCCATCACGCCGCCGATGCCCCCAACGGGGTCCACCAGGCGGCCCTGTCTGACCAGCAATTTCAAGGCGCCGCTCCTTTCTTATACCACTCTTATACCACGTCTACGCATGAAAAAAGAGGTCGGGTCCTGCCCCCATCCCTCTCCACAACAGACTTTTTGATTGTTATATGCCGCCGCTCAAACGAGCGGCGTGCATCGCCGCATTCATTA
>DATMXU010000144.1:0-20063 GCA_035562355.1 Pseudoflavonifractor sp.
CCGCAAACGGTTGGAGGCCCGGCAAGCAGATTAGTGAGGACGACTTCCTTCAGGCGGTTGCCGCCTTTGCCGGAGCCCCGGCAGATGGCCGTCCCCAGAAGAAAAGCGAGGCGAAGAAGTAAATGCTCAGAGATGTTACGACTAAGGTCACTGACGGCCTTCTCGGGCTTAATACGGCCACCGGGGACGGCCTGAGCGTCAAGATCGGCGTCTCCCCAGTCACGTCCGACGCGCCAATCGTCGTGACGGGGGACATGGATGCATCTATGATTAAGTCCCGACTTGGGCTCTCCCCGCTGGCAGATGCCGTTATGGATGCGGTACAGTTCGGCGCGGGCCGCATCTACTGCATCCCGGTCGCCGCTACTACAGCGGGCGTCATCGGCACCGTTACCAAAGCGGGCGGCGGTGGTGGCAGCCTGACGATTGAAGGCGCCCCGACGAATGCCTTCAAAATTATTGTGAAGATCACCGCCCGAGGGGGCCTCAACGCCGCAGCCTTCGCCGTTTCTATTGACGGAGGCAATAGCTACTCCAACGAGGCAACTGTGCCTGTATCCGGCTCCTATGAGCTATCCGGGACGGGCTTGATACTCAAGTTCGCCGAGGCGGTAGAGGAT
Source organism: Pseudoflavonifractor sp. (assembly GCA_035562355.1). Classification (GTDB taxonomy): domain Bacteria; phylum Bacillota; class Clostridia; order Oscillospirales; family Oscillospiraceae; genus Pseudoflavonifractor. The sequence goes on from DATMXU010000144.1 coordinate 621, forward strand.
GCGTCAAGCTCGTTCCTGGTTGATGACTCCTATAGTTTCACAACCACCGCTCCGTCTGCGACGAATGGGAATATCGCCGCCGCGATCGACAAGCTCAAGCTTTTCAATCAGGAGCATGAGTTTTGCCACATCGTCGGGCCTACGTCGCTGGCTACGTGGCAAATGGTCAGCGAGGCCCAGGTGGAGCTTATGAACGTCTACAAAAAGCCGATGTTCTTCATGCTTGAGGCTGCGCTCCCGGACATGGAGAGTGATCTAACCGATTGGGCCCTCCAGGCGGAGGCAGACCGAAAGAAGATCAAAAACACCGATGTCCAGGTTGTCACGGCCTGGGGCCGACTGATGAAACTCGATGGGACGACTCAGATCGTAAACCTTGCGGGTGTAGCCTCTGGACTATATGCACGAGCTACCGTCCAGACCTCAATCGGCAAAACCAGGACGGAGGCGGGGTTCGGTATCTCCAAAGAGAAACTTCTTGAGCTCCTTCCGGCAGGGATGGATAACTCGGTTATTGAGCTCCTCGATCTGGCGGGCTTTCTGACTTTCCGCGAATATGACGGCCTTGACAACATTTTCGTCTATCACGCGAAGATGATGTGCCCGGATGGGAGCGACTATCGCTATGCCGAGGATGTTCGCATCAAAAACAAGATCATCCGTGAGACCCGAAAAGAAGGGCTCCTGGTTCTCAATGACGATATCGATCTCGAGGACGTTCAGGGCGAGCTCGAAACGCGGGCGAAATTCATGTTTGGTCCCCTCCAGCGCATGATCGACGCCAAGGAGATCAGCTCCGCCCAGATCATCGTTCCCGAGGGCCAGACCGAGGCCATCATCGAGGAGGAGAAAATGAGGGTCAAAATCCGCTACGTCTCCCGTGGGTACATCCGCGAGGTCGAGGTAGACCTCGGCAGGACAAGGCCCAGCGGGGACTAAGGAAGGAGGTAAACCATTATGAGTTTGAAGGTAAACGGCAAGGCTTACGATTGGGGCGACGTCGACGTTAAGATCCCCGGCCTTGCGCTCGAAGTCCAGGAGATCAGCTACGACGACGAGCTGGAGCAGGAAGAGGTCTACGGCAAGGGTAACAAGCCCAGGGGCTACGGCACGGGCAACTATAAGGCGTCCGGCAAGGTGAGCCTCCTCCGGGACGACTATGATGCACTGCTCGCTTGGTGTAAGGCGAAGGGCATCCCGTTCTACAAGATCGACATCCCCTCCATTGTGGTCTCCTATGCAAATCAGGGCCAGCGCACGATCATTGATGAGCTGCGCAAGGTCAAGATGAGCAAGCGCAGCAACAAGTCCGCACAGGGCGACAAGAAACTCACCGTCGACATTGATCTTATGATCTATGGCGGCGTGGTGCAGGACGGCGTCGAGCCCGTCTAACCGCTATCTCAACATAATTGATAAAACTGGAGGTTAACACAGTGGAAGATACCAAGAAGGATGTGCAGACCGAGGGCATCACTGGAGCTGCCAAGGAGGCCAAGAACCGGGAGGCCGAGCTCCGGGAGAAGTATGGAAAGGTGTACCGTGTTTCCCAAATCGTCCCTATCGACGACGAAGAGGAGAAGGAGTTTAATTACTACTTCAAGCGGCCCAGCGTTCCCAGCTATGACCGTTACATCAAGGGCGCGTCTCAGAGCATGACCAAGGCGAGCAAGGTGTTTATGCTGGATGCAGTGGTCGATGAAGACCGCGACCGACTGGTAGCCGATATGGAGGAATATCCCGGGGTGGCCCTCACCATCGGCAACAAGCTCACCGAGCTCCTCGGCCTGACGAACACCGTAAATTTGAAGAGGCTCTAAGAGAGAAACTCCAGCGGGTAAAGGAAAGCGTGGTGGAAAGCGGACTGCTGGAAATCTACCGCTTTTTACCTGCCCCTCTCTTAGAGCGCTTTGACCCGGAAGCACTCGACGGCCTGGACGAGTTCCTTGATTATGTGGCGAAGGCCCGGTACATCCAGGAGCTCGAACAGGGTATCGTCGCCCGGGCGGTCTCTGAGGTCTTCTCAGAGTAGTTCGGGACGCTTTGGGCGCTCGCCTCCTATTTCATACAGGGGGTGAAACCAAAACAATGAGTTTAGAGTCTATTTTCAAGCTGTCCCTCGTTATGAACATGATCGACAACCTGACGGGGCCCATGTCGAGCGCGGCCTCAAGCGTGGGTGGCTCAGTCTCCAAGATGGACAAAGTTACCCAGACTTTCGGTGACATGGCGAAGACTGGTGCGGTAATGCAGGAGCTGGGCACTCAGATGGTGGGGGCAGTCCTCGCCCCGGTAGAGGCAACCTTTGACACTCGCCGGGCCCTGGGAGAGCTTACCGCGATGGGGGTCGAGGATCTCGCAACGCTTGAGAACGCCGCGAAGGACTTCTCCAATACGTGGGCGGGCACCACAAAGTCAGACTTCCTGACCGCCGCAATCGACATCAAAGGCGGCATCGACTCCCTAACGGAGGAGGGTATCGCACGATACACCGAACTCTCCGGCGTTACGGCAAAGGCGACAGGCTCCTCGATCGGCGAGATGACGAGCTTGTTCGCCACTGGCTACGGCATCTATAAGGACTATTACGACGACCTCTCCGACATCCAGTTCGGAGAAATGTTCTCTGCGGGACTCTCCCAGGCGATCCTAACCTTTAAGGCGTCAGGCTCGAGCATGGCGCAGTCGATCACGGCGCTCGGCGGGTCGGCGACGACGGCCAACGTACCGTTGGAAGAGCAACTCGGCGTCCTCGGTATGCTGCAAGCCACCATGAGCGGCTCGGAGGCAGGTACAAAGTATAGAGCATTCCTCCGCACGGCTGCAAAGGCAAGCGACGAGTTAGGACTATCCTTCCTCGACACAAACGATCAGCTCCGCAGTATGCCAGAGATCCTGGGCATCCTGAAATCCAAGTACGGAGAAACCCTCGATGCAGTTGAAAAGCAGCAGATTCAAAAGGCTTTCGGCTCCGATGAGGCGGTGGCGCTCATTGATCTGCTTTATCCCAAAATCGGGTCCTTGCAGGACAACATTCTCACCCTCTATGATTCGATGGGCCAGGGGGCGGGCGTAGCCGAGAAAATGGCCTCCGCCATCAATGAAACGGAGCCGGAGAGGTACGCTCGACTAGAGCAGCGCATCCAGAACGTAAAGGAGAGCATTGGCACCTCCCTCCTGCCAACAGTCAATGAGCTCATGGGTAAGGGAGAGCAGCTCCTCACGAAGGTCGCAACCTGGATCGAGAACAACCAGGAGCTCGTCAGAGTCATCATGCTCATCGTCCTCGCGGTCGGCGGTTTCCTGGCGGTGGCTGGCACAATCATCACGGTCGTCTCTGGCGTCGGTCTGGTTATTACAAAGGCAATGGCGGGCTTTAAGCTGCTCAAGGCCGGGTTCCTGCTGGCGAAAGGTGCGCTCGCTCCGTTAATTGGCTCCGTCTGGAGTTTCACGGCGGCGCTCCTGGCAAACCCGATCACATGGATCGTGATCGGGATCATCGCCCTCATCGCGGGCGTTGTCCTCCTCTACAATAAGTGCGAATGGTTCCGCAATGCGGTCGCCGCGATCTTTGCCTGGTTCAAGGCCGCAGGTGCCGCAATCCTGGGAGCGGCAAGGGTCGTCTTTGAGGGCATCGGCAACGTCATCGGGAATGTCATGTCGGCAGCGAAGGACACGGTCAATGAGAAACTCAGCAACATCAAGAACGCCTACGAACAGAACGGCGGCGGGATTAAGGGCATAGCCGCCGCAGCCTTTGAGGGTGTCAAGGGCATCTATACAGCCGGGTACACCTTCATTGACAATCTAACGGGCGGAAAACTCACCGAGATCAAGAACAAGTTCTTCGACGGCGTCACAGCGATCCGCGACGGCATCGGGGCTAAAATCTCCGAGATCGGCGCAAAGTTCTCCCAAGGAATTGAGAATATCAAGACCAATGTAACGAATGCGGTCTCGTGGTTCTTCACCTCCGGCCAACGCATCGTTACCACATTCGCGGATGGCATCAAGGGGGCGTTCACTAAAGCGGTCGATGCAGTCAAGGGCGGACTCCAGAAGATCAGAAACTTCCTCCCATTCAGCGACGCGAAAGAGGGCCCCCTCTCGACCCTGACCCTCTCCGGCCAACGTACTATGACTACTTACGCCCACGGCCTTCAGCTCGCCCAGGACGCGCCCGCCGAGGCTATGCAGAAAGGGCTTGTTGCCACAAAGGCCAGTCTCGAACGCGAGCCTGTCAAAAAGTTCAAGCTCGGCGAAAATAGCGAAGGCGACAAGCAGCAGAACGATGAGGGTAGCAGCTCCTCCGGCGAGAAGAGCGTCATCATTCAAAAACTGTACATCCCGGTCGATCTAAAGAAAATCAAAGACCTGCAGTTGCTCCTTAAGCTCCTCAAAGAGGTCGAGGACTACACCAACGCAAACGGCGGCGACATCAGTACAGACCCGCAGCCAGAACCCGCATAGGAAAGGAGGGCGGCTCATGATTTACGTTGAAGACCAACAAATCAAGGTGAACGGGGTCGTCCTCCCTGGCCTTTTGAAAAGTATCGAGGTCACGGGGGCGGCAAAGGTCGATGAGCAGGAAGTAGAAGGCAGCGCAACCAAACCGAAACAAGCCACAGGCTACGAAGACGCCAAGGTCAATATAGAGCTCATCCTTGACGACACCACGGACGCAACGAAACATCAGCGGCTTGAAACACTCCGGACAATCTTCAGAGCTCCCGGTCAGACAGTGCCGCAGCCTATACCAATCGTCTCTCAGGACACAGCGGCCCATGGCATTGACAAAGTCATCTTTAAAACCTTGCAGCATAAGGCCGAAAGCAAAAGGGATCAGCTCGCCGTGACGCTTGAGTTCTGGGAGTATGTGCCTCAGACCATTAAGGCCACAAAGAGCAGCAAGAAAAAGAGCACCGGGACCGATGCAAATCTAAACAGCAGCTACACGAGCTATTTGAGTAGCAACCGGGGGAAGTCCCCAGCCATAGACAACGCCCCAACCTCCCCAGGCATGGCGCGGGCAATGGAGATGCCGTTCTGAAAGGTGAAATCCTATGGAAATTACAGAGCTTTATCATCCGCAGATCGCGGTCCAGATAGGCCAATATAGTTTTGACCAGGGCATCGTCATCGAGGTTTACTCAGATCAGGAGGCATACTTCGATTGGGCTAAAATCCGCTTTACAGAACAATTTCAAGAGAGCATCGACTTAAAGCGCAAGGATGCTGCGACGGTTGAGCTCGGCTATAGCGGCAGTTTCGAGGAAATATTCACGGGCTATGTGGCGCAGGGGTATAACAGTGGTGGTTTCGCGAACGAGGTCAACCTGAAGGACGATATGCTGCTCCTTGAGGAAACGCCCATCAACAACACGTTCCTTGATACAACGCCCCAGGAGATGATCTCCTACTTCCTCGCACAAGCCGGGATCGTGCATTTCCAGCTCTCCACTGAAGTCTACCAAGCAAAAAAACAAATTCCTATCCGAAAAATGAACGTCATTCAGGCGATCAATGCCGTTCATACTGCCTGGGGCATCAAGCAAAGGTTCTTTTTCGCGGAGGGTGTCTTCTATTGGGGCGTGGTCCCAAAGCAAGCTAAAGTCTATACTTTCGAGTATGGTGTAAACATTCTTGATCTCCAACGTATCGGAGGCGTTTGGGAACTTGAAACGGTTGCTGCACCGTTTGTAAAGCATTCCCACAAAATTGCTATAGAGCACCCGCAGATAAGCGGCGAGTTTGTGGTCAAAAAGGTCGTCACACGGACAAACGACTCAGGGTTCATCCGTACATTCATTTACTTTTAATCCAGGAGGGGACGCCAATGCTTGAGCAGATGGTTAAGGCCGTTATAGACAAGACACTTTCAACAGAGTATCCGCACTTGACGCTCCCCGCCATTGTTTATGCGACTATCACATCCGCTAAATCGCTTGCCAATACTTATGAGGCTGAGGAACTCGTCATCTATAACGACGACTCTGGGGTCAGTTACAGGGGCCACATAGTCGCCCCTTGGTATGAGTATAACCTCGTTGTCATCAATCGGGACGGACTGACTGATGAGACATTCCCGCCAATTCCCGGAGTCAGGTCTAAGAAACAGTTCAAGCTCGGCGCTGTGGTTGCAATTGCGTGGGCCTATGGGGACATCATTCCCACTATTATCGGGGAGGTAGAGATATGACAGGGCTCCATGACACGGATATCCGCCTCTCCGATGATTGGCAGCTCACGCGGGCGGCGGACGGTGACGCACCGCTCTGCTCCGGGGCCGAATGTCTATACCAGTCTATCGCGCTCGAGGCAGAGACACAAAAGGGCGACCTATTTTATGATCCTGACTTTGGATGGAGCCTATATGACTTCATACAGAGTGAGGACGATGATCTTACCCGCCTGGAGCTTGTACAGCGCGCCCGGGTGGGCCTGCAAAAGTGGGAGGTTATCCTCCCAGAAAGCATTAAAGTAAGCGTCGATCATGACGGGGACACATTCCGCCTTCACTGCTCTTTTCAATTCGCGGAGGAGGAAAAGGCCCGGACACTTACGGTCGTCATAGACGCTGTAAGCGTGGAGGTAGTAACAAGTGATTGATAATGATATTCTCGACCAGATTCTTCCGATCCCCAGCCTTGAGGAGCTGCGGGAGGAGCAGATTGATGAGCTGAAGGCGGAAGGCTTTGTCGTCACGAACTTTCACTCTGGCGGCGTCTTCTACACCATCCTCATGGTTGTCCTTCGGCTCAAAATTGAATTTACCGAGTTGCTCCGCTCGGTGCTGAACAATATGTTCGTATCTCATGCATCGAACCAGTGGCTTGATATTAAGATGGCGGACTACAGCAAGAAACGCAAGCAGTCACAGAAGGCACAAGGCCACGTCACACTTTCCCGCCTGGACTCCTTCACCGAGGCAATCAAGATACCAAAGGGGCACGTCTTCAAGACGGTACGGGACATCAACGGTGAGGAGCTCCGTTTCTTTGCCCTCGAATCTGCCGTCCTGCAAAAGGGGACGCATGAGGTGGACGTGCTCGTCGAGGCCGAGGCTGATGGTTCCCGATACAACGTACCACAAGGGCAGATTACCAGGAGTCTCACTTTCATCAATGGCATTGAGGAGATCACCAATCGGGCCGATTGGATAACCCGCGAAGGCAGCGATACCGAGGACGATGCCGGGGCGAAAGCCCGGACCCTGCGGGCGTGGTCTGAGCTCGCAAAACATCCGACTGAAGACACCTATATCAACGCCGCCGAGAGCATCACGGGCGTCCTCTTCGCCCAAGCGGATTGTGACCATCCAAGGGGACAAGGCACCGTTGACGTCATCGTCACAGGGACAGCAGGAGAGGCGACTGAAGGACTCCTCGCGGCGGTATTGGCGGCGGTCGATAAAGTTGCAGGGCCATATGACAATGTCCTTGTAAAGTCTTCTATCACAGTGACCCAGGATATAAGCGTCACCATCACAACCAATACCGCCGATACCGACATCGAGACCCGCGTCCAGGCTATTCTCACTGATCTACTTGCCGTTCGCAAGGGCCGTAAGTTCTACGAGCTGACGCTCTCCGACATCAACTATGCAATCCGCAGCGGCTACAGTGGGGCTACAAACGTCGAGATCACCACACCCTCCCAAGATGTAAAACTTGAGCGTGACAAGGTTATTACCCTCGGAGCTGTCTCCGTGACCATCCAAAGGGAGTGAGGCCATGACACCGTTTAATACCTTCGGCGAGTATATGTTTGATCTCCTGTTCGCACCGCTGCGAAAAGGAAAGAAATCGGTCAACCAGTTTTTTATCTTCTTCAAGGTCATAGGGCGCATTTTTGATGGGATGAAAGCAGATATCTTCCGGGTACGAAATGAGGCTAACGTCGTAACAGCGAGCCCCATTATGCTCCCGGTACATGGACAAGATCGGGATATGCCCCGGCTCCAAGGCGAGGACATAGAGGCATATCGGACGCGCCTTGCCATGAAGGGGATCATCTCTGAATGGGGAGGCACAAAAGAGGGCGTTGTTTTAGCTGTCAAAGCACTCGGATATACAGACGTATCCGTGGAGCCGCTATATTTGACAGATAGTTCCCGCTGGGCCGAGGCCGTTGTTTGGTTTAGCGGCGGTAGCTTTGTCATAACGGACAATGACGTGATCTTGAAGGAGATCAACAAAGTAAAGCCCGGATCGGCAAAGCTCAGTATCGCGCATGAAGAAATCTTCCCCGGCAGCCTGTATTGTGCGGGCGTCCTCGAAGTGGGCAGAATCCGGGAGTTTAGGCAGGTGTAAGGCATGGCATTTAGTAGTTTTGTTGCTACTGACTTTGGACTGTCGCTGGAGGCAAAAATGCGTGCGGGCAAAAAGGTCACTTTTACGCGCGTTGCTCTGGGCGACGGCAGTATTGGGACAGGTTCTATCTTCAGCGTCATAAGGCTTAAGTCGGAAAGGTTCTCCCTCCCCATCAGATCGATCTCTTACAGCTCCGCAGAGGCCACCGTCACGGCTCTCCTAACCAACGACCTGCTGGAGGAAGGTTTTCATCTCCGTGAGATGGGCCTGATGGCGACTGATCCCGACACCATGGTGGAAGGTGTATACCTATACAATCGTGACCCCGGAGAAGGTGAATATCTCCCTGACAAAAACTCCGCTGAGAAACTCAAGGAATATCTGAGGATACGCGTCAAGAGCAGCAACGCGTCAAACATAATCTTTGAATCTGACGGAAACCCGATTGACGTGACACAGGAAGACCTCGATGAGCGGTTGCGATCTTTGATACAGATCGGCGGGGAAGAGCCCACGGTTGGTCCATGCCTTTGGTTCGACACTCGCGGGGGCGGAGCGGGGACTGACATGGTATCTGCGTCGCTGGAGCTGGGCGGGCCTGGAGACACGGCGGAGCTTATGGCCCAGGTTGACGGCGTAGATCACCCGGTATCAAACGCCAAAACGGGCACTGCGCCCAAGGTCGGAGAATACAACTTTGAGATCATCTAGGAGGGACACAGTATGGCAACGGTAGCGAGAAAGGCAATTATGAAAGCTCTGGTTGAGGGTGTGCTCACCGAACTGATGGTAAAGACCCAAATTGACAATGTGTACCTGGACGACGGGGTAACAACCCTTTCGGCCAAGATTGCCGAGATGGTATCGGGCATCAACCTCCGAGCCAAGAGCACCGATGTGACAGCGGAGATCTCCGCAGCCATTGACGCGCTGATCGGCGGCGCACCCAACACCTACGATACCCTGAAGGAGATCGCGGACTATATAGCCGACAATGAAGGTGTAATGCCCGCCCTGAACGCCGCCATTGGGTCCAAGGTAGACAAGGTGGCAGGTAAAGGCTTATCCGCCGAGGACTTTACCTCGACGCTCAAGACTAAGCTGGACGGTATTGCCGCTGGCGCGCAAGTCAATGTGATTGAATCGATAAAAGTAAACGGGACGGCGTTGCCCATCACCTCTAAGGGCGTCAACATTACGGTGCCTACCGGGGCGCTGGCCGGGAAGTCGGTGGTGGCCGAAACTGATCTGGATGCAGCCCTGAAGGCCAAGGTAAACGCCGCCGCCGAGGGGAACCACAGCCATGATAATAAGGCCGTGCTGGACGGCATTACAGCGGAAACCGTAGCGGCCTGGAATGGGAAAAGCAAGGTATACGCGCAAGACACCCAGCCAACGGGCCTAGCTGCCGGGGACTTGTGGTTCCAGACACTATAGGAGGTACATGATGGCGACATACGAAGAAAATGCTTTGATCACAGTCAAGGACGCCGCCGGGAACAAATACCTCTTGTACCCCATCACCAAGCTGGAGTGTGTGGAGGGACTGCCGGACCTGGATGCTGGAGCCAATGGACAGGCGCTTGCAAAGGTGGCCGGGGCGCTGGCGTGGAAATCGTTTACCGCCGCAGATGTAGGGGCCAGGCCGAGCACATGGACGCCCACAGCCGCTGACGTGGGGGCTGTACCCACCTCCAGGAAGGTGAACAGTAAGGCGCTGACAACGGACATCACACTGACGGCAGCGGATGTAGGAGCCCGCGCAAGCACTTGGACACCAACGGCGGCAGATGTTGGAGCCTCACCGACAAGCCATGTCCATGGGGCTATCACCAGCGACGGCAAAATCGGGACTACGGCTGATCTGCCCGTTTTCACCGGGACGGGAGGTGCACTTGCCACCAAGACAGCAGCGGCGGCACGGACGGCGCTGGCCGCGCTGGGGGTGTTTGGCCCGACAGCCATCACTATTTCGGCCACATGGTCGGGGTCCGGGCCGTGGACGCAGAATGTGACGGTGAGCGGGGTGACAGCCGCCATGGATTGGCGGCTTGGGCTGCACCTCGCTAAGATCACAGACGACGCCGCGCGAAAATTGCAGGAGAAGGCTTTCGGCTGCATCACATGGTGCGAGACCTATGCTGGAGGCATTACGCTTACCTGCAGGGACAAAAAGCCAGACGTGGCGATCAGCGCCGTGCTGGCCGGGGAGGTGTAGGCCATGGGCATGGCAAGCATAGACAGAGCCCCCGGAGGCGGCGGAGTGCCGGAGACTGTTGAGGTTACAATAACCTGCACCTATGGAGGTATTCATTGCCTGTACGCAAATGCGGACGGCACAACAACTTACCTGACTCTGAGCCCATCGGCTCCAAACGTGCTTATTGTAAAGGCAGACAGCGCAGTGCTTTTGCACACGGATGGCAGCCCGAGCAGATTCACCATTTCGACCTCGCCAACTGTTAAGCCTGTTAGCAGAGCTTGGGATCTGGAGTTCTCATACACATTTCCAGTGTACGCCCCTGGAGAAAACAATAACACTATGACCGTAGTGCTCACATAGATAGGAGGAGATTCGTCAACATGAATAAATTCCATAAAATCCCAACGGGGGGGGGTGCTCCATCTAGAGATTGGGCACTCTGCCAAAGAGTGGGGTGGCCGCTGTGGGTAGAGTGGTTGTACACAACGGCGGCGCAGGTGATAAGCCGTTTGTGGCTGGCGTCTATCAGGGAGACGGTGCGACACGGCGTACCATTGAGCTCGGGTTTCAACCAAGCGCTGTCCTCCTGTGGATCTTTTATGGACAGCAGCAAAGTGGCAGCTATACCTATGGGGGCATGGCCCTGCCTGGGTATCCATGCGCAAGTGTTGCAGATCAAGACTGGAATTACAGCGCTATTCAGGTCACAGAAAACGGCTTTGAAGTATATTATCACACTACTAGCGGCACACATTTGGATACAAACTCCCCAAATCTCAGGTTCTACTACATCGCCTTCCGCTGACCCATTGAAGGGCGGTGTCGCCTGATGGGGATGGTTGAAATCCACAAGTCTGGCGGAAGTGATCCCGTCCTTAAGGTCGTTTTTGGTGTGCCGACATTTACAACCAACTCCAGCTATAGCACCGCCGAAATCTACTTTGACGACGCGGTTAAGGGCAAGACGATCCGCGCCGCAAGTGTGGCCTACAGGATCACCAGCACAAGCTCAACTGGAACGATATGGTATGACCCATCGGCAAACAAATGGTACCGCCGACAAAAAGAGGGTGAGGTGACCCCAAGCACTTACTACCCCGCAGAGGCGCGGCTGCACCTCACTGTAAGTAACATAGCTGAGTGCCTCAGCTATTCCGTGACCTATGAAGAATGAGCAAATGGAAGTGATTATATGCACATCAAAACAGGTGGCAACACCTACCCGTGCCGGGACTACTGGCCGGGTACGGATACCATTAGCTTTCCCCTGGATGGGGCGGCACCGGAGGAGCTGGGTGATACCATAGAGCTCTGCACCGAGGACGGCTTTGTGATGCTGACTTCGGAGGTAGCCGACTGGCTGCGCTGGGAGGTGCGCGGTGGTGCGTTAATACTGACCAACCTCCCGCTGCCGGAGCCCGGCCCTGTAGACCTCGATTCCTTCCGCACCGCCAAACTGGCCGAGCTCTCCGCCGCTGGCAACGCCGCCATTGTGGTGGGGGTGGATGTCGTCCTGCCAAGCACCGGGGAAACAGAGCACTTCGCCCTGGAGGAGACGGACCAGATCAACCTTAGCACTGCCCTGTCGGCTGTAGGACAGGGAGCCGCTGGGTATCCGTACCACGCCGATGGGCAGCTATGCCGGATGTACCCGGCTGCTGACATCCTGGCGATCTCCCACACCGCCATCCAACACAAATTGTGTGAGACGACCTACTGCAACCATATGCTTGTGTGGGTGCGACGGGCAGAGACTGTGGAGGAGCTGGCCGGGATTACATACGGCATTGAGCTCCCGCCCGATCTAGAGTCCAACTTGGTTGCCGTGCTGGCCGCTGCTGGAGGTAGCGCGAATGCGTAACCTACTACGGTCCGTGGTGCTGTGGACGTTTGGCGGGGCACTCTACTTCCTATGTGAGGTTGCCTGGAAGTTACTCCAAGGACGCCCGGAGGCCATAAGCTGGACCATGCTGGTGCTGGCGGCTATTATCTGTATCCCCCTTGATCTCATCAACGAGCGCCTACCGTGGGGTATGCCCCTCTGGCTCCAGGCGGTCCTGGGCGGTCTGGGAATTACGGCGGTGGAACTGGTAGCCGGGCTGGTACTTAACGTCTGGCTGGGCCTGGACATCTGGGACTATTCGCGCTTACCACTTAACGTGTGGGGTCAAATTAGCGCACTATGGAGCGCCCTGTGGGTGCTCGTAGCTGGTGGCGGTATCGTCCTATTTGACTGGCTGCGGCATTGGCTCTATGAGGAGCCGAGACCACGGTATAACTTACTGCAAGGGAGCGCCAGTTAAAAGGCCGCTCCTTTGCATGAGTTGCTCCCGGCTGTGGGGCAATTGATGCAAAAGAGCGGTCTCGGAAATACCTCTTAGAAACGGTCTGTTTTTTCTCAAATATGTTGTCCCTATTTCTCAAAAAAGTTGTCGCGCATCATTGATTACTTGTGTTTTGAAACGATATCTAGTATAATGGGAAAAAAATTAGGACAGTATTTTCTTCGCAATTTTTCAGTAGGATTACCGTCCCGTATTGTTATGCTGAACTTGACCACAACTTAAATATGTAGCAAAACGGGTGAAAACCCGCGGCGCAAAGCTATAGGGCCTTTGGAATGGCAGCCAGTTGCAATTTTTATTTGCAACTGGCTGCCATTTTCTTTTTGCCATTTTACCGTGGAAGGCCTGAAAGGGAACCTTATCTTTCCAGTCCCGACCGTGATTTTATGCATATCTTGCCCGTCAACCTGATAAAACCTGATAGAAGAGGAGGCCTGACAGAATGGCTGACCGGGAGTTAAAAAAACTGAGCCGCGCTGAGCTGTTGGAGCTGTTGGTGAAGCTCTCGGAGGAGAACGAGGCGCTGACGGCGGAAAGGGACGCCCTCCAAAAGGAGCTGGAGGACAGGACCCTGCGCCTGCACGGCGCGGGCTCTATCGCGGAGGCGGCGCTGCGGGTCAACGGGATCTTTGAGGACGCGCAGCATGCCGCCGAGCAGTACTTAGAAAGCGTAAAACGGATGAGCGATACCGCCCAGGCTGAGGCCGACGCGCTGATGGCGCGCACCCAGGAGAAATGCGACGAGATGGTCGCGCAGGCCCAAAAGACGGCCGACGCGCAGTGGGCCGGGCTTCAGATCCGGCTGGACGCTTATTGTCAGGCACACGAGGGCCTGGCGGAGTGGCTGGGCGGTATGTACACCGGACGAAAATAAACGCAGCCCCGGCAACGGGGCCGGAGGGAATATGGAAGAGCGAAAACTGCCGACCACTCTGCAGCTGAAGGAAGAGCTGCTGCACGAGCGGAAGAAGAGGGAGTACAGGAGGACGCTGCGCAGCACCGTCTACATTCTGATGGTGGTGGCCGCGGTCTCGGTGCTGGTCACCACGCTGTTCCTGCCCGTTTTGCAGGTGACGGGCACCAGCATGGAGCCCACTCTGGAGGCCGGACAGATCGTGCTCGCCGTCAAGAACGCCGACTTCAAGAACGGCGATGTCGCCGCCTTTTACTACAACAACAAAGTGCTGCTCAAGCGGGTCATCGGCCTGCCCGGCGACCAGATCGTCATTGACGCCGACGGCAACGTCGCGGTGAACGGTGAAACGCTGGAGGAGCCCTATCTGTCGGAAAAGAGCTTGGGCCAGTGCGACATCGAGTTCCCCTACCAGGTACCGGACGGCAAGCTCTTTGTGATGGGCGACCACCGCTCCACCTCCGTAGACAGCCGCTCCAGCGCGGTGGGCTGCATCGCGGATGAATTCATCGTGGGGAAAGTCGTGTTCTGCGTGTGGCCGGCGGAGCACTTCGGAAAAATCCAGTAAGCCCCATATTCCCCCTGCAAAATATGGCGGAGAGGAGTGCACGCGACCATGAAGAAGAGCCTTGTGGCGCAGGTCAAAGACTATATCGCAGACCACGGCAGGCGCCGCCGACTGTTGGCTCTCATCTGCGTGCTCTCCGTCGCCACCTCCCTGGGCGTTTACGGTGCGCTGATGCGCCCGGCCATCAGCATGGAAAAGAGCAATCCGCTGCTGACCGCGGAGGTCCCCAACGCCGTCTTCGGCGACGTGCTCGCCGCCCGGATCACGGCAACCGCGGCGGCCGACCGGGAGGAGACCTACTTCTACCTCTCCGCCGAGACTGAGAACGCCGCTCTCACCGACGCGGTCTCCTTCGACGGCGACGGCGATACCGCCGCAGTCCCCACGCTCGACGGCGGCACGCTGACGCTCCACCGTGACGGGGAGGACGGCTGCTGGTTCGCCCTGGAAAAGGGCCGCACCGTGAGCTTTGACCTGACCTACCGCTCCACTCAAATTGAATCCATCCGGGAGATACCCCGGGAGGTGGAGCCGTCTCCCGGCGGTGAGGCCGACCATGCCGGGCTGTCCGCCGGACCTGACGAGGGCTCCGCACCCGAGGAGGCTGAGACCGCCGGGGAGGATATCCCCGCAGACGCCGAGCCTGTGGATGCGGAGCCCGCCCATGCCGAGACTAAAGAGGCCGGGCCCGTGGAGGAAACTCCCGCGCTCCCCGAGGAGACCGCTCCCGCAGCCGAGAGCGCCGCCGCGGGCGCCACCGAGACCGTCTATGCAGACCCCGACGCGGCGTCTGTCCGGCTCTGCGCCGCGGCGGGGCCCAGTCTGGCGGGGGCACGCGCCGCCGCTGAGGAAAAACGGGACGACGACGCGGGTGCCCTGACGCTCTCCTGGATGACTCAGGCCGCGCTGGATGCCATCCCCGAGGTCGTGCCGGGAGAGGAGCCCGAGGAAACTGACAAGCCTCCCGCGATCCCCGTAATTCCCGAAATGCCCGAGGGCGCAACCAGCTGGGCCACGGTAGAGCGGAGCGAAGTGGACGAGGAGCCCACGGCACAGTCCTTCGGTCTCAGCGCCGCCGGCAGGAGCCTCCTGGCCGCGGAGGACAGTGTGGATTTCGGCGAGTATATCACCAGCGCGGAGGTCTCCAAGCTGCAAAATGGGAAATGGGTGGCGGCCAGTGAATTTATAGACGGGGACACCGTAAAGGTCGGCCTCACCTATGCCTTGCCTGCCAACACCATAAGTGCCAGCAGAAAGACCATCACCTATCAGCTCCCCGTGGGGGTGGTCCCCGGTCAGAGGGAGAGCGGCAGCGTCTACGAGGAAACGAGCGCGGTGGGAACCTATGACATCACGCCCGACGGTGAGATCACCATTACCTTTAACGACTCCTTTGCCGACAGCAAGCCCTTCCAGGGTACCATTCAGTTCCAGGGCAAGGTCTCGGCCGCAGAAGACGGGGAGAGCAACACCGTGCGGTTTGGCTCGGTGAGCACGACCATCGTCATCTCCCCGGTCAAAGACCCCACAGACCCCACAGATCCCCCGAGTCAGACCGACCTCATAGTACAGAAGACCGGCTCGTACAGCCCGTCGGCCAATAAACTCTCTTACATAGTGACTGTGTCCACAACCAAAGGGACGGCGAGTCAGGTCACCATCATTGACGAGGTATGGGACAACGACACCCAGGTGCGTTACGACGAGAGCAGCATAAAGGTATACAAAAACGGCACGGGCAGTCCCCTCACCGGGTACACACTCCAGTTTACCGTCAATCCCTGGGGAGAGAATCAGCCGAAATTCACCATCTCCGGCCTGCCCCAGCTCAGCGCAGGGGAGTCCTATAGGGTAACATATACCGTGACTCCCGGCCCCACGAAATCGGCGAACGGCGCGTCCTATGTCTCCAACAGCGCCTCGGCCAAGAGCGGCTCCGACAGCGCCGGCGGCTGGGCTGGGACGACCCTGTCCGGCCCTGTCATTTCCAAGCGGGGCTCGTACAGCGAGAGCACCGGGAAAATCACCTGGACCATTGAGGTACATAACCCCAACGGGCTGGACCTGGGGGGCTACAAGCTCAGCGACGTGCTGCGCATGGGAGGAGTCCAGCAGACCCTACCCACGCCCGCGAGCGTGAAAAACGCCAGCACCGGCGCGGAGGTGGGGACCATTGGGGACTGGTCCAATTACACCTTCCCCCAGGGGTCAAAGGGCGCCTACACCATCACCTACGTCACCGACGCCCCCGCGGGGGTCCCCGGCACAAGCACCGTGCTGGATAACCAGGTGAGCCTGACAAAGGACGGCGGCACCGACTATTCCGCAGGCGTGGGGGTGACGGTGCCCCACAGGGATTACGGCGTGAACAAGCGTGCCTCGGGCGTGGCCTCCGAGGAGGGCGTTTACCGCTGGACGGTCGACCTCTCGGCCCCCCTGGCAGACCTCGATGTGGACCATCTTATCTATACAGATACGCTGAAGGACGCCACGCTCAACGGGACTACCGTCTCCAACACTCACTACACCACCGCCCAGAGGCTGGGCAACCTGAAGATTGTCACCGCCAAGGGGCAGACCCTGGTCCGTGGTACCCACTATTTCATCACCGACCTGGCGGGGACGGTGATCACCGGCACAGGCAAAAGCCCCATAAAGGGATTTATTGTAAAATTTAACAGTACCCAGGTCAATGCGGAATTGGTCGGCGGGTCTCTCACCGTGACCTATGAAACCGTGACCGACGTCAGCACGGCAAAGGAAGGAGAGAGCTACGTCTTCTCCAACACGGGCTCCATCCCCGGCAAGGAGCCCAGCACCGCAAGCTATACCTACACCGCTCCCGTCACGCCAAAGACCATTGAAAAGCAGGCCAGTGTCACCGGGACCATAGTCAGCGGAAAAACCACCTACACAAATGACGACCTGACCGCGGACTATGACGCTGTGGGCGGCGAGATGTACTATCGGCTGGTGCTCCGCATGAGCGATTTTGCAGGGGACACCATTACCCTGACTGATACCCTCCCCGCGGGGGCCGCCCTGGTGGTGCCGGCGTCCGGCACGCCTGCAATTACCGCAAAGCTCCATGGAAACGACAACTGGGAGATCGGAGAGTTCAATTGGGGATATAACGATCCTGCGAATAACAATAACTGGGTAAGCGGGACGTATAAATTCAGTGATCAATTAACGTATAGCATAGCGCCGAATGAGAGTGGAATCACGACCCTGACCGTACAAATCGCGGATGTAGGGAAGATCCGCATAAACAATGCGGGAATGAGCAGCCCATACGTTATCGTCCTCTACTACAAGCTCTCCTTCGTCAACGACCCCGTCTGGAGCAACCTGAGCAACAAGAGCAGGACCTACACAAACCGGGCTGCCTGGAACGGCGGTACCACGACACAGCGCACCACCATCAACCGGGAGGTGCCCAACGTTGGCAAGACCGGCGCGCAGCTTCCGGAGACCAATGCCGACGGCAGCGTAAAATACGATGATAAGGGCCAGCCAATTCTGACGAACGTGGTCCGATACCGCATCCTCATTAACCCTGCCGGACTGGACCTGGCCACGGGCGCGGATACCATTGCCCTGAGGGACGTCCTCAGCACGCAGGCGGGGGCGGGCCTTTTGATCGACAGCGTAAAGCTCTACCGCTACGACGTCAGCAACCCGGACGGCCTGGGCGCGGCCTTCAGCCAGGGCCAGTACAGCTTCAGCTATAACGACCTGACCCACACGGCAAGCTTTGTCCTGCCTGACAGCACACCCAGCGTTCTGGTGTACGACTACTTTTTCGATCGCGGCTCTCTGGCCGGCGACGTGGCTATAAATAACACCGCGACGCTGCAGGGGAATTCGATGGAGAACGGCACGTCGAACATCATGCTGAAGGAGAGCAGCTCCTCCGCCACCGCCAATAAGAAGACCGTCACGGTCTACAAGGTGGACAGCGCCGACTACTCCAAGCTCCTCCCCGGCGCGGCTTTCGAGCTCAAGCAGTATAACAAGGCGAGCAGCAGATGGGACGACGTCTCGGGCGGCGCCTACACCACTGGAGGCGACGGCAAGATCCTTCTGGAGAATATGTCCGAAAACGTGCTGTACAGGCTGACGGAGACGGCGGCGCCCGCCGGATATGTAAAGAGCGGCACGGCCTACTACTTCGTCTGGATGGCGGACGGGAAGAGCAGGGAGGACACCATAAGCGCCATGACGGCTGCGGCCTTCGGCGGCGTTTCCACCAGCCAGGTGCGTTTCGTCTCCAGCAGCGGCGCGGCAATCTATGTGCCCAACGAGTACACCGCGATTTCCGTCAAAAAGCTCTGGCGGGATGAGAGCGGCGCGGAGGCCGCCCCCGCGGCGAACAGCGTCGAGCTGGAGCTGTGGCGGGAGCCCAGGAAGATAGACGGGTACACGGCCCGTGTAACGGTGAAGGGGAGTGGAGAGTACAGCAATCCTCCTATTCAGCAAGAGCTGGTGGTCTCGAAGGGTAGTGCGCTGACGATTAACCTCGCCGCATGGAGTGTTACATACAGTATTTCTTACAATGGGCAGAGCGCCAACTTCAGTCCTGTGCAGGGGATTGCATCCTATACGATACCCGCCGTAGACAATCATTTGGATGTGATAATCACCACCAGTGCTTATCACCCTATAGCACCGACCTTTTCCGGCTATACCAACCCGACTGCCATGACGGCGGCTGGACCTTCGGAGCTGGTCGCGGATATGCCCATCCTTCTGAACGGCGCAAACGGCTGGGTCTGGCTCAATGCTGATCTGCCCAAGGCCGACGCCTCCGGCAACGCCTACTACTACTGGGTCAAGGAAAAGGTCCCCTCCGGCAGCGCGGTGAGCTACATGAACAACAGCGGCATCACCACCGGCGACATCACCGTGACCAACACCGTCTCCGGCTCCAATTTTACCCTGCCCAGTACGGGCGGCATGGGGCTCCTGCCCATCCGGCTGTTTGGGGCCTCGCTGATGGTGGCCGCCGCAAGCGCGGCGCTTCTCCTCCTTAAAAAGCGGCGATCGGAAGGGGGGAGGAGCTGAGACCTCGGCGATCGCCGGTTTTGATACTATAAAAT
>DATMXU010000145.1:0-9550 GCA_035562355.1 Pseudoflavonifractor sp.
GCCCCGGTGGCACGCCCGTACTGGTAGAGATTTTCTCCGAGAGAATCCACAGACAAGGCCATAGCGCTTTTGTCGAGCATCCCGCTTATCCCCGCCAGCTCTTCCCCCAAATTTGTGCGCGTTTCCTTCGTTAACGCGTTCTCGACGACCACGGAGATCCCCCGGCTGGCCTTATAAAAATCTTCGCTGTCCTCGAAACCGAGTCCCGTTCCGTATCGGACAGAAAACCAGATGACGCCCACGCACACAAGCCCAATGAATGCGGTGATCACGACCGGCACAAGGATCATCAGGATATTGGAGATGATGAGCCGTTTTTTGACGGATATATTCCTCGTAAGCGCGGCTTTAATTTTCATATAGGATACCACCTCGCCAAAGTATATCCAAAGTATAGCATAAATTTTTTGGGTGGTCTTAAACCCAGCATAAACAATGCAAAATTATATTCCGCTGCATAAAAAAGCAGCTTTGTCGTTTTGACAAGGCTGCTTTTCCATGCGGTTTATGAAGAGTTTAACCCCGATTTGACTGCAGTTTATGTTGGCATGTTACGATTGCACTGAATTACGGAAGGTACGGGCGGGCATGCCCAGCGCCCTGAGAAATGCCGCGGCAATGGAGGACTTTTTTATGGATCAGATAATGATCGATATGATTAACAGCTTTGGTTATGTCGGGGTCGCACTTTTGATTGCGATTGAGAATATCTTTCCGCCCATCCCCTCTGAGGTCATTTTAACTTTTGGGGGATTCCTGACAACGGCCAGCGGCATGAATATATGGGGCGTGATTATCTCCGCCACTATCGGTTCCGTCTCCGGCGCGCTCGTCCTCTATTATCTTGGACGGCTGCTGAATACGGAGCGGCTGGAGCGATTTTTTAGCAGCAGGCCCGGAAGAAAGCTGCATCTCAAAAAAGAGGACGTACACAGAGCGGAGCGCTGGTTCTCGCGGCACGGAAATAAAACCGTCTTCTTCTGCCGATTTATCCCCCTCGTACGAAGCCTGATCTCCATCCCGGCAGGGTCTGCTCAAATGCCGGTCGGTATCTTTATACTCCTGACAACGCTCAGCACAGCCGTTTGGAACACTGTGCTGGTCTTTCTCGGAAAGCTCGCGGGTGACGCCTGGGGAAATGTCGTGGGATATCTTAACGTATATTCCATGATCGCCGTTGGAGCTCTGGCACTGTTCTCCGTGGCAGTCGGTATGCTCTTTATCAAAAAGAGATTTTTAAAAACGCATGGCACTGCCGGAGAGGACAATACAAATGAATCGGCATAAAAAGCGGTAATAGGGCAAAGAGAGGGTACACCTATACGGCGGTTGGCAGTTCTCCTCCCGGCCATCTCTCACCTTCGGAGGAGAGACTGATGGCTGATGGCGCCGATGTGCCCCCGACTCCATATGTTACCTGAAAGAACTGTGCTCTGCAATTTTAAATTGCAGAGCACAGTTCTTTGTCTTTTCAATTTATAAGCGCCCTCCCGCACCGGGACGGTCTTACTGGAGTCGGCCGTCCAGTACGATATTCCTGAGCGACAGCCCGCGGTCGAGGACAAGGATATCCGCCTGCCTCCCGGCGGCGAGGACGCCCACCTGATCCGCAAGCCCCACCGACTTCGCCGGGTTCACCGTCGCCGCCTTCAGCGCGCTCTCCAGCGGAATGCCAAAGCGCACGGCATTTCTCAGGCAGTCGGTCAATACGGTGATGCTGCCCGCCAGGGACCCGCTGTCAATGGTGGCGCAGCCGTTCGCCACGGTGACCGTCTTACCTCCCAAATCATACTGTCCCTCAGGCATTCCACAGGCGCGCATGGCGTCGCTGATCAGGCAGACCCTATCTCGGCCGAACAGCTGGAAGATCGCTTTCACCATAGCCGGATGGACATGCACGCCGTCGCAAATCAACTCCACATAGGCGTCTGAGCCAATGGCGGCTCCAACGATTCCGGGGTCGCGGTGGCCGAAGGGGGACATGCCGTTAAAAAGATGGGTTACGTGGTTTGCGCCGCAGGAGAAGGCCTTTCGCGCGGTGTCGTAGTCCGCGCAGGAATGGGCCAGAGATACGCTGCACAGGGCGCTTGCCCTCCGGACAAACTCCATGCCGCCGTCGATCTCCGGCGCTATCGCCACCGTGCGGATATGGCCGCCGCTGACCTCATTCAACCGGGTGAACAAGTCGAAATCCGCGGCGACGATGTAGTTTTCGTTCTGGGCCCCCCGCTTTTCCACATTGAAAAAAGGCCCCTCCATGTTGATGCCCCGCAGCGTGGCGCATCCGGGGATGCCGCGGCCGACGAGGGGGCGGGCGGCGCGGTAGATCTCCGCGAGGCGTTCGCCGGGCAGGGCCATGGACGTACCCAAAAAGCTGGTGACGCCCTGGGCGAGCAAAAACCGGGCGATGGTCTGCACGGCCTCCGGGCTGCCGTCGCTGAAATCGGCGTTCATCGCCCCATGGATATGGATGTCCACAAGTCCGGGCACCACGTAGCACCCCTCCGCGTCCAGCACCTCCTGCCCGCTGCGGGCAAGGGGCTCCCCAAAGGCCGATATCCGTCCGCCCCGGGTTTCGATATCCATTCTTTGAAAGGTTCCGTCCTCGCAAAACAGCGTTCCATTTACAATCAGCATTGTAGCTCCTCCCTCTGCGCTCCCGTGTTGGCAATCGCCTGCACGCGCCGTCTTCTTAAGTGGATGTGTCGTTTACATAATATGCGGCCTTGAACTTATACTTATCCCCCCGCACCACCGTGCGGTGAACGGCGATCAGATATTCCCTCTCGTGACAAAAACGCTCGCAGAGCATGCAGGGCAGATGTTGAGGGATCTGCAGCAGCATGCGCTCCCTGTTGGTGGGAATCAGGGGCGAGAGCGTTTCGTACGCGTCGGTGATCTCCATATTGTAATAGTTTTCCAGGTAGGCATAGAGGGAGCCGTCCCGGAGGATGTCGGCATCCAGGGACATAAAGCGGCTCTGGGGCAGGTAGCTGGTCTCTATCATGAGCGGAAAGGTCTCGGCCGAACGCAGCCGCACCAGCTTGTGCCAGCGGGTATTTGGAGGGCAGTTCTGGCGCACGATATCCAAAGAGCCCAGATACTTGTCCGTTTCGATGAGCTCATAATCCACGATTTGATTTTTGATGAGGATGTGCTGCGCCTTCAGGCTGCCCGCAAAGGAGTGGAACTTTGTCAGCTTCTGCTCAAACATCTTGGGCTTGATAAAATTGCCGTTCCCATGCGCCTTGACGATATAGCCGTCCCTGCGCAGCACCTCCAGAGAATTACGGATGGTGGAGCGGCTTACGTGGTACATCCCGCACAGCACGCGTTCCGCGGGCAACGAAGTGTTCTCTGAATAATATCCGCTTTCAATCCTTTTGCGCAGATCCATATAAATTTCTTGGTATACAGGAACGCCATCCATAAAAGCCGCCTCCTTTTGTAGAGATTATATCCACGCGGCTATAGGCCGTCAAGGAAAACCAACAACCGGACGAGTGGTATAGGTCCACTTGGTATACCACTTACGCATTGGACATAAATAGTCCGATAATGTTGAAAAAATTGTGCACATATGACAAAATGGTCCCGGGAGGTAACGATATGATTTGCGACTTGATTACAGACAAAACCTTTTTGGAAGACGTGGAGTGCGACGGCTGGGAGAGGCTGGTCGATATCGGTGGCGGCCTCTTGGTCCAGGCGGGAGCGGTAGAGCCGCGTTTCCTCCAGTCGATCAAAGACACGATCGCCGAGTTTGGGGCCTACATGGTCCTGGTGGACGACATCGCCTTTTTTCATGGGCGCCCGGAGGCCGGAGTCAACGAGGTATCCATGAGCCTGGTCCTTCCGCGCGACGCCGTCTACTTGCAGGGCAAGCGCATCAAGGCCGCTTTTACCTTCGCCGCGGTGGACAGGGACAGCCATTTAGAACTGCTGCGCGAGCTGGGCGGCTACCTGCAGGAGGAGGAGTTTTTGGATTTGCTTCGCAATCACGGAGGAAAAGCCGCGATTATGGAAAAACTACGCAAGGGAGAAAAACAGGAATGAAGTATCAGGAATTTTACGGCACCGTATCAGAGCAGCTGAAGTGTGAGTTTGAGCAGGAGGGGGCCAACATTGAACGGGCCGCCGAATACTGCGCGGCCTCCGTGCGCAGCGGGCGGGTCATCCACGTGTTTGGCTGCGGCCATTCGCAGATGTTTGCGATGGAGGTATTCTACCGGGCAGGTGGATTGGTCCCTGTCAACGCCCTGCTGATCCCGCATCTGGCGCTGTTCCCCAAGGCCAAGCTGAGCACCATGCAGGAGCGTATCGAGGGGTTCGCCGACAAGTATCTGGAGCTGGAGGACACCGATGCGCGCGACACGATGATTATCGTCTCCATCTCCGGGCGCAACGCCGCCGTGATAGACATGGCCCTGGCGGCCAAAAAAATTGGAATGAAGGTCGTGGCCCTGGTCTCGCGGCAGTTTGCCGGAAGCACCACCTCCCGCCATTCCAGCGGCAAGAATCTGATGGATATCGCCGACGTGGTCATTGACATCAAGTGCGTCAGCGGCGACGCCGCCATGGAGATCGGCGGGCTGGAGCCCCGTTTCTGCGGCACCTCCACCGTGCTTGGAATGTCCGTGATGGAGTCCATCATCGCCCAGACGGTGGAAAACTGCGTCAAGAGCGGATATCTGCCCCCCATTTACGTCAGCTCGAACCTGGATCAGGGCGATAAGATCAACGAGGAGCACATCAAAAACTATGGCAGGATGATCGGCTGTCTTTAAGGTCTGCCGGCACTAGTGTGTCCCCGTTGCTCCATTTTAAAATTGGCACGCCGTTCGCCAGAAGCGCGGCAGTCCCGGCCCTTTTAGGCCCGGGATACGGGAGGCTCTCATGTATATCGTATGCGTATGCGGACTTGGTATGGGCTCCAGCCTGATTCTCAAGATGACTGTGGAAAAGGCCGCGCGGGAGCTGGGCATTGGCGACTGTGAGATCGAGCACTGGGATGCCGGCACGGTGGAGAGCAAATCCGCCGATCTGATCGTGACCTCGGAGGACTTTGCGGACCGTTTCGCGGGCAAGCGCAACGTGATATTCGTCAAGAGCGTCGTCAACACAGGGGAGGTGAAGGAAAAGCTGAAGGCTTATCTTGAGGGGAAATCATAAATTGAGAAAGGGAGGGAGTAGTAATGGTTGTTTTGAATTTCTTCTTAGAGCTCTTAAAGACCCCGGCTGTCATCCTGGCCATTGTCGCACTGGTCGGACTCCTCGCACAGGGGAAGTCGGCCCCGCAGGTCCTCTCGGGGACCGTAAAGACCGCGCTGGGTTACCTGGTCCTGTCGGCGGGCTCCGGTCTTCTGGTGTCCGAGATTTTGCCCTTCGTAGGATTGTTCCAGGAGGTGTTCAAGCTCAGCGGCTTTGCCACGGGCTCTGAAATCATTGTCGGCGCCATGCAGAAGGCCGTGCCCGAAATCGCCTCCACCTCGGCGATCATCATGGGCGCCGGTTTCTTGGTAAATATTTTGCTGGCCCGCTTTACCCCCCTTAAGTACATCTTCCTCACGGGGCATATGATGTGGATCAGCTCGGTCGCGGTGGCCTTTTCCCTCTACTCCGCGGGCTACGGCACCGCCGCCATCATCGGCCTGGGCACGGTGATCCAGGGTATGGTCCTCACCCTTCTGCCCGCGATCTCTCAGCCCGTTGTCCGCAAGATCACCGGCAGCGACGATTTCGCCATCGCGCACCTGACCACGCT
Source organism: Pseudoflavonifractor sp. (assembly GCA_035562355.1). Taxonomy (GTDB): domain Bacteria; phylum Bacillota; class Clostridia; order Oscillospirales; family Oscillospiraceae; genus Pseudoflavonifractor. The sequence goes on from DATMXU010000145.1 coordinate 5,765, forward strand.
GGGCACGGTCTCCTCCGCCTATGTGGGTAAGCTGGTAGGCGGCAAGAGCAAGAGCGCCGAGGACATGAAGCTACCCGAGGGCCTCAAGTTCTTCAAGGACACCTCCATGTCCATCGCCATCGTCATGTTCGTGTTCTATATGCTCGTGGTCATCGCCGCGGGTCCCCAGGTTGTGGACGCCTACTCCGGCGGCACCAACTATATCGTCTTCGGGCTTTTGAAGGCCATGGGCTTTACTGCCGGCGTGCTGGTCCTCCTGCAGGGCGTACGTATGCTCCTTGGCGAGCTGGTTCCCGCGTTCAAGGGGATTGCCGACAGGCTGGTTCCCCACGCGATCCCCGCGCTGGACGTGCCCGCGCTCTTCGGCTTTGCCCCCAATTCCCTCATGCTGGGCTTTATCTTCTCGGTGGTCGGCATGATCGTCGCCATGTTTCTCTCCTCCGCCCTCTTTGGCGTCGTCCCTCTGGTGTCCATCATCGGCGCCTTTTTTACCGGCGGCGTGGCAGGCATCATGGGCAACGCCATGGGCGGACGCCGCGGCGCCATGGTCTCCGGTTTTGTGTATGGCCTGGAGCTTATCCTCTTCTCCGGCTTTACCTATGCGCTCTTCGGCCACTTCGCCGCCGTGGGCGCCGAGGGCACGGGCCATGACTGCATTGACGCCATGGCCCTGATGACCGCCCTGAAGACCCCGATTGTCGGTATCGCCATTCTGGTCGCCGCATTTGTGGTGCTCTCGATTTTCGAGGTGCGGCACCGGAAGAATGCGCCGGCAAAATCCTCGGTAGCCGAATAACAACAGAGCACGACGGGGGATGGTCTGCCATCCTCCGTCGTCAGGCCATTGATTAACCTCCATCCAAAGGTTTCGGAGGGAGGGATTGTGTGAAAGGGAACCGTCAGGGTTCCCTTTCACGTGCAGGAAAAATCACGTTCCATCACTTTCTTAAAGTGATGGAACGTGTTGCAGCCTGTCAAAAAACTTTTTTGACAGGCTGCACGGGGGATGGTCTGCCATCCTCCGTCGTACCACACTTTTTATGCAGAAAGGATATGGACATGTATTTAACCGAACTGGAATTGAGAGGCCAATTTGACGCGGTGGAGAAGACAGTCGCCGCCTTAGCCGCCTCCCGGGGAGAGCTCGCGCCCATCCTATCGAGTACAAAGGCGCTGTGCGTGCTGGGCTGCGGCTCCAGCTACTCCCTGGCGAAATCCGCGGCCGTGCAGTTTTCTCAGATCACCGGAATCCCCGCGTACGCCATAGCCGCCGGGGATCTGCTGGTCAATTTCCCCTCCTATGCAAACATGCTGCGCGGATGTACCCTCCTGCTGCTCTCCCGCTCCGGCTCCACCAGCGAGGTGCTGCGCGCCGCAGAACGCTGCAAGGCGGAGCTGGGGTGTAAAGTCCTGTCCGTCTGCGCGTGTGAGCAGGCGCCGGCCCAGGCGCTGGCCGACTGGAGTTTAACCCTTCCGTGGGCCTTCGATGAGGCGGTTTGCCAGACCCGGACGGTGACCAATCTGTACGTGGCCGGACTCGGCCTGGCGTACCTTGCCGGTCAGAATGAGGCGGGTCTCGCCGCGCTGCACGCGCTGGCCGGCCAGGCCAAAACCTTCTGCGCCGCGCCGGAGGAGGCTCTCTCCGCGCTTGCGGCCGAGGGGTGGACGCGCGCGGTGGTGCTGGCCGACAGCGGACCCGCGGGCCTCGCCGAGGAGGGCGCGCTGGCGTTCAAGGAGATCTGCCGCCGCGACTCCAACCACTATCATCTGCTGGACGTCCGCCACGGCCCCATGGTGCAGATTGGACAGGACACGCTGGTGATCGCCCTGCTCTCCAGCGGCGACAGGCCCCTCCAACGCGCCCTGCTGGCTGATCTCTCACAGAGGACGAAACACCTGCTGGTGCTGGACTGTGTCCCGGAGGACGGCGCGGAACTGCCGGGAGTCCGGATTTCGCTGCCCGCCTGCGGACCGGACGACGTGCGGGCCGTCTTTGCCATCTACTGCATCCAACTGCTCTGTTTCCACCACGCGCTTGTCCGCGGCGTCGACCCCGATAAACCGGAGGGCCTTGATCCATGGATAAAGCTATGAGGGCCAACCCGATCCTGACGCTGCTGCAAAGCCGGGGCAGCGCGCGTGAAAAAGGCATATACTCCTGCTGCAGCGCCAACGAATACGTGATCCGGGCCGCCTTGCGGCGTGCTCTGGAGCGGGATACCGTGGTGCTGGTGGAGGCCACCGCCAATCAGGTCAACCAGAACGGCGGCTATACCGGCATGACCCCCGCCGACTTCCGCGCTTTTTTAGACCGCCTCGCCTGTGAGGAGAGCTTTCCCACCCGGCGTCTGCTGTACGGAGGCGACCATCTCGGCCCTCTCACCTGGCAGGACCTGCCCGAGGAGCGGGCCATGGCCAACGCATCGGAGCTCATCCGCGCCTACGTGCTGGCCGGTTTCTCGAAAATTCACATTGACACCAGCATGCGCCTCGCGTCCGACGACCCCGCTCAGCGCCTGCCCGACGACCTTATCGCGCGCCGGGGCGCCGCCCTGTGCAAAGCGGCGGAGGAGGCCTTCGCGCTCTACCAGAGCGAGCACCCCGGCGCGCCCGCCCCGGTCTACGTGATCGGCAGCGAGGTGCCTATTCCCGGCGGCGCACAGGAGAACGAGGACAGCGTGACCGTCACCTCTCCCGCCGACTGCAAGGCGGCACTGGCCGCCTTCCACAGGGAGTTTTGCGCCCTTGGGCTGGAAAGCGCCTGGGAACGGGTGGTCGCCCTTGTGGTACAGCCCGGTGTGGAGTTTGCCGACGAGAGCGTGGTGGAGTACGACAGGGCGGCCGCCAAGTCTCTGGTCGCCTGCCTGTCCGGCCAGGGCGGGATGGTCTTTGAGGGGCACTCTACCGACTATCAGCCTAAGGAGCAGCTACGGCAGATGGTGGAGGACGGCATCGCCATCCTCAAGGTCGGCCCCGCGCTCACCTTTGCCCTCCGCGAGGGCCTGTTCGCGCTGGAGCAGATCGAAACCGAGCTGGCCCGTCTGCGTCCCTTCCCGGTCAGCCGTTTTCGGAGCACACTGGAGTGGGCGATGAAGGAAGACGACCGGTATTGGGGCAAATACTACCGGGGAGGAGAGGCACAGCGGCAGTACGCGAGAGCCTTCAGCTTTTCCGACCGGGCCAGATACTATCTCCCTGCGCTGCGGGTGTCGGCGGCGGTAGACACGCTGCTCTCCAACCTGGACCGCGAGGGGGTGCCACTGGCCCTTCTGAGCCAGTATCTCCCCCTGCAATACCGGCGTGTGCGCTCCGGCAAGCTCGCCCCAGGGGCGGCGAACCTGCTGATCGACCATGTCGGAGACTGGATCGACGACTACCTGTACGCGACGCTCTCCTGACATGGGGGACAGCGCTCCATGCGGCAGACTTCTTATAGTCGGTTGGAGCGCTTTTTGAAAGTCTGTATGCAATAGAGAGAGAGGGGCGGTTTCCCGCCCCCCTCTCTCTATTGCATGTACCTCTTAATGTGGGACACATGCCGCCACGCGGCAGGTACCGCTCAAGCTCTCCCCTGACCCCCCGGCGGCGGCTTAGGACCCTTTTTTGCCTTAAACCTGGAAAATAGCTGTACCAGCAGGCCGCCGCCCACAAGGAGCACGATGGCGGCAGAGCCAATGACGGGCAGTGAGAGCGCCTCCTTTGCCGCGTCGGATTGGCCTGAACGAGGCTGATCCTGATCCAGGGGGACCGTGCTCTCCCGGGGAGGAGGCGGCTGCTGCTTTGGAG
>DATMXU010000146.1:0-5641 GCA_035562355.1 Pseudoflavonifractor sp.
CATATCTTTTATAGAAAGGGAATATAAGGCGGGCCGGAGCGGTGAGAAAGGGAGGTCAGCTTGTATACCCGATACCCAGCTTTTTGAGTCCCTCGCCCAGCAGGAGAAGGACGCTGGGTACCTCCACATGAAAGACCTGAAGCAGGGCCATCGCCAGCGCGGCGAGGAAGAAGATTGAAAAGGCGACGACCGCCCTCCTGTCCCGCTTTCGGAGGAGGGGAGGCAGATCCACCAGCGCCAGCAGCAGGAACCCTATGACTGTCAATGCCACGCGCCTACGCCTCCCTTACCGCCTTGGCCCGCCGGCGCTGAATTTTGGCGATAACCAGCGTCAGCAGGGGGAGCAGGATCTCAAACGGCGTCCAGAGGAAGGGGACGACCCGCTGTCCGGATTGGGTGTGCTCGATGGCGGAGGGATAGAGCGTCATGCCGTAGAGCACCATGAGCACGCCGATAGAGAGCACCAGATGGCGGTATTCCTTTACCTTTAAAAGCTGGGCCGCGGTGATAACGGCCACATAGTAAAGCACCATGATTTTGAAGAACAGGAGCATTACCAGCACCACCGCGAAAAGCACCTCCAGCCGCCCCAGGGTCACACCCAGGCTGAAAAGGCGCATTACCATCAGAGAGGGACTGCTGAACATGTCAATGGTATTGCCCAGGGCCGCGACGTCCCGTACAAGGATGATAAACACGCTGAGCGCACCCAGAAGAAAGGCCAGGAAAAGATACCGCGTGGTCTCCTTCCGGGTGATCTTCAGGTTGGCGTTGAGCATCAGGACCGCCACCAGCTCCCCGAAGGGGATGGTGACAATGATGTGGACGCCCTGGACGTATTTCATGGGGGGCTGGTCAAATATGGGGAAGAGGTTTTTGATATCCAGCTGGTTAAATATCAGGAGGAAGGACACGCCTATGATGGCAAAGGCGGTGACGGTGAAGAGGGTGCTGTACCTGGTTACCAGCCCGATCCCTCCGCGGACCGCGATAGCCGCCACCAGGACGCAGGTAAGGACCAGCACCAGGCCGGGGGTCTTCTCCAGGATAGTCGTCTTGGTGAGGCTGCCCAGGTCCGTGATATTCAGGGAGGCCAGCGTGAAAAAAAACCACAGGTAGGCCGCCCCGAAGACCTTGCCCAGGACCGGACCATAAACCTCGTCCAGAATGTGGAGAAGGTTTTTCCCCGGGAACATGACCATCAGTTCCCGGTAAAGCCACATGAGCGGCAGGCAGGCAAGGCCCCCCATCAGCACCACCAGCCATGCGTCCTGGAACACCACGGTGACCAAAAAGGCCGTCAGCAGGGACGATGCCTGGGTAAAGCAGATGGCGGTGAACAAGAACCGTCTGCCCGAAATCTTCTCACTGTCGATCCTCACGGGTGGTCTTCCTCCTCCATCCCCAGTGTTTTTATAATCTGCCCCAGCTCCGGAATCTGCACCTTGACCTGGACGTCCAGCTCCAGGTCGGCAAAGAGCGCGTTCCAGCGCTCCTCAAGCGCCTTCCACTCCTTGGGGTGCTCGGCGTGGAAACTCCGGCCGAAACCGTAGATGTCGGTGCCAAGACCCCGGGCAATCTCCCCCGTGTCCAGAATTTGCTTTTCGATCTGCGCCTGTGCAAGTATCGTCAGCGTGGAGAGCAGCTCTTCCAGGGGTGTCTGCTTAAAGCCCTGAATCTCTCCCGCGCGGAGGGTGGCGTCTACCTCCAGCGTGGCCTTGACGCCGCCGTCGGGCCGCAGGGTAGTCCTTCTTTTGACGTCTAGTTTCAGGATGTTCAAAACCGCCAGTCCCTGATCGTCCTGCGCCGTGACGGTTCCCCGGCGCACTGCGCCCAGGGCCCAAAGGTAGCCCATGGCCTCGTCGTTATCAAGCCGGCCCACCATCTTGTCACTTTGGAATATGGCCAGCCCCTCCACCGTGAGCTTATCCTTATCCTTTCCCTCTTCCTTCTCCACCTTGACGATAGGAGCCACAGGGGCGGAGGTCCCGTCCCGCAGGCGGGAGACGAAGTCGAGCAGGCGCACGTTATAGTGAGGCGAGATACGGCGTATGTCCTGCATCATATGGGAGAGGTAGATACCCGGGGTAGTCTCCTGATCCAGCTCTGCACTCAAAACCTCCCCTGCCTCCCCGTCGGCCACCATGAGGAGCACCTCCATGCGGGCCTGTTGGTTGCGCAGGAAGAGATCCAGCCGTTCCTCTACCCCCTGCCCGGCAAGCTCGTCGCCCAGCAGGATGATCTGGTTGTGCTGGAGGAGAAGGGTACGGCTGCTGTTGCGGTTTTGTTCCTCCATCGCCTCCAGGACGGTCTTGTTCTCGCTCTTGAGGAGGATGGCGGAGCTCTCGTCCCCGCTGGACTCCTTCTTCCCCGAGGTGGAGGACTTAGACCTTCCGATTTGAAAGGTGACCTCCATCTCCCCCTCCTCTTTGCCGGTATCCAGCCCCACAGCGGTGACAATGAAGAGGGACTCGATCTCCCGTTTATCCCAGCAGCCTGTGAGGAGGAGGGCCAGTGTGACCAGCCAGGCCAGGAGGGCCCGGCCTTTCCCGCCTACCATTGCTCCCCCTCCCCTTCCTCTCCCTGTTTCTCCGGCGAATCCTCGGGCCGGGGAGGCGGGACAAAAAAGCGGCCCCGGCGGCTCTTGTCCCCATAGGCAAGCTGGGCAGGGCGCAGCAGCATGGACCAGAGAGGCATGCGCACCACCGAGTCCTGCAGATTCCCCGTGCGGGTAAAGCCGTCGAAGTAGACCACGCCGAAGGACTTTAAAGATCCCAGGTGCAGCAGCAGGGCGAGAAGTCCCATAGAGATGCCATACCACCCAAGGGTGGCCCCCAGCAGCATCATGACGATGCGCAGCATGGATGACGCCTCCTGCTGGGTGGGCACCAGAAAGCCGCACACCGCTGTAAAGGCCACGACGATGACCACCGGCGCGCCCACCAGACCGGCGGAGACCGCCGCGTCCCCCATGATGAGGGCACCGACAATGCTGATGGCCTGCCCCACCGGCCGGGGCATGCGTATGCCTGCCTCCTGCAGGATTTCAAAGGCGAATACCATCACCAGCGTCTCAATGAGCGCGGGGAATGGGGTGCCCTCCCGGGCGTTGGCGATGGAGAGGAGCAGGGTAGTGGGGATGAACTCCTGATGGAAAGCGGTGAGGGCAATATAGATACCGGGGGCGAAGATGGTGATGAAAAAGGCGATAAAGCGCAGCATGCGCACGAGGCTGGCGTACAGTGGGCGGACATAGTAGTCCTCCGCGGTCTGAAAGCTCTCAATAAAGAGCATGGGCACCGTCAGGACAAAGGGAGTGCCGTCCACCACGATGGCCACCCGCCCCTCCAGCAGGCGGCCCGCCACCACATCGGGCTTTTCGGTGGACCCCACGGTGGCGAAGGGAGAGAACGGCGCGTCCTCAATATACTCCTCAATATAGCCCGACTCCAGGATGGAGTCCACGTCCAGATGGGAGAGCCGGTAGCGGAGGGTCCGCAGCACCTGAGGGTTGGCAATGTCCTTGATATACATGATGCAGATACTCGTCCGTGTCCGCCTGCCCAGAGTCATGTGCTCTGCCCGAAGCTGGCCGCTCTTGATCTTGCGGCGGATGAGGGCGGTGTTCGTGCGCAGGTTCTCGGTAAAGCCCTCCCGGGGACCGCGCACCACGGTCTCAGACTGGGGCTCCTCCACGCCCCGCTTGTCCCAGCCCTTGCTGCTGATAATCAGGCCCTTGGCGCAGCCATCCAGCAGCAGCGCCGCGTCCCCCGCGAGGCAGCCGGAGACCACATCCTCCAGCGTGGCTGCCTCCTCGATCTCCCCGGCGCACAGGACCAGCCGGGCAAGCTCCCGTGAGAGATTGTCCCCCGACGGAAGCTCTTCTCCCTCCCCCGGGTTCCAATCCTTGAGAGGGCGCAGCACCGCCTCGGTCAGCAGAAGGCTGTTCACCAGCCCGTCTATGAAGATGAGCGCCCCGGAAATGCGGGCCTCCGGCCCAAAGCAAAACCCGTGGATCTTCAGGTCGCTGGCATTGCCAAAGGTCTTTTTCAGCTCGTCCAGGTTCTTGGCAAGCTCGGGCTCCAGCCCGGCGGGCTCGGCCTTTTCCTCCCGACCGTCCTCCCCGCCGCTCCGGCCCTCCTCCGCGCCGCCCTGGAGGGGACCCCGGGCATAGGCTCTGAGTTTTCGGACCATCCATCCAAACAGCAAGCCGCCCATATCCTTCCATACATAATTTTCGGTAGTATGGACCGATCGGTACAAAATATACATAAAAAAGCAGAGCCGTAAGGCTCACGGCCTTACAGCTCTGCTCATTTTCCCATCATTCTCCCAGCGCGGCCCGGAGGAGGCCCAGGAAGAGGGGGTGGGGCTTATTGGGGCGGCTCTTGAATTCGGGGTGGAATTGAACAGCCACGAAAAACCGCCTGTCCGGCAGCTCTACCGCCTCCACCAGACTGTCGTCCGGCGCAGTTCCGCAGACCACCAGCCCACTCCGCTCCAGATCTGCCCGGTAGACATTGTTCACCTCGTAGCGGTGGCGGTGCCGCTCGCTGATCTCGCTCCGGCCGTAAAGCCGTTCCAGCGCCGTCCCTGGAGCCACCCTGCAGGGGTAGGCCCCCAGGCGCATGGTTCCTCCCTTGTTTTGTATATTCGCCTGGTCGGGCATCAGGTCGATGACGTTGTGAGGGCCGCCGGGGTCAAATTCGCCGGAGTTGGCCCCCGCCAGACCGCAGACATGGCGGGCAAACTCAATGACCGCAACCTGCATTCCCAAGCAGATGCCCAGGAAGGGGACGTCCCTCTCCCGGGCATATTGGCAGGCGGCGATCTTCCCCTCAATGCCCCGGCCGCCGAAACCGCCGGGGATGATCATGCCGTCGATCCCGCCCAGTACGGCGGACGCATTCTCTCCGGTCAGCTCCTCACTGTCCACCCAGCGGATACATACCTGGGCCCCGGTCTCGAACCCGGCGTGGTTGAGGCTCTCTATAATGGAGAGGTAGGCGTCGTGCAGGCGGACGTATTTCCCTACGATGGCGATGGTGGCCAACCGGCTGCGCTCAGCGATTTTGGCGGTCATGGCGCGCCACTCGGAGAGGTCCGGCTCGGGTGCGTCGATGCCCAGCTCCCGGCACACCACCCGGTCAAGGCCGTTCTGGTGGAGGAACAGGGGGGCCTCGTAGAGGGAAGAGAGGGTGGTGTTCTCGATGACGCAGTCGCTCTTCACGTTGCAGAAGAGGGCGATCTTCTCCTTAATGCCCTGGTCCAGCGGCTCGTCGGCCCGGGCAATGATGAGGTTGGGGGAGATGCCCATGGCGCGCAGCTCCTTCACCGAGTGCTGAGTGGGCTTGGACTTGTGCTCGCCCGAGCTCTTGAGGTAGGGTACCAGCGTCACATGGAGGAAGAGGCAGTTGTCGCTCCCCTTTTCGATGGCGATCTGCCGGATGGCCTCCAGAAAGGGCTGGCTCTCGATGTCGCCGGTCGTACCGCCGACTTCCGTGATAACCACGTCCGCATTCGTTTTTTTGCCCACGCCGTATATAAAATCGATTATCTCGTTGGTGATGTGGGGGATGACCTGGACCGTCTCGCCCAGAAATTCTCCCCTGCGTTCTTTATTAAGTACGTTCCAGTAAAC
>DATMXU010000147.1:0-13816 GCA_035562355.1 Pseudoflavonifractor sp.
CGGCGCCGATAAGGCCGGCCTCCAGAAGGGGGACATCGTCACCAAGATCGACGACACCGTCGTCGCCTCCATGGACGACCTGCAGAACGCCAACAAAACCTATAAGGCGGGGGACACCGCCACCCTTGAGGTAAGTCGCTCGGGCAAGACCGTCACCCTCACTATCACCTTTGACGAGCGCACCGCTGAGAGCGAGGCCGCGTCCCAGGCGCTCCAGGATCAGCTCAACCAGGAACAGCAACAGCAACAGCAGCAGCAGCAACAACAGCAGAGCGGCGGCTACGGCTGGCCCTTCGGCTGGTAACACCGTCAAAACCACCCCGGCGTATGTAAGCGCCGGGGTGGTTTTTTATCTTTTGGAACACACGGTTTCCCCTCTGTCCAAAATTATTCCATTTTTCTTAGAACAGATGTTTGCAATCCAAGGGGATGTATGTTATACTGAGACGGTAAGGATGTATATTCACGCCCATAAGGAGGGTCTGCCATGAAAACCCTGTCCCCCAAGCAGCAGCAGATCTACGATTACATTGTCTCGTTTCAGTCTGTCCACGGGTATCCCCCCTCGGTCCGGGAGATTGGGGAGGCGGTGGGTCTCAAGTCCCCCTCCACCGTTCACTTCCACCTGAAGGGTCTGGAGGAGAAGGGCCTCATCACCAAGGCCGAGGGTAAGACCCGGGCCATCACGGTGAGTCAGCCCCAGGGCCGTCCCATCGCCGAAGAGGAGGACGCCCGCGTAAATCAGGTGCCCGTGGTGGGCAGCGTGGCCGCCGGCTCCCCTATTCTGGCAGAAGAGTACATCGAGGACTACCTGACCTTCGATACCCAGGGCTTGGAGGGGGAGCACTTCGCTCTGCGGGTCCGGGGCGAGTCTATGCTCGGCGCCGGCATTTTGCCCGGTGACCTGGTGGTGGTCCACCGGCAGGCGGACGCCCGCAACGGGGAGATCGTGGTCGCCCTCTTCGAGGACGAGGCCACGGTGAAGACCCTGCGCCGCAAGGACGGGCATACCTGGCTCATGCCTGAGAACCCGGAGTACAAGCCCATCGACGGCGACCGCGCCGAGCTTTTGGGCAGAGTGGTCGCGGTAGTGAGGAAATACTGACATGGGACTTATCTTTTTTGACACACCGTATGGCAGAATGGGCCTTGCGGAGGAGGGCGGCGTCATCGTCCGCCTCTATCTCCCCAACGAGGACGTACCCCGCGCTGACGAAGGGGAGACGCCCATCTTGGTGGAGGGAAAGCGCCAGCTCGCAGAGTATTTCGCCGGGGCGCGCAGGGCGTTCGACCTGCCCCTGCACGCCGAGGGCACGGTCTTCCGCCAAAAAACGTGGAGAGCCCTGACGGATATCCCCTATGGCGCTACCATTACCTATGCGCAGCTCGCCGCCCAGGTGGGCAACCCCAAGGCGGTCCGGGCGGTGGGGCAGGCAAACCACCATAACCCCATCCCTATCCTCATCCCCTGCCACCGGGTAGTGGGAACGGACGGGTCCCTCACCGGATACGGCGGAGGGGTGGAGCTGAAAAAGCAGCTGCTCGATTTGGAGCAGGCGCACGGATAAGCCCTTCACGACTGGAAAGGAGCAGCCATGAAAAAATTCATTGCCGCGGGCAACCGGTACCTCAAGAAGATGGACCTGACCGACGTTGCCCTGCTGAAAGTTTGCCTGACCGCGCTGGGCGTGCTCATCGGTCTGGGCGGCTCCAAGCGGCATAAAAAGAGTATGAGCCTACTGGCGGGCTTTGCCTTTATGGGCGCCTGGATTCCCCTGATGGCGAAGTTTTTCCGGGCCATCCTCGCACAGGAGGAATAGCGCATGGGTGAGTCGAAACGCTTTCAGGTCGTACATCAGGAGAGCAGTTTTCTCGGGTTCGACGTCACCATTTTACTGGACACCGTCACCGGTGTGCCCTATCTCTATGCCGGCTTGGCCGCCACCGCCGGCCTCACCCCTCTCCTTGGGCAGGATGGCAAACCGATGATTTGGGACGCGGAGCGCCCGGAGGAGGACGAGCCTTGAAACTGATCTCCTGGAACGTGAATGGCCTGCGGGCCTGTCTGAACAAGGGTTTCCTGGATTCCTTTGCCGCGCTGGACGCCGATATCTTCTGCCTTCAGGAAACCAAAATGCAGCCCGGACAGGCCGAGGTAGACCTGCCGGGCTACGAGCAGTTCTGGAACAGCGCCGAGAAGAAGGGGTACTCGGGCACAGCGGTCTTCACCCGCATCCCCCCTCTGGGCGTCACCTACGGCATCGGCTCCTCTGCCCACGACGGGGAGGGCCGGGCCATTACCCTGGAGTTCGAGGACTTTTTTCTCGTAACCTGCTACACCCCCAACGCCCAGCGGGAGCTGACCCGCCTGGGTTACCGCATGGAGTGGGAGGACGAGCTGAGGGCTTATCTCAGGGGGCTGGACGGGAAAAAGCCGGTTATCCTCTGCGGGGACCTGAACGTGGCCCACCAGGAGATCGACCTGAAGAACGCCAAATCCAACCGTGGCAACGCGGGTTTTACCGACGAGGAACGGGCCAAAATGACCGAGCTGCTCGCGGCCGGCTTTGTGGACTCCTTCCGCCACCTCTACCCGGATCGGATAGGGGCCTACTCCTGGTGGAGCTATATGGGCAGGGCCCGGGAGAAGAATGTAGGCTGGAGGATCGACTATTTTATCGTGTCCGAGTCTATCCGGAGCGCGATCAGGGAGAGCAGCATCTATCCCGAGGTTCAGGGCAGCGACCACTGCCCTATAGGGCTGGAGATTTTCTGAGCAGGCCCCCTATAAAATGCAAAATAGGCTGGTATCGCTTACTCGCGATACCAGCCTATTGTTCCATCAGACTATCTCCCGTCGAGGTACGCGCGGTACTCCTCCGCCGTCCCCACCCGCCCCACGGCGGAGAGGGAGGCGCGGGAGAAGTCGAACATTGCCCCCGCCAGGCGGCGGACATCCTCCACAGTGACGGTGTCGTAGGCGGCAATAATGCCGTCGGGCTCCAGGACGAACCCGGTGAGAAGCTCGCTCCGGCCCAGATTGGACATGCGGGCCTGGGTGGACTCCAACCCCATGAGGACGTTTGCCTTAGACTGCTCCCTGGCCCGGTCCAGCTCAGCCTGGGTGACGCCGCGGTCGGCAAAGTCCTTCACCACTGCGGCGATGGTATTCAGGGCCTCCCGCTCCATATCCTTCCCCAGGGCGGTATAGACGGCGAACAGCCCCGTCTCGGCGTGTCCTGCGCCGTAGGAGTAGACCGAATAGCACAGGCCCCGTTTCTCCCGCACCTCCTGCCAGAGGCGGGAGGACATCCCCCCGCCCAAAATGGCCGAGAGGAGCTGGAGGGCAAAACGGCCCTCGTGCCCGTAGGGCAGGCCGGGAAAGGCCAGTGTCAGGTGGTTTTGCTCCGTGGCCTTTTTTTTCACGGTGACGGCGCTTTGATAGGCGGCGGTCTTCCTCAGGGGACACACGCCGGAGGGGACGGCGGTAAAACGGCTCTTCAGCTCGGCCACGTCGGCGTCGGTAAAGCTGCCCGCCAGGGACACCACAAGATTCCCCGCCAGATAGTGTGAGGCCATGTAGGTCTTAAGGGACTCCCCCGTCATCCTCTCCAGGGTGGCCCGCTTGCCCAGGATGGGCCGGCCCAGGGCGCTGCCCTTGTAGACGGCCGCGGCCAGCCGCTCAGAGCAGATATCCTCAGGGTTATCCTCGTACATGCCGATCTCCTCGAGGATGACCCCCCGCTCGGTCTGTACGTCCCCTTCGTCGAACCTGGAGGAGAAGAACATATCGCAGAGGATATCGGTGGCCTGTGGCAGATGGGTGTCCAGTACGCGGGCGTAGAAACAGGTGTTCTCCTTGGTGGTGAAGGCGTTGATTTGCCCGCCCACCGCGTCCATCTCCTCGGCAAGCTGGGCGGCGGTGCGTTTGGCGGTACCCTTAAAGACCATGTGCTCGATGAAGTGGGCCGCGCCGCTCTCCCCCGCCGTCTCATGGCGGGACCCGGTCCCCACCCAGATGCCGATGGCCGCCGAGCGGATGGCGGGCACGTACTCGGTGAGGATGCGCACCCCGTTGGGGAGGGTGATTTTCTCGTACATACCTATCCTCCTAAATCTATGGAAAAACCGGGCGGGCTTTTGCCCGCCCGGTTTATTTTAACCGTTTTCTTTACTTTACGCTCTCGCCTGCGGCCTTTTTGGCCTCGATCTCCTTGATCGCGTCCTTGTAGGAGAGGTTCACGCGGCCCTTCTCGTCGATCTCGGTGACCTTGACCCAGATCATGTCGCCGATGTTGACCACGTCCTCCACCTTCTCCACCCGGCGGTCGGAGAGCTTGGAGATGTGGACCATGCCGTCCTTGCCGGGGGCGAGCTCCACAAAGGCGCCGAAGGTGAGGATGCGCACCACCTTGCCGTAGTAGAGCTGGCCCACCTCGGGCACGAAGACGATGGTCTCGATCATCTTCTTGGCGGCCTCGCAGGAGTCGCGGTTCACACCAGCGATATAGATGGTGCCGTCGTCCTCGATGTCGATCTTGGCGCCCGATTCGGCGGTGATCTTCTGGATGACCTTGCCGCCCGAGCCGATGACCTCGCGGATCCTGTCCACGTCGATCTTCATCTTATACATCTTGGGGGCGGTCTCGCTCACCTCGGGGCGGGGCTCGGCGATGCAGGGGAGCATGATCTCGTCCAGGATGGCAAACCGGGCGTCACGGGTAATATCCAGGGCCTCCTTGATGATCTCATGGCTCAGGCCGTCGTTCTTCAGATCCATCTGGATGGCGGTGATGCCCTTCTTTGTGCCTGCCACCTTAAAGTCCATCTCGCCGTGGAAGTCCTCCACGCCCTGGATATCGATGAAGGTCTGGAAGGAGCCGTCGTCGTCCTGGATGAGGCCGGAGGAGATGCCGGCCACGGGGGCCTTAATGGGCACGCCCGCGTCCATCAGCGCCAGAGTGGAGCCACAGATGGAGCCCTGGCTGGTGGAGCCGTTGGAGGACAGGACCTCGCTCACCACCCGGATGGCGTAGGGGAACTCCTCCACGCTGGGAAGGACGGGCTCCAGCGCCCGCTCGGCGAGATAGCCGTGGCCGTACTCGCGCCGGTTGGTGGCGCGGGGGGCGCGGGCCTCGCCCACCGAGTAGGGGGGGAAGTTATAGTGGTGCATATAGCGCTTCTCCTCCTCCTCCCAGATGGTATCCATCTTCTGGGCGGCGGAGAGGGTGTTCAGGGTAGCGACAGAAAGGACCTGGGTCTGGCCGCGGGTGAAGAGGCCGGAGCCGTGGACGCGGGGCAGTACGCCCACCTCGGCGGCCAGGGGACGGATCTCGTTCTTGGCACGGCCGTCCACGCGGTGGCCCTCCAGGAGCCAGGCCTTGACGATCTTCTTCTGGAACTTGTAGGTGAACTCCTCCAGATACTTGTCCATATCGGGGTACTGCTCCAGATACTTCTCATGCCACTTGTCGATCATGGCGTTCCAGCGCTCTTCCCGGACGTTCTTGTCGTCGGTGTCCATGGCGGCCTTGGCCTCGTCCATAAAATTAGCGATGATATCGTCAAAGAGCTCCTGGTTAAAGTCGGCGTGCTTGTACTCCATCTTGGGCTTGCCGATCTGGGCCACGAGGTCGTTGATGAAGGCGACCTGTTTCTTGATCTCCTCATGAGCCTTCACGATGCCCTCGTACATGATGTCGTCGGGGATCTCCTTGGCCCCCGCCTCGATCATGACCACTTTGCCCTCGGTAGCGGCTACCGTCACGTCCATCTGGGAGGCGTGGCGCTGCTCCTGGGTGGGGTTGAAGACCAGCTTGCCGTCCACATAGCCCACCTCAAGGCAGCCTACGGGCCCCGCGAAGGGGATGTCGGAGTAGGAGAGGCAGGCGGACACGCCGATCATGGCGGTCACCTCAGGGGAGCAGTCGTAGTCCACGCTCATAACGGTGCAGGTGATGGCCACGTCGTTGCGGAAGTCGTAGGGGAACAGGGGGCGCATAGGCCGATCGATGAGGCGGGCGGCCAGCACGGCGGGCAGGCTAGGGCGGCCCTCGCGGCGCATGAAGGAGCCGGGGATACGGCCTACGGCGTACAGTTTCTCCTCAAACTCCACCGAGAGCGGGAAGAAGTCGATGCCGTCCCGGGGACGGGCGCTGGCACAGATGGCCACATGGACGGTGGTCTCGCCGTACTTGACCATGGCGGCGGCGTTGGCCAGCCCTGCTGTCTTGCCCACTTCGATGGAGAAGGGGCGGCCGGCGATCTCGGTCTTGAAGATCTTGTGGTCGGGGAATTGCTTTTGATGGATGATGGTTGACATATGCGTCCTCCTTATTTTGTGGGCGCAGGTCGAACCGAGAGAGCCTTTTAGCATTTGAACATGGCTCCGAGAGGTCGGGGATATGTTCAACTGCTAAAAAAGCGTCCCGTCGACCGGCGCGGTGGGAATGTCGTGCCTCGCATGCCCGCGGGCGGCTCAGCAATTCTAATGGAACATAGGGGTGGCGCGGGATAACCACGCCACCCCTATCTTTTTGTTATTTACGGATGCCCAGCTTGGCGATGATGGTACGATAGCGCTCGATGTCCTTGGCCATCAGATAGTCCAGCATCTTGCGGCGCTTACCGACCATCTTGAGCAGCCCGCGGCGGCTGTGGTTGTCGTGGGTGTGGATCTTCAGGTGCTCGGTCAGCTCGTTGATGCGGGCGCTGAGAATGGCGATCTGCACCTCGGGGGAGCCGGTGTCGGTCTCGTGGGTGCGGTTGGCCTCGATCACGGCCGTCTTTTCGTCCTTGCGGATCATAGGGATTCCACCTTTCAAAATTTCTGCCTGAAGACTGAGTAGTGGGCGGGTGAACCTCCCGCGTCAAAGCGGGCAATGACCCCAGAACTAAGTCACAAGGCGTCTTGACACATTACGTGCTTTGCAAGTGTACCACAAATTGCAGGTAGTGTAAAGAAATTTTTCATGTTCTTCGTGTTTTATTTTACTTTTATGAGAGATAGGCGACAATTGGAGCAGGTTTTGCCCCCGTTTTTACCCCGCCAGCGCTCCCGCCAGGGGCGAGAGCACCAGCATCACCACCGAAAAGCACATGGAGGACACCGAGATCAGCGTGGAGCGCTGGTCGGACGGGAGCCCCTGGTTGAGCCGGGCGTCGGTGAGGGTCTGGAGGGCGTCGTCCCCGGCTACGGCGAGAAAGCCGCCCAGAGCCATGACGGGTGCAAAGGCGGTGGCGACCATCAGATACCCGCACAGCACCCCCGCGCAAGTGAGCATGGCGGCAGAGCGGTAGGAAAGGCGGGCCAGCCAAGGCGCCAGGCGGGAGCCTGCCGCGCCCCCCAGCCCCACCGCCACCAGCAGCAGCCCTAAAGACGCGGCGGGGGCGCCTGCCCGGGCCAGGCCGTCCTGGAGATAAAAGCCCAGCAGAGTGGCAAAGGCCCCGGCTGCGGCGTTAAAGAGCATGAGGCGCACCGACTTGGGGTTTTGGTACAAAAAGGCCGCCGTCGCGCGGATATGGGCCCCCAGCCGTCGGGGAAACGCATGGAGGCCCGCTTGCGCCCCGGCCCGTTGTCCCTCGGTCACCAGCGGCTCGTGGAGGGAGAGTGCTACCCCCGCCGCCGCCAGGGCGAAGAGGATGTCGAGTGCGTACCCCACCCGGTAGCCCAGGGCCGCCGTAACCCCGGCGCAGAGCATGGCGGCCCCCGTCGTCAGGCGGTAGACCATATTCTGCCGGGAGGATAGTTTCAGGTATTCCCCCTCCGCGCCATGGAGCAGAAGGGAGTCGTAGGAGATAGCCTCCCTGGTGCCGGAGGCCAGGTTGTAGCTGGCCGCCAAGAGCCCCATGCACAGGCAGACCCCCGCCATGGCGCGGGAAAAGATCATCGTGAGGGCGGCCAGCGCGCCCATGAGCTGCCCTATCGCCAAGGCCCGTCTCCGGCCCAGCAGGTCGGCCAGCAAGCCGGAGGGGATCTCGCAGCAGAGGCTCACCAGGTGGAAAAAGCCCTCGGCCAGCCCGATCTCCGCCAGGGTAAAGCCCCGGTTCGCCAGCAGGAGCACCCAGATGCACCCCGCCGGGCGAAAATAGCCCACCACCTCCAAAGTGAGAAGGCGGCGGATCTGTCGCTCTAAGTTCATATTGTATCGTATCCTCTCAAGTATATTCGTTTTTGGAGAGGATAAGGGCGCAAAAAGGCCGCGGCGAGACGCCGCGGCCCGGTACAAGCGAGGACGCCTTTACCGCCGGGACGACCCGAAAAAGGGCGCACTTATCCCCCGGGCGGCAAAAACGTTACCTTTTTGAACCTTGACGTTCCTGTTTCTCCAGCCCATGGCGCACCCTCCTTTCAGGTATCGTTAAGCGGAGTATACCAGATTGCGCGGAGGTTGACAAGCGTTTCTTTACGTCCGGGGATGGGCGCGGTCATCTCCCCGGCAGATCGTTGGGTTTGGGCACCCCCGCGGCCTGGCGGGCCTCGTCGGTGCCTATGTAGGTGAGGTTGGTAAAGATCTGTTGGAGCCGCTCGGTGGGGTAGCGCCGGTCCAAAAACACCTCTACCGCGTTGGCGGCCGGACTGCCGTGCTGGCGCGCGTCCATGCGCGACAGGGCGGCGGCCGAGAGGGCCACGTTACAGACCATCAGCGCGGCGAAAACGACCGTCAGCGGCTTTCCCGCCCGGTTGGGTATTTTCCCGATGGCCCGGCACAGGAGGGGACACAGGTACTTGACCCACAGCACCGCCGCCGCGCCCCAGAACATGGAGAAGACCAGATTGACCCGCCCGTTGATGTTAAGAGGCAGGTGGCTGTAGTCCCAGAAACACGCGCCGAAGAGCATCTCCTGCAGCCAGGAGCAGACGTACTCGTACCCCGCGCCCAGCAGAGTGCCCAGCAGGAAAATGCGGAAGGTCCTGGTAGGCGCGGTACGGCGGAAGACCACTGTGAAGAGGACCGCACCCAGTCCCCATACCAGGGAGAAGGGCCCATAGATCACGCCGCTGCGGTTTTGGAGCTCGCCCCAGGTAAGGTACATGAACGCCGTCTCCACCAGGCAGCCGAAAAAGGCGGTGAGCAGGAACACCCAGAAGAGTTTATAGAAATTAATTCCCTTGGCAAAAAAGCCGGGGATGGTCTCCGATGTGGTCCATTCCCTCGGCTCGGAGCGGATAGCGCGCTCCTTTGCGATGACAGTCACGCTGTCTCCCCCTCTCTTTTTTCAAAAGGTATCATACCATAGCCATCTTATGGTTCCCCTAAAGAATTTCTTAAAATTTGATTGAAATCTTCCGCCAGCCTGTCCTTCTTCAAAACAAAAAAGCGCGGCTGGCTCAGCCGCGCTTTTTATTGTCAGTATATCTCGTCCAGAATCTCCACGATATGGGCGATGGTATGCTCGTCACAGTGGCGTACGATACGGGGCCTCGTCCTCCGGACGGCGTCGGCGCAGTTTTCAGGGGCGAAGGGGATGGCCGAGACCTCCAGCATCGAGATGTCGTTCTGGTTGTCCCCCACGCAGTAGAGGTCCTTCCGCGCCACCCCCAGGCGCTCGGCCAGCCGCAGCGCCATGCCCCCCTTGGTGGCGCTCTTCGCGGTACACTCCAGGAGCACATCGTTGGAAAAGATGACCTCGTACCGGTAGCTCCAGCGGTCGGTCAGAAATTTTTGAGCACGCTCAAGCACCGCGCGGTCGGCCTGCAGCACCGCCTTACTCCAGGGCCGGGGCATCGCCGCGAGGGGCCGGCGGGCCCAGTCGGCCTTCACCTTCGCCACGTGGCGGGCGGTGTACTCGTTGGGATTTTGGATGTAGACCTTATCCCCGTGGTACACCTCGATGCCCACCTCGGGGAAGGCCCGGGACATCTCGCCCAGATCGTGGGCCGTCTCGGGGGGCAGGGGGACGAAGACCAGCACCCACTCGGCAGCGTAGTCGTAGAGCATGGCCCCATTGGCAAGGATGACGGGCGCATTGATGGGGGCCAGCCCCACGCAGGGGGTGAAGGTGCGCTTTGCCCGCCCAGTCGCCACGGTGAAACGTCCGCCCTCCCGGATGAAGTACTCGATGGACGCGACGTTCTCCCTCGACACCTCCCGCCGGGTGTTGAAGAGGGTATCGTCAAAGTCGCTGACCAACAGCACGCCGTCAAACTTGCCCAAAAAATCACCTCTTTACCGCTGCAGATCTCCGCCCACGAGGTATTTCTTCATGGGCCGATAGAGAAGGCCAAAGACCGCCAGACACAAAACCGTGTTTGGCAGCATATAGGCCCCGTTGTAGACGACGGAGTAGAGCCAGGGGCTGGTATAGGTAACCTGAAAGAGCTCGGTAGGTACCAGAATGGCGTAGATGGTGATTCCGCTGATGAAATGCACCGCAAAACGGGCGGCGCACCCCAGCACCGTCCCGGCAAAAACGCCCCAGCGTTTCCCTCTGAAGAGGCCCGCCAGCCCCAGGGGTGCGTAAGCCGCCAAAAAGTCCAGCAGAAGGGACTGCCAGCCCCAGGCCAGGGCCCCCTCGGTGAAAATCTGAAGAAGGCCAAAGACAAATCCGCCCAACAGCCCGGGCCCCAGGCCCCAGCGCACGGCAAAAAAGAGAATGGGCACCATGGCCAGGTCGATAGAGCCGCCGTTGCTGAGCCGGAAAATGGGCAGAAAACTCAGGATCATAGCCAGGGCCACCATGACGGCCCCCTCGGTGAGCATGCGGATGCGTACGGGTCTACTCTTGCTTTTGTTCATCGTTTCTTCCTCCGATAAAAGATGTACCGCAATGCAATCTGAACGAGTGCATGCGGTACGACGAAGAAACGACAAAAAAGGCCGAATCATCTTCCTACGCCGGCATTACCCGGATCAGGTTCAAGGGACCGGGGAGCGCGATAGCTCCTTACATCTCAGCCGGACTTGCGTCCAGCGCCCCTGTGTTCGATTGTCTGCAAGCGCTAAGCCGCCGTGGTGTGCTTAGCGTGCCGATTGCGGTCACAGCTATTCTATACCATCCCGCACAGCTTTGTCAATACCGCCTCAAACGCGTCGGGCAGAGGGCACTCCAGAGTCAGGCGCTCCCCTGTGCGGGGGTGGATAAAGGAGAGGGCCCGTGCGTGAAGGCACTGCCCCGCCAGTCCCGGGTAGGGCTTGCCATAGACGCTGTCTCCCAGCAGGGGGTGGCTGATATAGGCCATATGGACCCGGATTTGATGCGTACGCCCGGTCTCCAGCCTGCACTGGAGGTAGGTGTACCCCCGAAACCGCTCCAGCACCCTCCAGTGGGTCACCGCCTCCCGCCCCTGAAGAAAGTTGACCGCCATCCGCTTGCGGTCCTGATGGTGTCGGGCGATGGGGGCGGTAATCGTCCCCTCGTCCTCCCGAAAACCGCCCACCGCCACCGCCGCGTACTCCCGGTAGAGGGAGTGGTCCTGAAGCTGATCGGCCAGAGACAGGTGGGCAAAGTCGTTCTTCGCCGCGATGATAAGGCCCGAGGTATCCCGGTCGATACGGTGGACGATGCCGGGACGCAGCTCCCCATTGATCCCGGAGAGCGAGGACCCGCAGTGATATAACAGCGCGTTTACCAGCGTCCCGTCCGGGTGACCTGCCGCCGGGTGGACTACCATTCCCACGCTCTTGTTCACCACGATCACGTCGCCGTCCTCATAGACGATGTCCAGGGGAATGTCCTGAGGGCGCAGGTCCACCTCTACCGGATCCGGGAGGGCCAGGGTGAGCACGTCCCCCTCATTGGTTCTGTCATTCTTTTTGAGGGGCAGACCCCCCAAGGTCACCGCCCCCTCCTCCAAGAGCCGCTGGGCGGCGGAGCGGGAGAGCTGGGGGAGGCGGCGGGCCAGAAACTGGTCGCACCGCTCCCCAGCCCGGTCAGCGGTCAGTCGGAGTATCGCCATGTTCCGGCCCCTTTTTCCCGCGCTCCTCATAGAAGAAGAACACGTACACGCACAGGGCGATGCCCCCCACCACCACACAGATGTCCGCCACGTTGAACACGGCAAAGTTCATGAACGTGGTTTTGAACATATCGGTGACAAAGCCAAAGACCGCCCGGTCGATCAAATTGCCCACCGCCCCGGCCAGCACCAGAGAGAGGCACAGGTTCCCCGTCCTGTGGGGGAAGACCCTCTTTAAAATGGCGGCCAAAATCGCCAGAGAGACCACGGCGGAGATGATCGCCAGGAGCCAGGTGTGCTCCGAAAAGAGGGAGAAGGCCGCGCCGGTGTTCTGGTAATAGGTGAGGTCCATCACGTGGGGAATGAAGGGGATCGACTCCCACGCGCCGATGTTCGTCCGCACCAAAAACTTCACAAGCTGATCCACCGCCACCAGCACGGCGGCGAGACACACATAGAGCATAGGGGGATTCTCCTTTGCACGTACAGAGTAAGACTATTGGCATAATAGCCGCTTTGCGCTATTGTACCACGGAACCGCCCCCGCGACAACTAAAACCGGCGGGCCGCGCCGGGGGCCACGCCGTCAATCTACAATTTTTTCAGTCCCTCGGCCAGTTTCATGTCGTTGGCGTTGCAGTAGATCGTAACCCCAATGGAGTCTGGCCCACCGTCAAAGCCGCGCACCGCCTCCATCATGCCCCCCATGGTGGGGATATAATCGGCGGGTGCCAGCAAGCCTTTTTCATATTCTCTCCCCCTATACGTCGTCGTACCCCAGGTAGGTCCGGAACACGCACTCCAGGGTCTTCGCGTCGTAGTAGGTGGCGGTGTCCCGGTCCAACAGCTCAATCAGACCGTTTCTCAGTGACATCTGCCGGTACCAGCGCCCCCCTTCCAGGCGCCCCCAGCTGTCCAGCATGGGGACGGGGGTTCCGTCGGCCAGGTAGTAGAGGTCCCGCTCCGGCCCGTCCCCCTCCTGGCGGGCAAGCACCAGCAAAACGGCGGTTCCGTTCTCCATATAGGCCTCCACATGGACCTGCTCCTCCGGAGGCAATATCTCCCTGCCATCCAGCGTATAGGCCGCACCCCAGCCGGTGAAGAGGACCAGGTCTCCCCGGACTTCTACCCGCCCGTCGTCCACCCCGAAGGGGATGACATAGCGCTCCTCTCCCCGGGTGACAACGGTCTCGCCGGGGGCACTTTGCACTGCCCAATCGTCCCCATAGCGGTCCTCATCCTCCGCCGCACAAAAGGCGTTCCACTCCTCGTAGGATATCACGGACTGCCGGGCGGCGGAGATCTGATAGACCAGGACGGCGCTTGCCGTTTCGTCGGCCCAGGCCAGGCTAATGCAGTCGCCATACCACTGTCCGCCGATCCCCTCACCCCACTGGACATCGTTCATCAGTCCGGCAAACTGCTCTTTGGTAAGGCCCAGGTCTTCCGGGGCGTACTGATGGAGGATCGCCCCGTCGGGCGCCATGAGGGTGAGGCGGTCTACCCGGAAAAGGAGCAGCCCCTCCTGCGTCCCACGGCAGAGGCGGTAGTCAAAGCCGGCGCACCAGCTCCCGTCTGTGGCGGCCACGGCGATCCGCGCCGGGTCCCACTCCTCGCCCAACGCCCGGTCTCCCTGCCGCAGTACCAGCAGAGGGATTCCCTCAGGCCGGTAGACGCTGCTGAATACCGGGTCTGTGACCACCACCCCATCCTTGGTCATCAGGCCGTACATACAGCCGTCGTCGGCGGGCCAGTCGTCCATCAGCCGCAGCCCCGCATAGGGCACCAGCTCCCCATAGTCGTCCCGTGGGATGAGCTCAGCGATGTACCCCTCGTACCACCGGCTCCCCACCTCGGGCAGGGGAGTCGGCCGGGGCTCAAGCTTGGACCAGTCGGTGCGGACGGCGAGGGAGCCGG
>DATMXU010000148.1:0-15414 GCA_035562355.1 Pseudoflavonifractor sp.
CCTTTGGGCCGCGCCCGGCGTTTTTATGGCACGGGGGTCTCTTCCCCGCTGTGCCGCTCCTCCCCGGGAGGAGGAGGGACCTGGGGGGCGTCCTGCGTAAAGAGGTCGAAATAGTCCTCGTCCTGAAGAACGGGCTTGTGCCTGCGGAGAATCGCGGTGAGAATTGGAAAAAGCGCAATGGCGATCAACCCGCCGGAAAAGCCGTTATTATAGAGATTCAGCCCCGCCACCGGAGACCCGGCATGGAGTACGACCGACGCGTGGAGGAACCCGGCGGCCGCCCCAAAGGGCCAGCCGAAGTAGCCGGACAGGGGAGCCAGCGTGGTACCGAAGAGGACTGCCAGCTGAAGGGCGGGGGCGTTTATCCCATGCTCCATCAGCGCGCCCCCCAACAGCACCCCCGCCATGATGGGCAGGATGTTGCGGACGTGCTTGCCAAAGGCGGAGAACCCCATGATGGTGAAAATACCTCCCAGCGTGGGCCCGTTCAGGTCGCCACCGGTGAGCAGAATACAGAGGGTGGACAGCAGCCCGTTCAGGCCTGTGTTGATAAGTACCGGGGCCGGGCCAAACATCCGCAGGTAATCCGATGGGGCCCGCCCTGTGGTCTGCAGTAGGCGGCGGTATCCCGCCCAGGCTGCCCAGGCGGGCCGGGCGCACAGGAAGAGCCCCGCCAGAACGAGCAGGATGCACAGGGCGGCCAGGACCGGAGCGAAAACCGCATTGTTGCCCTGGGACCAGTGGAGGGCGGTCTGCGGTCTCGCGCCGAAGTTGGTCATGACGGGCACCAGCAGCATGGCGATGAGACCGCAGGCAAAGCCCACGTTGTAGAGATTCATCCCGTTTTGCACCCGGAAGGTGTATGCGCTGAGGGGCGGCAGCACAAAGCCGATGGCGACGCCCAGGGCGATCCCCGCCGGGAGACTGCCCGGCTGTCCGCCCAGAGCGACAAAGCTGACCACCGGGGCCAGGGAGGTGGATAGCAGAGCCACCGATACATACTTGCCGAAGGGCTCCCGCTGCAGTTTCGCGTAGAGCCACGCCCCGGCAAGGATGGGCCAGATGTTGACGATGTTCTTTCCGAAGAGGGAGAACCCCGCCATCAGCCCGACGGCAACCAGCGTGTAGCCGTTGGGTGTCTCGTCCGAGCGGGCGAGAAGACGCACGCTGGCGGCCGTCACAAGCGCGGCATTTACAAAGGCCGCGCCGATGCCGCCAATCTGGATATAGTCGGTAATCAGAGTATCCTCGGTGACCAGGATGGTCCATAGTCCCGCCGGGATAGAGGGGATATCCCCGAAGAGGAGCCCCACCAGGAGCAGAAAGCCGGAAAAGCCCAACAGCAGGGGGTACAGCCTGTGATATCGGATACGCAACGCCTCTCTTTCATCGATCAATTTTAAAGCAATGCCCAGAAATACCGCAGGGTCAGCCCGCGCCACCGGCCCGGCAGGGCCTCGGTCCGGGCGGTGAGCTGCCTGACGTGCTCCAGCATCTCAAGCCGCTCCTCCTCGGTGAGGGTGTGCTGGCTGAACTTGGCCTTCTGGCCCAGGAGCTCGGCGGCGTCGTCCAGTGCGGCGCCCCTGTGGAACCGCAGGAGCCGCTGCTGGTAGAGGTACATGGAGATAACCGCCCGGTTGGCGTCCGGCGCGGCGAACCTGCGCTGCCGCCGTTTCAGTATCAGTCTGCTCCGTGCCACGAGGAGCGCGGCCAGCAGCAACAGGAGGGCGGGGGCGAGGAGAAAACGGAGGTCGAGGAGACCGGCCTGCGCGGAGCCGCCCACATCCTCGTCCGGCTCGGGCTGGGGAGCGCGGCTGGGCCTGGGCGTCTCAGGCTGTTCCGATGGCGGGAGGGACTGGCTGGGTGTGGGGGGAGTGGTGACGAAACTCTCCGTGCCGGGGAGGGTGAAACCGGGAGTGACTTCCACCGGCTGCCAGCCGTACCCATCCACGTAGACCTCAACCCAGGCGTGGGCGTTCTGGTCGGGGACGGTGACGGTCTGGTTTGCTACCACATCGGCGGTGTACCCCGCCACATAGCGGGCGGGCACGCCCAGATAGCGCAGGAGCAGGGTGGCGGCGCTGGCGTAGTGCATACAGTAGCCCCGCTTGGAGGTAATGAGAAAGTGTTTTACAAAATCCTGCCCCTCCGGAGTGACGGGGGTGTCGGGATCATATACGGTTTCCTGCTCCAGGAGATGGGCTATGGTCTCAGCCGTGGAGAGGGGGGAAATACCCCAGCTCTGCAGGGAGGAGTCGCTATACCTGGGCGATAGCTCGGACATCCCGTATCTGTCCAGGAATCGGTCGAGTGCACTCTCCAGCTCTTCTGGCACATCCAAGTACTCCCGGTAGACGAAAGCCCGATAGGCGAGCTCCGATTTGGCGTCGGGGACAGAGGGGCGGAGGTGGCTTGCGTAGGTATCGGTCCGGGCATAGAGGACGTAGCGCCGGATGCCCACGTCCCGGGCCAGGTACGCGTCGTCCATGAACTCAGCCCCCGTCATATTGTCGGGGGTGGTGGCAAGCTGGTAGGGGGTATACATGTAGCCTGAGGAGAGGCCCATGCTCTCAATGGTGAATCGCCGGGCGGGTACCTCCGGGTGGGCCGCCCGGTCCGCCAGGGCGGGGAAATTGAGGGGCTGGGCCGAGCCGATGCCGGGATAGAAGGCTGGGAGGCTGATGAAGGAATACCTGTCGGAGCCGACGCCATAGACGATCTGGGGGTCGCTCTGGCTGCTCTGGGCCTGGGAAGACCAGGCGGGGAAGGATTCCTCGGCGGGCCACCCGTCGCGCATCTCGTCATAGGTGCTCTCGCCTAGCTGCTCCCAGCCCCGGTCGGTGTATTTCCCGGCGGAGAAACCCCGCAGATAGATGTGCCCCGTGATCTCGCTCTCCACCCGCAGGACAGGGCTGCCGGTATACCGCAGGGGGCCCGCATGGCGCAGATCTGCCTCCGCCCCGCCGCCGGCGAGGCCGGTCAGTCCGCTGGGGGTGGAGACGCCCCGCACCATGCCGGACAGCTCATCCAGGGCCTCCGCCCTCGCCTTGGGAATCCATGCCGCCCGCTCGTAGCGCTCCTCCGGCAGGGCGAGCCCCAGGAGAAAGAGAAGAAACGCCGTCAGAGGCAGGACGGCCAGCGTGAGCCTCGTGCTCCCCCGGGGGTCGGCCTTTTTCACAAGACGGGTCAGCACCCCTGCCGCCCAGAAGAGGAGGAGGGCCATGAGGGGGAGCCACCGGGGCGTCACCGTGATGGAGAGGGGAACGAGCAGGATAGGGAAGGTGCCCCAAAATCCCAGCCAGAAGGACCGCCGCCGTACCACCGCCCACCCAAGCCACAGCGTGAGCAGGAGAAGGAAGAGAACGCATAGGAGTGTGCACACCTCCTGCCGTTTTGCCAGGGTGAGGACGTTCAGCTCCTGAGAGAAATCGGGAGCGACCAGCCCCATGTCCAGCTTGCGGACAAAGACCGCGCCCACCCGCTCCGCGCAGGCCAGGGCGGCCAGAACCAGGCCGGAGAAATTGTTCCATACGGTCCACCCCATCCAGCCCAGCCACAGGAGGACCAGAGGGAGCCGGTACCGCGCCTTCGGCAGGGAGAAGACCGCAACCGCCGCCATCGCGGCCAAAGCGCAGGCGGACAGGAGGAGCTCCTCATCCACCGGCAGGGGGAAAGCGGTGAGAAAGGAGAACAGGGCCCCGTACAGCCCCAGCAGGAGCGTGAGGAGATCGGCGGCGGCCATGCCGAGCCGCTCCTTCCAAGTAAATTTTTCGGTCATGTCTCGCCGCCCCCTCTCTCCTCCGCGGAGATATGCAGGTGGCGCCGGAGGGCGGCGCCGCCCTCGGTTCGGATCGGCTGGGCCAGGATCGATAGGCCGGACTGGGGCGCGGGGATGGCGAAGGCGGCGTATTCAAAGGCCCGCAGGTCGTTCAGGGAGGAGACAACCGCGCTGCGCGCAGCGCCGGTGAGCGGGTCGGCCCAGCGGATGGCGTGGGGACGCTCCCGCTCGATGAGGGCCCGGGAGATGGCGTCCAGCCGATCCATCACCCGGTCCAGATCCTCGGGCGCGCCGAAATGGTCGTAGGTCAACACCACCTGGATCTGTACCGGCTCCAGCATCTCACGCACCACCAGCTCGTCCAGCTTGGTGGAGAGTTTCCAGTGCACGCTGCGCATGGGATCCCCCGCCCGGTAGGGCCGCAGCTCGTAGTCCTCACCGGGCCCGCCGCCGGGTCGGGGCTTTAAGATCAGCTGCCGCTCCCCCTCCCCCAGCAGGGCGGGGTGCTCCTCCGGCGGCAGGTCCAGAGGCAGGGAGAGGAGGTCGATCCTCTCCGGCGGGAGCAGGCGGAGGGCGAACAGCCCCAGCAGGTCGCAGACCTTGAGTGCTGTGACCTCGCACCGCAGGAGACCGCAGTGGTGCTCGTCCACATCGGCGGTGAGGGAGAGCCCCAGAGAGCCGCCCGCGGCTTTCCGGCGGAAGGAGACGCTGCGCCCCGTCATCAGGTTGGTACAGCGGATGCGCCCGCTCAGCCGCCCTAAGGGGAGCTTGAACCGGTTTTCCGCCGTAAGGCTCAGGCGGACGGAGCCGCCCCGGCGGATGGCCTGCTGGGACACAGCAAAGATGACCCTGGTCCCCAGCATCCCCGGCAAGCTCACCGCCAGGGAGAAGAGAGGGAAGACCAGCGCCAGAATGAGCACATAAAAGGAAAAGTAGCCGTGAAAGGAGAGGAAAAAGGCGCCCGCCCCCAGCAGGGCCAGCAGATATCCGATCCGGCAGCGGGCCATCTACTTGACCCTCGGAGCGGGAATCGCCCGGAGGATAGCCTGCGTGGGGGAGAGCTCGTCCACCGCCTTGTTTCCCGCCCCGGGGGAGAGGAGGAGCCGGTGCCCTACCGTGTCGGGGAAGACCAGCCGGATATCCCCGGCCACCACGTAGTCCCTGTCCTGAACAAAGGCGGCCGCCTTCGCCATGGCTGCCACAGCCAGAGAGGCCCGGGGGCTGGCGCCCTGCTCGATAGCGGGGTGGTTCCGGGTGGCCCCGATGAGGCGCACCACGTAGTCGAGCATCTCGTCCGCCATATAGACCTTGTCCACCTGCTCCTGGAGGGCGAGGAGCCCGCCTTTATCCAGCACGGGCATCACCTGGTCCAGCGAGCTGCCCCCCTGTTTGCGGCGTAGAAGCTCCACCTCGTGCGCGGCGTCGGGGTAGCCGATGGACAGGCGCACCATAAAGCGGTCCATCTGGGAGTCGGGGAGGAGCTGCGTACCCGAGGCCCCCGCCGGGTTCTGGGTGGCGATGACGGTGAAGGGCCGGGGTACCGGGTGGCTCATACCGTCCACCGTTACCTGTCCCTCCTCCATGGCCTCCAGCAGGGCCGACTGGGTGCGGCTGGTGGCCCGGTTGAGCTCGTCCGCCAAAAAGAGGTTGCACAGCGCCGCGCCGGGCTGGTACTCCATCCGCCCCGTCTCCTTGTGATAGAGAGAAAAGCCCGTGATGTCCGAGGGCATCACGTCGGGGGTGAACTGTACCCGGTTATACCCCAGAGACAGAGCCTTGGAGAAGGCCAGGGCCATGGTGGTCTTCCCCACGCCGGGGATATCCTCCAGCAGGATGTGCCCCCGGGCCAGCAAGGCCAGCAGCACGCGGGCCAGCACCTCGTCCTTGCCCACCACCGCTTTTTTCACCTCGTTCAGGATCCGCATGGCCTCGTTCATGGCAAAAGCTCCTCTCCGCTTCGGTAATTGCATTTATTGTATCAATTTCTCCCAAATCCCGTCAACCTAAAAGAGGTTACAAAATATTTCTACCCGGCGCTATCCCTAAAGATACGTCAAAACACTGAAAATACTTGCATTTTAGAAGGGGCTGTGTTATACTCCATACGATAGTAAAGGAAGTGTGTGGAGAGTGGGGTTCGCCCCGCTCTTTCTTATTGAAAAAAATGGCGTGGTTTTTTCTGGAAGACCTGCCTGAAGGAGGCGTTTCCATGGCGAAAGTCACCGAGCTTACCCGTGAACTGGCCGAGCCCATCGCGGCGGCAAACGGCTGCACCATATGGGATGTGGAGTACGTCAAAGAGGCCGGGACGTGGTATCTGCGCGTTTTTATCGACAAGATCGGCGGCGTGGATATCAACGACTGCGAAATAGTCTCCCGCGCCCTGTCCGACGCCCTGGATGAGGCCGACCCCATCGAGGGCGGCTATACGCTGGAGGTCTCCTCCGCCGGGATCGACCGGGTCCTCAAAAAGCCGGAGCACTTCGCGCAGTTTTTGGGCGCGGAGGCGGAGGTCCGGCTCTACCGCCCCCTGGAGGGACGAAAGGACCATGTGGGCCTGCTCCGCGCCTATGCCGACGGGGATATCACCCTTGAGACGAAGGCGGGGGAGATTTTGTTCCCGAAGAAGGACGTGGCCCAGGTCCGGCTGTATGTGAGGATTTAGTAATACGCAGGGGGCGGCAATCGGCCGCCCGCGCTTAAAGGAGAACGACGACATGCCTAAGAAGAACGCAAAGCCCCAGAAGACCAACGAGCTGGACGCCAAGGAATTTTTTATCGCCATCGATATGATCGAGAAGGAACGGGGCATCCCCAAATCCTATATGCTGGAGAAGATCACTCAGGCCCTTACCTCCGCCTATAAGAAGGACCCCGACGTGGCGGGCGACAACGTGGTAGTGGAGACCAACGAGGAGAAGGGCGAGGTCCGGGTCTTCATCAAGAAGGACGTGGTGGAGACCGTGGACAACTCCTTCACTGAGATCAGCCTGGAGGAGGCCCTCCGCTCCCTTCCCCATGTGGCCTTGGGGGACGTGATCCGCATTGAGATCAAGCCCAAGAACTTTGGGCGCATCGCCGCCCAGACCGCCCGCCAGGTCATCATCCAGGGTATGCGCGAGGCTGAGCGTGGCATGATATATGACGAGTTCTCTTCCAAGGAGCACGAGCTTTTGACCGGCGTCGTCACCCGGGTGGACCCCCGCTCCGGCGCCGTGAATATCCACATCGGCTCCGGCAGCGAGGGGACCGACGCGTTCCTCGCCGTGGGTGAGCAGGTCCGGGGCGAGACTTACCGCGAGGGGGACCGGCTGAAGGTCTACGTGGTAGAGGTCCGCCGCTCCACCAAGGGGCCCCAGGTCCTCATCTCCCGTACCCACCCCGGTCTCGTCAAGCGGCTTTTCGAGCTGGAGGTGCCCGAGATCTACGACGGCACCGTGGAGGTCAAGTCCATTGCCCGTGAGGCGGGCAGCCGCACCAAGCTGGCCGTCTGGTCCGCCAATCCCAACGTGGACCCCATTGGCGCCTGTGTGGGCCCCCGCGGGCAACGGGTGAACAACATCGTCGACGAGCTCAAGGGCGAAAAGGTGGACATCATCAAGTACTCCGACAGCCCCGCCGAGTATGTGGCCGCCGCCCTCTCACCTGCCGACGTCCTGGGCGTCACCACTTTGGATGACGGCAAGAGCTGCCGTGTGGTGGTGCCTGACGACCAGCTCTCCCTCGCCATCGGCAAGGAGGGCCAAAACGCCCGCCTGGCCGCCAAGCTGACGGGGTATAAAATCGACATCAAGCCCGCCTCCAACCCCGACCCCGCGTCGGAGGATGCGGCTGAAGAGGCGGCTGAGTAAGGCTGCCAGCCTCGCCGTGAATGCGGCGTCCAAGGGTTTTGGCCTTGGCCAAAACCTTGATGTCGGCGGAATTGACTTCCGCCGGGCAGATCAAAAAAGAAAGGGGCCCCCGCACGGCGGGAGCCGTGTGGGGAGATGACCGCCATGCCCAAGAAAATACCGCTCCGGCAGTGCCTCGGCTGCCGGGAGATGAAACCCAAGCGGGACCTGATCCGCGTGGTCCGCTCCCCCGAGGGGGATATCTCCCTCGACTTCAAGGGGAAGAAACCCGGCCGCGGCGCCTATCTCTGCCCCAATCCCGACTGTCTTGCCAAGGTCAGAAAGTCCAGGGCCCTGGAGCGGGCTTTCTCGGCCCAGCTCCCCGCCGAGGTGTACGAGGGCCTTGAGAGAGAGATGAAGGAGGCACCGCCAAGTGAACCGTGAACTCCTCTCTTTGATAGGTCTCGCGAAAAAGGCGGGGCGGCTGGAGATCGGCGAAGAGCCGGTGGGGGCCGCCGCCCGCGCATCGCAGGCCAAGCTCATTATCGTGGCCGCTGACGCCGCCGAGAATACCCGCCGCCGGGCCTCCCACTTTGCCGACGCGGGCCATGTGAAGTGGCTGGGCGTCCCCTTTACCAAGGCGGAGTTGGGCTCCGCCCTGGGGCGCGCCACCTGCGCCATGGCGGCCTTCACCGACGCGGGCTTTGCCGCGTCACTGGTGAAAAAGCTCTCGGCCCAGGACCCGGAGCGGTACGGCGATGCCGCCGCCCAGTTAGACGCCAAAGCTCAGAAGATCCTTCAGCGTCAGCGTGAGCAGAAGGTCCACGAGAAGAACCAGCGTGAGGGCAAGCGCAAGCCCTGGGCCGCCCCGGCAGCTCCAGTGTCCGCAGCTCCGCCCGCCGTGCCCGGGAAGGCCGATACGCCGCTCCGGCCCCGGGGCAAGATCACCATTCGCAAGAAATGAGCGGCAGACGTTTTCAAGTAACGGGCTTGTTCCAATAAGAAAGGGTAGGGCAAGGGGACGTCCCCACCGCCCGCGGCCCTGCGTTTTCCTATTGGTGCAAGCTCCAAGGGACCATTTTGGAGGTGGCATATTTGCTGAACAATAAATACCGTGTAAGCGACGTGGCCAAGGATTTCAACCGCTCCAGCAAGGACATCATTGAGATCCTGACGAAGTACGAACCCACGCCCAAGAAATCCGGCCAGGCCTTGGAGGACCGGGAGCTCAACGTCCTCTTCGAGCACCTCACCCAGCATAATCAGGTGACGAGCATCGAGAGCATCTTCGCCGACACCTATCACGAGCCCAGGGCGGCTGCGGCACCCGAGCGGCCCAAGGCTGCGCCCGCCCCGGCGGCGGCCGCGCCTGCCGCCCCCGCAGTCTCCGCCCCGGCGGCGGCTGCGCCCGCGTCCCAGAAGGCGGCCCCCGCCCAGAGCGGGGAGAACCGTCCCACCACCCGCGTGCCCGAGAAGAAGGTGGTGGATACCCGCAAGGGCGGCAACGTGAACCTGGAGAAGTACGATGAGCGCCTGGAGAACATCGCCTCCCAGCGTACCCAGACCATGCAGGCCGGGAAACAGAAGTTTCAGGGCCGGGGCAATAAGAACAAAAACGGCCAGAACTTCGGCAACAAGCGCCGCCAGGAGGAGCAGGACAAGCTGCGCCGCCTCCGTCTGGAGATTGCCAAGAAGGCCCCCC
The DNA here is from genome assembly GCA_035562355.1 of Pseudoflavonifractor sp. GTDB lineage: Bacteria > Bacillota > Clostridia > Oscillospirales > Oscillospiraceae > Pseudoflavonifractor. Next base: position 9,311 of record DATMXU010000148.1, read on the forward strand.
TCAAGGTCCTCATCCCCGACGAGATCGCCGTGGGCGAGCTGGCCTCCCGCATGAAGAAGACCGGGGCCGAGGTGGTCAAGTGCCTCATCAAAAACGGTGTCATGGCCTCCCTCAGCGACGTCATCGATTTCGACACCGCCTCCATCATCGCCGAGGACATGGGCTGCAAGGTGGAGCGCGAGGTCATCGTCACCATTGAGGAAAGGCTGATCGACACCGCCGAGGACAAGGACGAGGATCTGGTTGCCCGCGCCCCCGTAGTGGTGGTCATGGGCCATGTCGACCACGGCAAGACCTCTCTCCTCGACCGCATCCGGGCCGCCAACGTGGCCTCCGGCGAGGCGGGCGGCATCACCCAGCACATCGGCGCCTATCAGGTGGAGGTGGGCGGCAAGCTCATCACTTTCCTGGATACCCCCGGCCACGAGGCCTTCACCGCCATGCGTGCCCGCGGCGCCATGATCACCGACATCGCCATCCTGGTGGTGGCGGCCGACGACGGCATCATGCCCCAGACCGTGGAGTCCATCAACCACGCCAAGGCCGCCGAGATCCCCATTATCGTGGCCATCAACAAGATGGATAAGCCCACCGCCAACCCCGAGAAGATCAAGCAGCAGCTCACCGAGTACGGCCTGGTGGCCGAGGAGTGGGGCGGCGACACCATCTTGGTCCCCATCTCCGCCAAGACAGGTATGGGAGTGGATACCCTCCTGGAGATGGTCTCCCTCACCGCCGAGATGCGGGAGCTCAAGGCCAACCCCAACCGTACCGCCCACGGCGCCGTTATCGAGGCCCGGCTCGACAAGGGCCGCGGCCCCGTGGCTACCCTTCTGGTCCAGAACGGCACCCTCCATCAGGGCGACGTTATCATTGCCGGTACCGCCGTGGGCCGCGTCCGCGCCATGACCAACGCCAAGGGCGAAAAACTCACCGAGGCGGGTCCCTCCGTGCCTGTGGAGATCATCGGCATGGGTGAGGTGCCCGGCGCGGGCGACGACTTCCACGCCGTGGCCGACGAGCGCATGGCCCGCGAGCTGGTGGAGCAGCGCAAGCATGAGCAGAAGAATGCCACCACCGGCAGCGTGAAACAGAAGGTCTCCCTGGAGGATCTGTTCAGCCAGATCCAGGAGGGCGAGCTGAAGGACCTGAACATCATCGTCAAGGCCGATGTGCAGGGCTCCGCCGAGGCGGTCAAGGCCTCCCTGGAGAAACTCACCAACGAGGAGGTCCGCGTCCGGGTCATTCACTCGGCCGTGGGCGCCATCAGCGAGAGCGACGTGATGCTGGCCTCCACCTCCAACGCCATCATCGTGGGCTTTAATGTCCGTCCGGACAACAACGCCCGGGACAACGCTGGGCGCCTCGGCGTGGATATGCGGATGTACCGCGTCATCTACGACGCCATCGAGGAGATCGAGACCGCCATGAAGGGCATGCTGGCCCCCAAGTTCAAGGAGGTCTCCCTGGGCGAGGCCGAGATCCGCGAGGTCTACAAGATCACCGGCGCGGGCATCGTCGCGGGCTGCTACGTCACGCGCGGCAAGATCCAGCGCGGCGCGCAGCTGCGCCTTATGCGCGATAATATTATCACCCACGAGGGTGTCATCGCCACTCTCCGCCGTTTCAAGGACGACGTCAAGGAGGTCGCCCAGGGCTACGAGTGCGGCGTCACGATCGAGAAGTACGGCGACGTGAAGATCGGAGACGTGATCGAGGCCTTCATCATGGAGCAGATTGTGGTGTGACGCGGCACTCGTAACAAGCGTTTTGACGCAGTCAAAACCTTGGAATCGTGCGAATTCACTTCGCCCGATTTGAATGGAATCCGCCCACCCCGCACGGCGCAGCCGGGTGGGGCGTGCGGCGTCACGATCGAGAAGTACGGCGACGTAAAGATCGGCGACGTGATCGAGGCCTTCATCATGGAGCAGATCGAGGTATAAGCAACGAGCCGGAGAGGGGCGGGCAGAGCGCCCGCCCCCTCCTCGTGTATTTAGGAGAAAACGATTATGTCAAATAACAGAATCGGGCGCATCAATGAGGAGATCCAGCGGGAGCTGTCGAACATGATCCGCACCGTCAAGGACCCCAGGGTCCACGGGCTGGTGTCCATCACCGCGGTGGAGACCACCCCCGATCTCCGGTACGCCAAGGTCTTCGTCAGTGTGCTGGATAAGAGCGACGTGAACGAGGTGGTCAAGGGGCTCAAATCCGCCGGGGGATACCTCCGGCGTGAGCTGGGCGGCGCGCTGAGCCTGCGCTACACCCCCGAGCTCATCTTCGAGCGGGACGACTCCATTGACAAGGGCGCCCACATCCTGGAGCTGATCGAAAAGCTGGACAAATAGGGCAGAGGCCGGCGCCCTCACCGGCCTATGTTCCCCCATTGGAGGTTTCGCTATGGACTATAAAGAGACCGCCGCGCTCCTCGCGGCGCAAGACCATATCCTCATCCTGACCCATCGACGGCCCGATGGGGATACCATCGGCTGCGCGGTAGGGCTCTGCGCCGCCCTCCGGGCCTTGGGCAAGACGGCCTGGGTGCTGGAGAACTCCGACGCCACCGCCCTCTTTGTCCCCTATTTGGAGGGGTACCTGGCCCCTGACGGATTTATTCCCGCCTTTGTGGTCAGCGTGGACATCGCCGGAGTCGGCCTCTTCACAGAAAACGCCCTGCCCTATCTGGAGCGGGGCATCGATCTCGCCATCGACCACCACCCCTCCAACGAGGGCTTTGGGCGGGAAAACTGCGTGGACCCCACCCGGGCCGCCTGCGGTGAGCTGATATACGATATTATCCGCCAGTGGGGGCATGTAGACCGTGAGGTGGCTCTGCCCCTCTATGTGGCCGTCTCCACCGACACGGGCTGCTTTGTGTACAGCAATACCACCGCCGGCACCCACACCGTGGCGGCCGCACTGATGGAGACCGGCATCGACTATCGGAGCGCCAACAAGCGGCACTTCCGCACCAAGAGTATGAAACGCCTCCGGCTGGAGAGCATGCTCTGCGAGGGGATGGAGCTCTTCGACGGCGGCCAGACCGTCGTAGCCGCCGTCTCTCTGGAGATGATGGCCGCGCTGGACGCCACCGAGGAGGATGTGGAGGATATCGCCGCTTACGTGGGCCAGGTGGAGGGGGTCAGCGCCTCGGTCACCATCCGGGAGCTGCGCCCGGGCGAGTGTAAGCTGTCCGTGCGCACCTCCAGCGCCGTCAGCGCCACCGCGGTCTGCGCCCTCCTGGGGGGCGGCGGCCACGCCGCCGCTGCGGGCTGCACCGTCTACGGCACCGTTCAGGACGCGAAGGCCGCCATTCTGGCCGCCATCCGCCAGGTGAAGCATGGCTAACGGGATTATCATCATCGATAAGCCCCCGCTCTGGACGAGTCACGACGTGGTGGCCAAGCTCCGGGGCAAGCTGAAGGAGAAACGCATCGGCCACGCGGGCACCTTGGATCCTATGGCCACCGGCGTCCTCCCCGTCTTTGTGGGCCGGGCCACCCGGGCGGTGGAGTTTGCCGCCGAGGGGGAGAAGGAATACGTGGCCGGACTGCGCCTGGGCGTCGTTACCGATACCCAGGACCTCACCGGAACGGTTCTGGAGGAGCGCCCCGCGGAGGCGGGCAGGGAGGAGCTTGAGGCCGTGCTCGCCCGGTTCCGGGGGAATATCCTGCAAATTCCGCCCATGTACTCCGCCATCAAGAGGGACGGGAAGAAGCTCTACGAGCTGGCCCGAAAGGGCAAGGAGGTGGAGCGGGAGCCCCGGCCCATCACCATCCACGCCCTGGAGCTGCTGCCCGCCGGGGCAGATGAGCATGCTCAGACCGGCGGCGACTATCTGCTGCGGGTCCGCTGCTCCAAGGGCACGTACATCCGCACGATCTGCCACGACGTGGGCGCTGCCCTGGGCTGCGGGGGGACGATGGCGTCCCTCAGGCGCACCATGGCCTGCGGCTTTACCCTGGACGACGCCGTGCCGTTGGACAAGGTGCTGGAGGCGGAGGACCCCCAGGCCCTTTTGCTGCCGGTGGACGCCTATTTCAGCGACCGGCCTATCGTACTTCTCCAGCCTGACGCCGAGCGAAAGCTGCGCAACGGCATGACTCTCCCTGCGCCCGCGCTGGCGCCAGGGGAATACCGGGTCTACGGCGAGGGCAATGCCTTTCTCGCGCTGTGCCGCGCAGCGGAGGGCAGACTGACCACCATCAAGAGCTTTTACGAGGTGTAGCACTTTTGGAACAGAAAAAACGCGTGATCGCATTGGGTTTCTTTGACGGCGTCCACCTGGGCCATGCCGCCCTGCTCCGCCGGGTTGCAGAGGAGGCGGAGCGCCGGGGCGTGATCCCGGCCGCCGTCACCTTCGACACCCATCCGGAGCATCTGATCGTCGGCTCCCCCATGCCCCTCATCAGCTCCCCTCTGGACCGGGCCGAGCTGATGCGCCGGTACTACGGAATCAAGGAGATCATTGTGGCCCGCTTTGACGAGCGCATGATGCGCATGCCCTGGGAGGACTTCATTACCAACTTCCTGGTGAAGGAGAACGGCGCTGTCCACCTGGTGGCGGGGCACGACTTCCACTTCGGCTACAAGGGGGAGGGCAACCCACAGCGCCTGAAGGCCAAATGTGCCGAGCTGGGAATCGGGTGCGACATCATCCCCAAGGTGGAGCTCTGCGGCATTACCATCTCCTCTACCTACATCCGGGGCCTCTTGAGCCAGGGGGAGACCGAGCGGGCCAACTACTTCCTGGGCCACCCCCATACCCTCACCGACACGGTGCAGCACGGGAAAAAGCTGGGCTCCACCTTGGGCTTTCCCACAGTGAACCTCCGTTTTGCCCCCGGCGTGCTGGTGCCCGCCAAGGGGGTGTACGCCACCAAGGTCTTTTTTGAAAACGGTGACAGCCGTCTGGCCGTCACCAACGTGGGCGTCCGCCCCACGGTGGACGACCACGGCGAGGTCAACGTGGAGGGGTTCCTCCTGGATTTCGACGGCGACCTGTACGGACAGACCCTCCGCATGGAGTTCTACCGTTTCCTCCGTCCGGAGGTACGTTTTGGCACCCTGGAGGAGTTGCGCGTCCAGATCATGCGGGACACGGAGGCCACGCGGGCGTATTTCAGCGGCCAGGGGGCGTAAGACGCTCACGCCACAATAAATTCCCCTTCCGCCATGCGGCGGAAGGGGAATTTGTTTTAGTTTATCTGGAAAATATCCGCCATATCCTCAGTGACCTCGGTGGTGTAGGGGTTGAGGAGGGTATTGATGAGCTCCAGCGCTGCGGCCTTGTCATACAGGTAACAGTAGTCCACGCCCCGGTAGGTCACTGTGCCGTCACCGGGGAAGGTCGCGGTGGTCAGTCCCGCGGCCAGGTCCACGGTGATGCCGTTCTGGGCGAAGAAGAGCATGTCGTCCAGCGGCATGTTGGTCTCCACGCTCTCATTCACAATGCCGGCCAGCTTGGTGATCCGGGGAATACTGTTCCAGGAGATCAGCTTTTTGGCGATGGCCTTTAAGAGGGCCTGCTGGGTGCGGGTGCGGCCGATCTCGGCGTCGGGATAGGCGTCATAGAGCGTATAGGACCCGCCCTTCCAAATGGTGTTCTTACGGCACCGCGCGATCTCCATCACCTGCTTGCCCGAGAGGCCGCGGTAGAGCTTTGCCTCGTAGTGGATATGCAGGTCCTGGTCGGGCGCATCGTAGTCCATATAGACCGGCACCTCGAAGTCCACCCCGCCCACCGCGTCCACAATGCGGACGAAGGAGGGCACGTCCACCATCACATAGTAGTCGATGGGAATGCCGAGCAGGTCGCTCACCGCGTCCTTCAATTCGCCGACACCGCTGCCGGGGGAATTGGTTTCGGCGTTGCCGTAGGCGGCGTTGATCTTATAGTAGCGGTAGGGCCCCACCTTTCGGTCCACCAGCGTGTCCCGGGGGATGGAGACCATTCCCACCTTCTTGTTGGGCACGTCGTAGGTGACGGCGATCAGCGTGTCGGTGCTGGAGCTGACCTGGTCCTGAGCGATCAGGAGGAAGGTGTAGGTCTGATCTCGCCGCTGGAGAGTGGACTCTTCCCCGCCCGGCGCTCCGCCCGC
>DATMXU010000149.1:0-4583 GCA_035562355.1 Pseudoflavonifractor sp.
GTTAGAAAGCCGCCGAAAAGAAGAAAGCCTGCAACGGTTTCGCGCTGGCGAGGCATGGCAGGGCTGACAGGACGAGAAAGAGCGCGAGAGTGTCCCGTATTCACCAATGAGTTTGGGGCGCACCTGCACCCGCAGACGGTCATAACCACTTCAAAAAGATAGCCGTCCGTTGGCGTTTCCGATGTCCGTGTGCATGACCCCCGACACACATTTGCCGTGCTATCCCTCCAAAACGGGAGCGACGTAAAAACAGTCCAGGGCAACCCGGGCCACGCAACGGCGGCCTTTACCTTGGACGTGTACGGTCATGTGTCGGACAAGATGAAACGGAACAGCGCGGACAGAATGGAACGATACATACGGGGTGCAATTTGCCGCTAAAGGGTATGGCAAAGGGTGGTCTCCTCAAAAACGGCAAAAAGAAGACCCTGCAACCATTAAGGTTGCAGGGTCTCTTGTGGCAGCGGGAGAAGGATTTGAACCCTCACAAACAGAGTCAGAGTCTGTCGTGCTACCCTTACACAATCCCGCTGTATACCGCCTGCCGTTTGACAAGCGCAGGGTTTATTATACCAAAATCAGCCCGTTTGTCAATACTATTTTTCAAGAAAATACGCGGGGCCGGAGTGACCCACTCCGGCCCCGCGTATCGCAGGGAAAATTCAGTACTGCTCCGGCCTGTCGTTCTTGTTCTGAGGGCGATCCTTCTTCTTGTTCTCGCCGCCGGGGATCCTGGCCTTATTCTGGCTCTGGTTCTGGCTCTGGTTCTGATTCTGGTTCTTAGCGTTCTGTGAATCGTTTTTGTTCTGCACAAAGTTCACCTCCCTTGCTGTGTTCCTATTCTTCCCAACAATTGGCGCAATTTATACAGGTCCCACGCCATGAAACGCACTGTGCCAAACTTTTAAAAAAAGAGATACCATATTTAGTATTTCTATGGTATAATAACCGCAAAGCGGCTATTATATCTTGTATTTCATGATTCGCGCCTGCCTAATTACAAATAGAGATTAAAAGCATCTGGAGGAATCGGCGATGAAGTGCCCGTTCTGTTCAAACCTGGAGAGCAAGGTCGTAGACTCCCGCCCCTCGGACGAGGGGTCCAGCATCCGCCGCAGGCGGGAGTGCCTGGAGTGCCACAAGCGGTTCACCACCTACGAGACAATGGAGAGCCTGCCCCTGGTGGTCATCAAGAAGGACGGCAGCCGCCAGACCTTTGACCGCAGCAAACTGACCGGCAGCATGCTGCGCGCCTGCGAGAAACGTACCGTCTCCTTCGACACCCTCCAGCGCATCGCCGACGAGATCGAGCAGGCCCTTCAGAACGAGATGGACCGGGAGGTCCCCTCCGCCCGAATCGGCGAGCTGGTGATGGAAAAGCTCAAGGACGTGGACGAGGTGTCCTACGTCCGGTTTGCGTCGGTGTACCGCCAGTTCAAGGACATCAGCACCTTCATGTCGGAGCTCAACAAGCTCCTCCAGGAGAAATAAGGCCTTTTCTCAGTACGCAAAATTTTTTCTGTTGAAAATTTGGCGGTTCTGTTATATCCTATTGGTAAGAAGCGCCCTCCGCTCAAGACGGCGCATCTGCAAGATTGAAGAAAAATGAGGTGGACCCATTGTACGCACGGCAGACAAAGATCATCAATAAGACGGGCCTCCACGCCCGTCCGGCCTCTACTTTCGTGATGGCCACGAAGCAGTTCAAGTCCGACATCACCATTCGCAACGTTGACGCCGGCGGCGACCCCGCCAACGCCAAATCCATCATCATGCTCCTGGCTGCCGGCCTGAGCTGCGGTACCACCATTGAAATCGCCGCCAACGGCCCCGACGAGAAAGAGGCTGTGGATCACCTGGTTGCCCAGGTCGAGGGTGGTTTCGGCGAGTAAGCAACAACCAATATGGAGGCGGCCCGCAGGGGCCGCCTCTCTTTTACTCGGGCGCTCCCCTGCGTGCCATAAGTTTCCTCCCTTGACAAAGCCGGAGCTTTCGGCTATAATGGCCCCAATCCCAAAGAGCGATGACGGGAAGAAGACATGGGTACTCCCTCTCAGAGAGTTGGCGGTCGGTGCGAGCCAATGTGCGGAGCCGATGTGTATACTGGTCCCTGAGCTGTCTGTCTGAACGCAAGTAGGGCGGACCGTCCGGCCACGTTACCGGCCACGGCCTTGTTAGAGGCCATCGAGGGCTGTCGGGAAACTGACTGCCGAATCAGGGTGGTACCGCGTAAGTTTACGCCCCTGACCTAAATTTAGGTCGGGGGCGTTTTGATATGTCCCCGGCGTCAAGGAGGTCATTCCCCATGAACAACGAGAAGTACATCCCCTTCGCCCCCATCAGGATGGAAAAGCGCCGCTGGCCCGACCGGCAGATCACCAAGGCCCCCATCTGGTGCAGCGTGGATCTGCGCGACGGCAACCAGGCCCTGGTGGACCCCATGAACCTTCAGGAAAAACTGGAGTACTTCCACACCCTGCTGGACATCGGCGTGAAGGAGATCGAGATCGGTTTCCCCTCCGCCAGCGAGACCGAGTACGAGATCTGCCGGGAACTCATCGACGGCGGCCACATTCCAGACGACGTGACCATCCAGGTGCTGGTCCAGGCCCGGCCCCACCTCATTGCGCGGACCTTTGAGGCCATTAAGGGCGCCAAGCACGTCATCTTCCACTTCTATAACTCCACCTCCACCCTCCAGCGCAAGGTGGTCTTCCAGACTGACGTGGAGGGCGTGAAGAAGATCGCCGTGGAGGCAGCCGCCCTCATCGCCGAGCTGAGCCGGGACGCCATCGCTGCCGGGATGGACCTGCGGTACGAATACTCCCCCGAGAGCTTTATGGGCACCGAGATGGACGCCGCCGTGGAGATCTGCCAGGCCGTCCTGGAGGCTCTGGGGGCCACGCCCGAGCGGAAGGTCATCCTCAACCTGCCCACCACGGTGGAGAACTGTATGCCCAACTACTTCGCCGACGAGATCGAGTATTTCATCGACCGCCTGCCCGGGCGGGAGAGCGCCATCATCTCCCTCCACCCCCATAACGACCGCGGCTGCGGCGTAGCCACCGCCGAGATGGGCCTTCTGGCCGGGGCCGACCGGATCGAGGCCACCCTCTTTGGAAACGGCGAGCGCACAGGCAATGTGGACATGGTCACCTTGGCCCTGAATATGCACACCCAGGGGGTGGACCCGGGCCTGGACTTCTCCAGCATCAACAAAATCCGGGAGATGTACGAGCGCACCACCAAAATGAAGGTGGGCGAGCGGCAGCCCTATGCCGGCGAGCTGGTCTTCACCGCCTTCTCCGGCTCCCATCAGGACGCCATCAATAAAGGCACGGTCTATATGCGCGAGAGCGGCACAGACAAATGGGAGATCCCCTACCTGCCCATCGACCCGGCCGACGTGGGACGGCAGTACGAGCCCATCATCCGCATCAACTCCCAGTCGGGCAAGGGGGGCGCTGCCTTCGTCATGCAGCAGAGCTTCGGTTTCGACCTGCCCAAGGCCATGCACCCGGAGTTTGGCCGCATCGTCCAGGCCGAGACTGACCGGGTGGGCAAGGAGATCGAGCCCCAGCGGATTTACGACCTCTTTAAGGAGAACTATATCGACGCCACCGCCCCCTACCAGCTGGTGCGCCACGCCTTTGCCGAATCCACCGACGAGAGCGGCCACTCCCACGTCACCTTCAAGGGCACGCTCAGACACCAGGACACGGTGTTTGAGGTCCATGGAGCGGGCAACGGCCCCATCGACGCCTTTTTCAACGCCATCCACGGGCAGAAGATGGACCGGTTCACCTTCGTGGACTACAAGGAGCACGCCATCTCGGTGGGCTCGGACTCCATGGCCGTGGCCTATATCCATCTCCGCGACAGAGCGGGAAAGGACGTGTTCGGGGTAGGTATCTCCCACAACATCAACCTGGCTCCTCTCAGGGGCATCCTATCGGCCATTAACCGCGCCTTCCGCTCCCCCCGTTAGAACCTCAAAACTTTAAGCATCACACGCAGAGGCGGCCCAAAAAGGGCCGCCTCTCAGCCTGTCAAAGAAGTCCCGCGGGACTTCTTTGACAGGCTGTTACACTTTTTGAAACACCGTAAGAAGTTTCAAAAAGTGGTCTTCCTGCACATGAAAGGGAACCCTGACGGTTCCCTTTCACACTATCCCTCCCTCCGAGACTTTCGGTCCAAGGTTTTTTTGACAGTATGAGAGGCGGCCCAAAAAGGGCCGCCTCTACTTCTTTCTCATTGAGGTGCTTGCGGCAGCAAGACCGTCTCCCCTTCCTCCGGCCCGGCGGCGCCCTTCGGGGCGACGTCCGGCTGCACCTCCAGGAATGAGGTGATTTTTGCCACCAGGTTGACGGTGGGATTTGCCGTCCCGTGCTCGATTTCGCGCAGATAAGATTGGCTGACGAAAAGCTCGTTCGCCAAACGCTCCTGTGTATAGCCCTTTCTTTTCCTCAGACACTTGATGCGACGACCAACCCTTGCTGCCTCAGACATGTAAAACACCCCTCAAATATAAAATTTACGCTTAGTTACAAAGTCCCTCAAAAATTACAGGTACAGTCTATCAC
>DATMXU010000150.1:0-26946 GCA_035562355.1 Pseudoflavonifractor sp.
CAGAAATGACCACCATCACCATTCCTTCCTACATGGTTGGGGAGAACGCGGGCGCTGTCTACTTTGAGCCCGCCGTCAAGCGCTTTAACGAGCAAAACGCCGGCGTTTACCAGATCGTTCTGGAGGAGATCTCCGAGGACGAGTACTTCCCCCAGCTGTCTATGCTGGCGCGGACCGGCAACCTGCCCCTGATCGTCAGCGGCGCGCCGTCCACCACAGCCGACTTTGTCAATACTGTGCTGGTTCCCCAGAACTTGTACTACCCCATGAACGATTTCCTGGCAGAGCATAAAACGATCAACGACCTGTGCCTGGATTCTTCCGTGGCGTTCAGCACTCTGGACAGCGGCGACGTCATCGGCGTTCCCGCCGTCTATACCCCGACTGTCGGCCTGTTCTACAACACCGACCTATTTACCCCCAGCAAAAAAATTGCCGACATGACCATCGATGAGTTGATCGCCGAGATGGGCGGCAACAAGTTCGCATTCCAGACCGTTGACAACGCGTGGACGTCCATGCTCCTCCTGTCCGCTCTGATTGCCAATGAAGAGGGCGGCGCAGAGCTGCTGACGGAGTACGATGGGCAAAAGCTGTACGACTACAATCAGCCCTGCGTGATTAACGCTGTGACCAAGCTGAAGGCCATCTGGGCCGATCACGCCGCCTCTAACTCCCTGGGCGCTGCCTATGCTGACGCTGCCAACGCTTTCATGAGCAGCCAGGCCGCCGTCATCTGCAACGGCCCCTGGATGAACGGTGAGTTTACCGTCGATGCGGCTACTAAGTGGAGCAACAGTTTCAACGGCGCCAGCGTTCACGGCGATGTCTACCCCGGCAACGTTGCTCTGGCCAGTACCGCCGCTTACGGCCGCTGGATCGTGACCAACAACTACAAGTCTGAGGCTGAGCTGAACTGCGCGCTGGCCTTCATCGAGTTCCTGTACTCCCAGGAGGAGCTGGAGACCTTCATGCTGATTGAAGGCGGCCAGTGCCCCAAGATGACCTACAGCGCCGGTTTCCTGAGCAAGCTGAACGAGAGCTCCCTGCTGAGCGAGCAGTCGGCGGCAGTCACCGCGGACACCGTTATTGTCCCCAACGTTGCCACCGTCATGCCCGCGTCTGTCGCTGAGCAGGTGTTTGCCGCCGACCTGGTCCAACTGGTGAACGGCGTTATGACTCCCGAGCAGTTCTGCAACGACCTGACCGTTAAGGCGCTGGAGACCAAGTAATAAGTAACAGTTTGATATTTGGAAGTGGGCAGGGCTCCTGCCCACTTCCACAATCAGCGCAAGGAGAGAACCATGAAAATGAGAGCCTCCCCTCCGATGCAATTCGGCCGTTTGGAACGCAGATATTTCAAGTGGGTCTATCTGTTCCTGTTTCCCACGCTGGTCGTTTTCTTAATGTTCTATGCAGAGCCCATCCTCGTCCTTGTTCGGACTTCCTTCACCAAGTGGGACGGCTTTAACGAGCCCGCCTTCATTGGAATTGATAATTACATTCGACTCATCAGCAACAGTGTGGCGAGCATCTCCTTGAAGAACCTGCTGTACTGGTCCGTTATCGCCATGACCCTCCATGTGGGGTATGGTGTAATCATGGCCTTCATCTGGTTCTATAAGCCTGCGGGCTGGCAGTTGAGCAGGGCGGTGTTCATGATCCCCAACGTCATTTCTCCCGCTGCGTTTGCGTTGATCTTCCGGTTTTTGCTCAGTAATGATGTGGGCGCCGTCAATGTGTTGATTCAAAAGCTGTTCCCAGAATTCCAGGTCCAGTGGTTCTTCCAGTCGCCCTATGCCTTCTGGGCGGTGACCTTTACCTGGCTGTTCTACTCCGTCGTGGTCTCCCTGATCGTGTATAACGATCTGGTTGCCATTTCCCCCAGCTTGACGGAGGCCGCAAAGCTGGATGGAGCCTCCGGCTGGCATTTGATCCGCCAGATCTATCTGCCCCTGTGCCATAACTCCATCGGCACCGCGATTATCTGCTCCATCACCTCCCGTATTGCCATGTACGAGGCGATCGCGCTGACCACTTCCGGCGGCCCCGGCGCCGATACCATGAGCCTTTCTGTTTTGATGATGCGGGCCATTTCCGACTATAACTACGGCTTTGCCAACGCCATTGGCGTTGTGATGTTTATTTTCGGTATCATTGTCCTCGTGGCTGTGAATAAGGCATTCCGCATCGGTGATTCCGATGCGTGAGGAGGTGCGCTATGTCTGAAAAGAAGAATTCAGCCTGGATGCTGACCCGGGTGTTCATGTACATATTCGTCGTCATTACCGTGGTAATCTCCGTATTCCCCGTTCTCTGGGTGCTGGTATCTTCCTTTAAAACCAACGCGGAAATTCTCAACGGCGCGTATGTGATGCCCTCAAGCCTACAGTCGGGTCTGGAGGCATACCGGTACCTCTTTGAGAAATACGACTTTGTCTCCTACTTTTTCAACTCCCTGATGGTATCTCTGGGCGCCACCGCGGTCTCTCTGGCGATCTACTCCCTGGCCGGTTATGCCCTGGCCAAGTTCCGGTTCCCCGGCAGAGAGCTGCTGTTCGGCCTGTTCACCATTACTCTGCTGGTACCTTCCACGGCCAAGGCGCAGCCCATCTTCTCCATGATCATCGATATGGGCCTGTACAATACCCTGACCGGCCTTGGCTTGGTCTATATTTCCAGCGGCATGGCCATGTCTCTGTTTATCCTGAGAGCGGCATTCTTGTCCGTTCCCAAGGACCTGGACGAGGCCGCCCGCATGGATGGCGCGGGCTTTCTGCGTACCTTCTGGGTCATCAATATGCCCTTGGCGAAGAGCGGCATGGCCACTGCCGGCATCCTGATGTTCCTGAACAACTGGAACGAGTATTTCTATGCCTCCATGTTGACCCATACCGCGAATGCCCGCACCATGCCCGTCGCACTGCAGTTTTTCAATCAGTCTTTCTCCTATGACTACACGAAGATGTTTGCCGCTCTGACGCTGGTCATCGTTCCCGGAGTGGTGCTGTATCTGTTTATGCAGAAACAGGTTCAGCAGAGTGTGGCCGCATCCGGGCTGAAGGGCTAATGACTCATCGATATTAGGGAGGATTGCCAATGACGGCAAAGGACGGTGCGCTGACCGCCAATGCGGGTTCGGGCTGGATCCTGGAGGAACAGGCCTTTCATCCGGAATTCATGGCAAAGTACGAAGCGATTTTTTCCCAGGGTAACGGCTATCTGGGGCAGCGCGCTGCTCTGGATGAGCAGTACGAGGGACAGACCCGGAACCTGTTTGTATCCGGTACCTTCGACCGGTTTCATGACAGCGAGGTGTCTGAGCTGCCGAACTTGCCGGATGTCACCAATATTGGTCTGCGGATCGCCGGGCAGAACTTTTCCATGCTGATTGGCCGGGTGGAAACCTACAGCCAAAAGCTGAACCTCTACAACGGCGAAACGATGCGGCAGGTCTGCTGGGTAAGCCCGCAGGGCGCCACGCTGAAACTGGCCTGGCGGCGGACGGTATCTATGTCGGACGTCCATTTGCTGGGTTCTCAGGTGACCCTTACAACGGATAAGAGCGTGGAAGTGGTCATCACCAGCGGCATCAATGGCCGGGTGACCAACTCCGGCACCCAGCACATGGTGGAGGGCCATGCCCGCGTATACGACGGCAGCATCATGGAATATCCCTGCCGGACTCTGAATTCCGGGATCCAGGTGGTGACCCATGCAAGCCACCGATTGCTGGTGGACGGGGTGGAGGAGTCCATTCCGATGAAGATCGTGACCTCCAGACGATACCTGGGCGGGAAATATATGCTCCGCTTAGAGGCAGGTCAGACTCTGGTGCTGGAGAAATTGGCGTCGGTTTACACCGGCAGGGATATGGAATACCGGGAACTGACGGTTCAGGAGGCAAACGCTCGGGTATTTCGTGACAGCTTGGAGCGGTTCAGAGGCGTCATCGGCAAAAGCTATGCCGATGTGCTGGAGGCCAGCAGCAAGGTCTGGGCGCGGTTTTGGGAGAAACACGATGTGCAGCTGGAGTCCGACGGCGTGCGGGATCAGCTTGCCATTCGATTTGCCATCTATCATTTGAATATCATGACCAATCACCGGGACAGCCGCATGGGCATCGGCGCCAAGGGCCTGAGCGGTGAGGGCTACAAGGGACATTCCTTCTGGGACACAGAGATTTTTATTTCCCCCTTTTTTCTGTTTACCTGGCCGGAGGTCGGAAGAAACCTGCTGGAATACCGGTATCGGACCTTATCCGGCGCCAGGGCGCTGGCCCAAAAGAGAGGATACCAGGGTGCCATGTACCCCTGGGAATCAGCCTGGATCGACGATGGAGATATGACCCCGGACAATCTGGGCGTAGACCTGGTGACCGGTAAAATCCTGCCCTGCGAGACCGGTGAGATCGAGCACCACGTGACGGCGGATATCGCCTTTGCGGTGCACCAGTACTACAACGCCACCGGCGATATGGAATTCCTGGAGCGGTGCGGGTTTGAGATACTGCTGGAGACGGCGAGATTCTGGTCCAGCCGGGTGGAGTGGAATCAAAATGAGAACTGGTATGAAATCCGCCATGTCATTGGCCCGGATGAATACCAGGTGGACGTGAACAACAATGCCTATACCAATTATCTGGCGGCACGGAACATGGAGCTGGGTCTGCGGGCGCTGGATCGGCTGGATCAGAACCCGGAGCTCCGTCAGAGGCTGGATGCCAAGATCGGCCTGTCAGGTCTGCGGGAGCTGCTGCGGGAGCGGCTGGGCAGGATGTATCTGCCCCAGCCTGATCCGGAAAGCGGCATCGTGCCCCAATTTGACGGCTACATGGGTCAGCGGCAGCTGGATTTGACGTGCTACCGCAATGCCCAGAGCGTGGGTGAGATCCTGAAGGATTATAACTTCCAGATGCTGCGCAATTTTCAGGTTGCAAAGCAGGCGGATGTGGTGCAGCTGATGTTCCTGTGCGAGGAGCTTTTCCCCGGTGATCTGCGACGGAAGAACTATCTGTACTATGAGCCCCGCACGCTCCACGATTCCTCTCTGAGCAAGGCAGTCCACAGCATCCTGGCCAGCGATCTGGGCATGATGGAGGAGGCCTATGAGATGTTCCGAGGGGCCGCGGAGACCGATCTGGGGCCGGAGCCGGATTCCAGCGAAGGCGGGATCCACAGTGCCAACATGGGCGGGATCTGGCAGGCGGCAGTCATGGGTTTCGGCGGTATGCGGGTCATCGATCACACCCTGCGGATTGTCCCCCACCTGCCCAGGGCGTGGAAACGGCTGAACTATCGGTTCTGCTGGCAGGGGAACCCCCTTGAGGTGACCGTGACCCATGAGCAGGTGCGCGTTTTCAATGGCGGTCCCCCCATTGTGGTGGAGACCATCAGAGGCCCCGTGGAATTGCAGGCACGGCGGGAAACGGTCGTTCAATATGAATCACCGGGCGCAAGGCCCAGGAGGAAACAATGCTCAGAGGAGTTATCTTTGACCTAGACGGTGTAATCTGTTTCACGGATGAGTACCACTACCTGGCGTGGAAAGAGCTGGCCGACCGGGAGCATATTTATTTTGATCGCGAAATCAACAACCGTCTTCGGGGCGTCAGCCGAATGGCATCTCTGGAAATTGTTCTGGAGCGCGCCGATAAGACCTATGCCCCGGAGGAGAAGGAAACGATGGCGGCCGCGAAGAACGATGCCTACCGCAGGCTGCTGATGCGGATGACCCCTGCGGACGTAACGGAGGAGACCAGGCAGACCCTGGAGACGCTGCGGCGGAAAGGCATGCGCTTGGCGATTGGGTCTTCCAGCCGAAACGCAAGGCTGATCCTGGGACGAATCGGCCTTGGCGAGTTTTTCGACGCCGTCTCCGACGGAAATAACATTACCCATTCCAAGCCCGACCCCGAGGTGTTCCTGAAGGCGGCTCAGATGCTGGGGCTGGAGCCGGAGGAATGCCTGGTGGTGGAGGACGCCCAGGCCGGCATCCAAGCGGCCCACGACGGCGGGTTCCACAATGCGGCCATGGGGGACGCGGCAAAGTGCGAGCTGGCGGAAAATTTACTGGAGAGTTTCTCCGATTTATTGAAACTGTGTTAAGAGCACAGAATTTAACGTTCAAATATTTTAAGGAGGAAAAACGATGAAACGAGCAAAGCGCATTCTCTCTTTGGTCATGGCCTTTGCCCTGCTGCCGCCGCTCATGGCCCCCATGGGAGCAAAGGCAGAAGAGGTCGTTACCGACACCAGCCATGTGGTAGTTGGCGTTGAAACCGCTTCCGGCGCCATGGATCTGACCGCGGTTGGCACCACTGACTGGATGCATTTTACATCAGAAAAGACGAACCGTAAGATGAATGTCACGGGGGAAGAGCTGCCCGATATTATCGACTTCATGAACGCGTCAGCGGCTAGCGGACGTACCTTTGGTCAAGCCGCGGACCAGATTTGGCGTTATCAGACCTTCACCCCCTCCAAATCCGGCGCTCTGGCCGACCTGGAGGTTGCCCTGCTCAAGAAAGGCGATCCCAGCGACCTGATTGCCAAGCTCTATCAGATTAACAGTAGTACCGATAGAGTGCTGCTGAGCACTGTCGAGGTACCCGCGGCCGACATTGTGAGCAAGACGCCCCTGAAACTGGATTTTGGTGACCTTGAGTTGACGGGGGGTACCACCTATGCCGTTGCCATGACGCAGAAGACCCTGAGCGGCCAAAATTACTACGAGTGGAGCAGCTCTGCCACCAGCTTTGAAAGCGGGAAGATCACGGACGCGGCAGCTGAAAACTGGAACGCTGAGAATACCGCGGCCTCTCTGAGAGTGAAGATTGGTGATTTTCCCGAACCGGAGCCCGTCAATATTCTATCTTTTGAGATGTCCGGCGGGATGGTAATGGACTCTACCATGAACGACTCCGCGGTTACTTATAGCTGGTCCGACGGCATCCCCACCCTGTCCGCCGCAGGGTTGAGGACTGGCGGCGTTTTGAGCTACAGGGACGACAAAGTGGGTTCGGTGCCCGACGGGGTCCAATGGGTTCTGAGGGTTCCCGAAACCGATAATATCCAGACGCTGACCTTTGTCAGCGGTATCTGGAATGCCAGCGCTGAGATCTACATCTATGCCAATGACGATACCGTAAAACCTATTTATGGCAACAGTGAGCTGGCTGCCGGCGGCACCTCCAAATTACTGAAGTACACGGTTACCGTTGCACCCAACACCTCTATCCAGGTGTATGGCAAGCTGGTCAGTAAGGCGCATAAAGACGGCAACATGTCTATTGGCGGCGTTGCCCTGAGTACCACGGAGATGGACGCCACGCTCGACTACGTCGCGCTGCTGGAGGAGGCCGTAAGGGCCGGCTCGGCGTGGCTGAATGAGGATATCAGTGAATACTTCATCGCGCAGCTGACCAAGGCGCTGGATAGCGCCAGGGCCGTTACCGAGAGCGAGGACCCCTCCGATCTGGAGGCCTACCTGGAGTATGTGCTGCTGATGAAAGCCATTAAGGCGGTAGAGGGCGCGCAGGCATCGGGCAACTATGCCAACACCTATGCCTCCGGCATGACCGCCTCCTTCGGCTGGGAGGGTGACAAGGACGCGCCCATCGCCTGGATCGACGGCACCTATAAGTTGCGCGACAATGGCAACAAGATCGTCACCTTTGGCGTTACCAGCCTTGGGGCAAAGTCTGTTTCCTGGTACAATGCTGAGGGCTATCTGCCCTGTTTCGTCAGCGAGTATGAGAAGAACGGCATGGCGCACAAGGTGGAGAGTTTCTCCGATCTGGTGGTAATTGACGGGAAGAAATATGAGATTGCGTATTCCCGCATGACCACAACGAACAAGAGCGAGGAGACAAAACTTCTGCCCAGGGTCAGCACCGACCTGGTCGCGCTGAATGATGCGGCGGCCAACGCCATGACGGTCGAACCCGGCAAGACCGTGGTGCGCGACTACTGCATCGGCGCCGACCGTTTCGGCGGAGACTACGCATGGCCGGTCGACGAGGTTCTGGCCGCACAGGGCTCCTGGGATGCACATTATGACCATATGAGGACTTACTGGAACGACCGCCTGGCAAATCTGGTTGACATCCAGTCGATCCCCGCGAAGTATGAGGAGCTGATCGATGCCTACAAGGCGGGGTACATCTACATGCTGATCATCTCCGACGACTACGAGCTGCACGTTGGCGAGAACGGCTACGACCGTGTCTTTGACCATGACGTGATCGGCATGCTGGCCTCCCTGATCGAGTCCGGCCACACCGAGCATTTTGCCGACTACGCGCAGCACATCCTGAAGAACATTGAGTACCCCGATGCCGCCTGGAAGTTCTCCTGGCCCTTTGCGCTTTACCTGCAGAAGACCGGCGATTCCGCGACTGTTATGTCCTTCTTTGAGGATGTTGAGGGGAAAGCCGGGATCAAGACCAATACCCACAAGATTGCCTCTGAGCGCGTGGTCTATAACGCGAACATCAAGGATGTGGACGGCAACCCCGCCCGCATCATGAAAATTACCAACGCAATCGATTCCAATGGCTACTGGGTCATCGACAACTGGGCCGCTCTGTTTGGCCTGACGACCTATTCCTATCTCTGCGATGAGCTGTTTGCCCTCACTGATGAGGCAAAGTACAAGACCGAGTCTGACTGGGCGAAGGCTGAGTACGACAGCCTGCTCAAGAGCACGGAAGCGGTTCTGGCCGATACCATGAAGAAGTATGACTTCAGCTACATCCCCATCAGCATGGTTGTCCCCAATGAGCTGTCCGCCCGCAGTGATATCCGTGACGGCAACTGGGGCGCGCATTACCTGTTCGGCCGCTGGGACTGGGACGGCTATCTGTTTGGTGCCGACCAGAATTCCTGGCTGCTGGAGCGGACCGACGCCACCTACGACTACATTATCGCGCAGAAGAGCGCCGTATTCGACTCTCCCTATAACATGGGCGGCTATCCCCATGGGTTCTACTCCTCCTCGTACAATGCGGGCTACTTCTCCGCGGCCCTGAGCGGCGAGAAGTACCGTGACGGCGGCATCGAGGCTTACCTGTGGATGATTAACAATTCCATGAGCGGCCTGTACGGCTGGTGGGAAGGCGTTGCCTACCCCGATGAAACGACCAACCTGTGGGATCGCGCGTCCTCCAATGGCGGCGGAGGTTCCTGTCAGCACATGTGGGGCCAGTCCACCGCCACCAAGGTCCTGCTTGATTCGTTCCTGGCGGAGAAGGCTGACGGTTCCGTCATCGCGGGCCGCGGCCTGCCCCTGGAGTTCAACGGCGACGGCGAGAAGATCGAGATCTCCAACTGGCTGTGCAACGCCGGCAAGCGTATCGGTTTCAGGATGGAGACCAATGATAAGACCATCACCTTCACCCTGACCGGCGACGCGCTGGAGCATGACGTCAGCCTGGAGCTGCCGGCTCTGGTGGACAATATCGGCTCCGTCTCCGCCGGCTGCACCTATGACGCGGCCGCCGGTACAGTCCATATCCCCGCCGGCGTCAAGACTGCGACCATCGAGATGGTCCGGGATGTCGCCGACCAAATCGAGAGAGACGACGCGCGTCAGGACCTGGAGCGGGCAATCGCCGATAGCAAGAATGTGGATCAGACCCAGTACGTCACCTCCACCGCGAAGGCTCTGAAACAGGCCATTGAGGCCGCCGAGGCAGTGGTGAAGAACGGCACCGCCGCCGAACTCGGGCAGGCTGCCGCAGCGATCGGAGCCGCGGTCGAAGGGCTGGTGGGGCTGAGGACCTATGATGTGGTCTTTGACTATTACACCAACGTGAGTTTCATGAAAGACCCCACCTTCGGCCAAAGGGATGACCAGCGGATGCGCTACGGCACGATCAGGACCGGCGATGCGGCCGTCACCTTCAACAAGATCCTGGTCAACCTGAAAAAGCTCACTGCCCCGTGGGGGGACGTCCTCATCAGTATCCACACGCTGAAGGCCGACGAGAAAACCCTGGACGGGGTGATCGCAACCGCGCACCTGAAGGTGGAAGACGTGGTCAACGGCGGCGCCAACACCCTGGCCTTCGATGAACCTGTGACCCTGGAGGCCGACACCTACTATGCCATCGTATTTGCGATGGACAATACGGACGGCGTATATGGCGCCTATGCTTACGATTCCGGCCCTCTGGCTGATCCCAGCCTGTTCGCCGCGAAAATCAAGGGTGACGGCAGCGTGGTGGACGAGAGTTTCCTGGGTACGCCGAAAGTGAAACTGTTCAGTGACAAGACCGACAAGACCGCGCTGGATGCCGCGGTGGAGGCCGCCCCCGCGGGCCTGAACCCCGACGCTGTCGCGGTGCTGCTCGATCGTGCGGCGACCCAGCAGCAGATCGACGACGCGCTGGCCGCTGTGAAGACGGAGGCCCCCCAGCAGCCTGACAACGGAAATTCTCAGCCGACGCCCAAGGCTGTGCTGGCGCAGAAGAAGAGCCAGGCCCTGGCCGAGCTGGACGACTACGCCGCGAAGCTGACGGAAAAGGCTGACGACGCGCAGAAGGCCGTGATCCAGAATGTTCTGAAGGATTACCGCGCGAAGATCACCGCCGCCGCCGACGTCAATGCGGTGGAGACGGCTGTGAAGGAGGCAAAAGCCGCTCTGGCCGCCGCTGCTGTCAGCCCCGATGAGAAGTACGCCGATGTGGACAGGAACGCATGGTACTACGATGCTGTGAAATTCATGATCACCAGCGGCTACATGAAGGGTGTGTCCGAGACCCGCTTTGATGTAGAGGGCACCGTGACCCGCGATCAATTGGTCACAATTTTGTACCGTGTGGCGGGTAACCCCAGCGTGAAGGACCTGGCAAACCCCTTTGCCGACGTGAAGGGCAGCACCTGGTACACCGATGCTGTGATCTGGGCTGCGAACAGCGGCGCGGTCAAGGGCATATCCGATACCCTGTTTGCGCCCGGGATGACCGTTACCCGGGAACAGATCGTCACGATCCTGTACCGCTACAGCGGGGCGGAAAAAGATGAGACAGATCACCTCAAGGCATTTACCGATGCCGGCGCGATCAGCGACTACGCTGTGGACGCTATGAACTGGGCCGTCGGCGAGGGGCTGATCAATGGCGTGAGCACGACCACCCTGGCACCCCAGGGCGCTGCAACGCGCGCACAGATTAGTGCTGTTCTGCTGCGCTATATGGCGGATTGATTTATAATATGTTCGCCACCAGCTCCAAGGGTACGCCCGGAAATCAACGATTTCCGGGCGTCAGCCTGTCAAAGAAGTCCCACGGGACTTCTTTGACAGGCTGTTACACTTTTTGAAACACCGTAAGAAGTTTCAAAAAGAAGTTTTCCTGCACGCGAAAGGGAACCCTGACGGTTCCCTTTCACACTATCCCTCCCTCCGAGACTTTCGGTCCAAGGGTTTTTGATAGTCTGACGCCCGGAAATCAACGATTTCCGAGCGTTTCTCTCCTGTGAAGACGGCATATGGAATCGGGCCCGACCCATATGCGGAAAGCAACAAAAAGCACCGGCTGGACGTAATGAAACATCCAGCCGGTGCTTTTCTCCGATTCTTACTGTCCCGCTCCTCCCCCATCGGCGCTGCCCCACGGGGGAGGAGCCGCCACCAGCATCTCGGGGGACCCCCGGATGATCGCCCTCATGCCCTCATATCGCCGTCTTTTTTGACCTTTCCTTACAGGACTGTTTCCCAATCGGGGCAGAGGGGGACAAGGTGACCGTCGGTTACCACCGCCACCGGTTCAATCATCTGAGCGACGGGGATTTCTGTACGGTATGCGTCCCAAAACGGCGGGTCCGGCGGGCGCACCGGCCGGACGCGAAACAGCGTGGCCCGCTGGGCCGGGTTGGCGCACCAGTCTGCAAGGCCCAGCTGTTTGGCCGGGATTGCAGTCACCGAGGAGACCACTTCGGCAAGGCTCATGCCCAGAGCCAGGAATTTGCTCATGGTATGGGGCAGATCGTGGACCACAGTATCCACATTGCGGATATGGGCATCGGTACTGATGGAGAAGTTCCGTACCCCGGCGCCGATGGCGGCCCGGGCCACATTTTGATCCAGGCTGGCGGCCCCGTGGCCCACATCCAGCAGCACGCCCCGGCGGAGCGCATCCTCCAGCGGGGGAGTGGGCGTACCGTCCTCGTTCCATAAGACATTGCCCATGCTGCAGTATGCCGGATTCATGGCGGGGCTTTTGAGGGCCCGCCTGTTGGCGGCGAGATTCGGGGCGCCGTGGAAGATATGAGTGATGATGTCGCCGGGGCGCAGGAGAGGCATCGTCTCCCCGTTGGCGGGGGGTCCTTCCACCAGGTGGGCCATGACGGGGAGCCCCGCGGCGTCTCCCGCCTTGACGGCCAGCCGGAGGGGTTCCAGCCCGGCATCCTCCACGATGAGTCCGCTGCAGAGCACCTTGATGCCCAGGAGCATGTTGCCGGCATCCCTCCCGAGACAGTCCAGCGCCGCCTCCAGATCCAGGTTTCGCCTGTCGTAATAGGGCTGCTTGGTGACGAGGCCCACCCGGCTGATATTGAGGAAGGCCTTGACCCCGACCTGATAGGTGGGTACCACATAGTCCCGGAAACAGGGGAAATTGGTGCTGCCGGAGCTGCCCGCATCCACCACCAGGTGCACGCCGGTGGAGAGGCCGATTCGGTCGGCTGGAATCCCCAAATCGGTGGCGCCTGGGTAGACATGGGCGTGGCTGTCGATAAAGCCGGGCGCCAGATACAGCCCGCTCTCGCCGGCGGAGCGCTGCTCCACCCCGCGGCAGTGTTCCCCCTCCAGGCGGAGCAGCGCCGGTGCAAAGGTCTCACGCACCGGGTCAAAGGCTTGGACGACAAGCTGTCTCATGACGGATCCCCCCTCTTCAAAGCAGGTGCAGACGATCGAGGAGCCCCTTGAGCTCGTCGACGTCGGCGCGTATGGTGTATTTGGGCAAGGAGGCGATGCGCTCCACCACGCTGGGCTGCTTGAGCGCGGTGCCGGTAATCGTGCAGACCACCGTATCGCGGGAGGAGATCTTTCCCTGCATTACCGCATGCTTGAAGGCGGCGACGGTAGACGCAGAGGAGGGCTCGGCCCCGATCCCCTCGTGGCCCAAGTCCACCATGGCCTCCAGAATGTCCGGGTCGCTCACCGCCATGGCCATGCCGCCTGAATCCCGCACGGCACGGAGCAGGCGGCGGCCGCCCTGAAGGGGGCTGTTGCCCGAAATACTCTGTGCAATGGTCTGGGTGCTGTCGCCGTACATTTCGGCCTCCTCCGCGCCGCTGTCAACCGCGCGTTTCAGCCAGCAGACGGCCTCGGGCTGGACGGCGACCATATGGGGCAGCCGGTCGGTAATACCTATGGCGGCCAGCTCGTTGTATCCTTTCCAGGTACCCCAGACGCCGCCGCCGGTACCCATGGGGTGGAAGGAGTAATCAGGTGCCCGGCCCAGCTCGCCGTATACCTCGTAGGCATAGGTTTTCATGGCCTCATGCCGGATGGGATTGATAAAGTTGACAAAGACGTAACAGCCCAGATCGGTGACCGCCTTGTCCAGCATGGTCTCGATCTGCACAAAGTTGTCGAAGTTCAATACGGCGGAGCTGGCCCCATAGAGCATAATCATTGCCTTTTTTAAGGGGCTGGCCTGGTATTCCACCATCACTACGCCGGGAAAACCGGCCCGGGCGCTGTAGGCGGCGAAAGAGGCGCCGGCGTTGCCTGAGCTGTAGGTGATGCCGCGCTTGACGCCGATGTCCATGGCGTAGCTTATGGATAGGGAGTAGCCCCGGTCCTTGAAACTGCCGGTGGGCATCAGGGTATCGTTTTTGAAGTACAGGTTTTCAATTCCCAACGCGGGTCCGATGTATTTGGATTTAATCAGGGGCGTTCCCCCCTCGCCCAGAGAGACGATATGCTTGTCGGCGACAGGGGGAAAGAAGTCCCGATAACGCCAGATAGAGCTGGGGGTATAGTGATCAAAGAGGTGAGCCGACTGTTTCATACCATTCAAATCGTACTGAACCTCCAGCAGGCCGCCGCAGTGAGGGCAGAGATTGACATGCCCACGCAAGCCTACTTCGGCGCCGCAGGAATCACAACGAAAGCCCAGGGCGTTTCCGGATGCAGACATTTTTATTCTCCCTTTCCGAGAGCTTTATTTGGGTTGGCTCCCCTCTACTTGAGTTCAAAAATAGCCTCAATCTCCACGCTGAGATTGGATGGAAGGGTATTGACGGCGATGGCGGAACGGGCATGCCGGCCGTCCTCGCCCCAGAGGTCTATGAGAAACTGGGACGCGCCGTTCACTACGGCAGGCTGCTGGTGGAAGTCATCGTCACTGTTCACAAAGGCCAGCAGCTTGACGACGTTTTTGATGCGGTTCAGGTCGCCCAGATGGGCGTCCAGGGAGGCGAGCATATTGAGCATGCAGTAGCGGGCGCCCAGCCGGGCGTCCTCCGGGGTGACATCGGCTCCAACCTTGCCTTCAATCCGATGGGTACCGTAAAAGCTGCCTTGCCCTGAGGCAAACAGCAGGTTTCCTACTTGCCTGGCGGGCAGAAACAGACCTACAGGAGGGGGCGCGTCCGGAAGTACGACGCCCAGCTCCTTCATTCTCTCGTAAATATCCGTGGGAATTCCTCCTTATGATTGGCAGAGCACACAGGCGCAGGAGTGGCCCGGGGCAACCTCCCGCAGCACCTGTGGCTCTCTGCAGCGCTCGGTGGCGTAGGGACAGCGGGGGTAGAACCGGCAGCCGGGAGCGGGAGCGATGGGATTGGCCACCTCGCCCGTGAGGGTATGGCGCTCCCGGTTGCGCCGGGAGAGGTCGGTGGTGGGAATGGCGGAGAGCAGGGCCCTGGTGTAGGGGTGCGCCGGATTTTGGAACAGCTCATCCTTGGGGGCGTATTCCACCACCTGGCCCATATACATCACCATGATGTTGGTGCTGATATGCCGTACCACGCACAGATCGTGGGTAATGAACATATAGGAGAGGCCCTGCTTATCCTGGAGGTCCATGAGCAGGTTTAGAATCTGGGCCTGGATGGACACGTCCAGCGCGGAGACCGGCTCGTCACAGACGATGAACCGGGGATCTACCGCCAGGGCCCGGGCCAGCCCGACGCGCTGGCGGCGGCCGCCGTCCAGCTCATGGGGATAGGTGTTCACGTAGCGGTTAGGCAGGCCGCACAGGTCCATGAGCTCGCGGACCTTTTCCTGAATGGCCCTGTTGCCCTTGATGGTACCGCAGACTTTGATGGGCTCGGCGATGATGCTGCTGATGGACAGGCGGGGATTCAGGGAGGTGAAGGGGTCCTGGAAGATCATCTGCATGTTGAGGTAGACCTTCTCCATCTCCTTCCTGGAGTAGCGCAGGATGTTTTCCCCCTGGTAAAGGACGTCGCCGGAGGTGGCCTCCAGCAGGCGCAGGATGGTGCGCCCCAGGGTGGACTTGCCGCAGCCCGACTCGCCCACCACGCCCAAAGTCTCGCCGGCGTTAATTTGAAAGCTCACATCGTCGACGGCGTGCAGAAGACCCGCGGGCGTTTTGAAATATTTTTTGAGGTTTTTCGCCTCAAGCAGCGGAGCTGTCATTTCACTTCACCTCCAGGTCTTTGAACAGGTGGCACTTGATGCCGTGTCCGTCCGACGTGTACATGGCCGGGCTCTCCCGCCTGCAGACCTCCATGCAATGGGGGCAGCGGGAGGCAAACTTGCAGCCCTGGGGCAGGTCGGTGGGGTCGGCCATGAAACCGGGGATCGGGTCCAGACGCGTGGCGGTGGCGTACAGGTCGGGAATACAATTGAACAGGCCCGCGGTGTAGGGGTGATTCCCTTTCCTGGCGTAGATGGCCTCCACGCTGCCATGCTCAATGACCTCGCCGGCATAGACGATGGCCACGTTGTCGCAGAATTCAGCCACCACGCCCAGGTCGTGGGTAATGAGAATCATGGCGGAATTGAGCTTTTCCTTCAGCTGTTTCATGAGCTCCAGGATCTGGGCCTGGATGGTCACGTCCAGGGCCGTGGTGGGCTCGTCGGCCAGCAGAAGCTCGGGCTCGGCCACCAGGGCCATGGCGATGACGATGCGCTGCTTCATCCCGCCGGAGAACTGGTGGGGATACTCGTGCTTGCGGGCGGGTGGAATGCCCACCAGGCGCATCATATCGTCCACCCGGGCATTCTTTTCCTCCCTGGTCATTCCGGGAGAGTGGAGCTTGAGGACCTCCAGTATCTGGTCGCCTACGGTGACGACGGGGTTTAAGCTGGTCATGGGGTCCTGAAAAATCATGGAGATGCGCTCGCCCCGCAGGCGCAGCATCTCCCTGGGGGAGGCTGCGAGAATATCCTGCCCGTCGTAAAGGATGCTGCCCTGGGTAACCTCGCCCACCCGGTGGGGCAGCAGGCGCAGTATCGACAGCGCCATGGTGGTCTTGCCCGCGCCGGTTTCTCCCACAAGTCCCAGCTTTTCCCCACGGCGGACGGTCAGGTCCAGACCGTTGAGCGCGTGCACCACCGCGTCGTCGGTGTTGTACTGCACATGAAGGTCCTTGATTTCCAGCAGCTTATCGCTGCGGTCACTTTTTTGTACTGACATATCCATATTGTTTTCCCCCTAGTTCTTGGTCCTGGGGTCCAGGGCATCCCGCAGGCCGTCTCCGATAAAGTTGACCGCCATGACCGACAGCGCGATGCAGGCGCCCGGGATGAGACCCAGATAGGGATAATAGCGGATATGGACCTTATTTTCCGAGAGAATGGTGCCCCACTCCGGGGTGGGAGAGGATACGCCGATGCCCAGAAAGCCCAGGGAGGCGATGCTGAGGATGACCTGGCCCAGGGTGAGGGTAGCCGAAACGATGACGGGCCCCATGCCGTTGGGCAGGATGTGGCGGAAGATGATACGGGCGGAGCTGGTGCCGCAGCATTTGGCGGCCTCCACAAATTCCTGGTTGCGCAGGGTCATGATGGAAGAGCGGACCACCCGGGCGAAACGGGGGATTTGAGAGACCGAAAGCGCGATGAGCAGCTTGTCCACGCCGGTACCCAGAGCGGCCACCACGGCCATGGAGAGGAGCATGGCGGGAATGGCCATGAACATATCCACCAGCCGCATGATGACCGAATCTACCTTGCCCCCAAAGTAGCCCGCCGCGCCGCCCAGGGCGCATCCGGCCACAAAGGAGATGAGCACCACCGCAAGGCCCATAAACAGGGAGATGCGGCCGCCGTAGATAATACGGGCGAACAGATCACGCCCGAACTGGTCGGTGCCGAACCAGAATTCGCTGTTGGGCGGGGTAAACTTGGCCAGGATGTTTTGCTTTGTGACCAGGTCGTAGGAGAGATACAGCGGAGCGGCCAGGATGGCGGCCATCAGGAACAGGAGCAGAAACAGGCCCACCATGGCCAGCTTGTTCTTTTTAAATCGGAACCAGACCATGCCCCAGACGCTTCGTCCGTTCGCCGGAAGCTTGGAGGAGCCGGTATTTGCTTGGTGTTTCATTACGCAGCCTCCTTCTTAAGCGGTGAGCTTGACCCGCGGATCGATCAGGGCATAGAAGATATCCACAATCAGGTTGACGATGCCGACAAACACGGCGATGAAGACCAGCGTGCCCATAACCACGGGGACATCGCGGCCCTTCACGGCGTTGATGAGCAGGGAGCCGATGCCGGGTATGGAGAAGACGGTCTCCGTAATGACCGACCCGCCCATGCAGGAGGCGAAGGAGATGCCGATCTGAGTGATGATGGGCAGCATACCGTTTTGCAGCACGTGGTGGAGGACCACCTGCTTTTCATCGGCGCCCTTTGCCCGGGCGGTGCGGATGTAGTCCTGCTTGACCACGTCCAGCATACTGGTGCGGGTCATGCGGAGCTGGGAGGCCAGAATATTTGCCCCGAGGGTAATGGCGGGAAGAATGAAATGCTTAAGGGACCCCACACCCGACGCGGGCAGCCAGCCCAGGTTTAGACAGAGGAGAATCTGCCCCATCATACCGAACCAGAAGGAGGGCAGAGAGAACAGAATCAGCGCTATGGCAAGGGAGGCGTAATCCACAAAATGATTCTGCCGGATGGCGGCGATGATGCCCACGGGGATACCGATGATCACTGAGAACAGCATAGCCAGGGAGCCGAGCATAATGGTGTTGGGCATGCGGTGCAGAAACTCGGGCAGGACCTCGTAGCCGCTGAGCCAGGAGGTGCCGAAATTACCGCGCAGCATGTTGAGCATATAGGTGACATATTGGATTACAATGGGCTTGTCCAGACCCATTTCCGCCCGTTTGGCCGCCAGGGCTTCGACTGTGGCGTCCTGGCCTAAAATCAGGGCGGCCGGATCGCCGGGGGCCATGCTCAGAACCACAAAGATGATAAAGGTGATGCCCAGCACCACCGGGATTAAGAGCAATAACCGCTTTAATATATACTTCAGCAAGTTGTTACCTCCTGGAATGAGGCGCGTTTCCCCGCACGGGGCGTGCGGGGAAACGCGCCTGGGACTATAGGCGGGGGGACCGTCGGAGCATCAGAGCCGTCGGGCGGTTACCAGGACCAGTCGTAGAAATAAACGACGCCCAGAGGATAGATCTTCACGCCCTGCAGGTCGGCGCGGTAAGCCATGGTGCTGGGGTTGGCGAACAGGGGCACCTCATAGGCCTCGTCGGTGCAGATGTCCACCATCTGGCGGTAGAGCTCCTTGCGGGCCTCTCCCTGTGCGGCTCGGGCCTGGAGACCCAAATCGTAAATTTCCTTCGTGCGGGGATGCTGGTTATTCAGGGTCTGGGCGTAATTGGCCTCGGTGGCCATAAAGAAGTTCAGGAAACCGTCGGCATCGATGAGAGAACTGCTGGTGTTGCGGATCATGGCGCCATAGCTGCCGGCGTACCACAGGTCGTTGAACGTGGGGGTGTCCACGGCGTTGATGGTGCAGTTGATGCCGATCTCCATAAGCTGGGCCTGAATAATTTGGGCGGTGGTATCGCTGACGGTGCCGGCCTCCACGATGATCTGGAACTCCGCTCCGCTGTAGCCGGAATCGGCCAGGTACTGTTTGGCCTTCTCAACGTCCTGCTTGACGACCTTGTAGCCCTCGGGATGGCCGGAGTAGGAGGGGCACATATCAATGTCTATGATGTTGGCATAGCCCTCGGTGGCGCCCGCGACCAGGTCCTCTTTATTGATGGCGGCCTGGACGGCCTTGCGGAAATCCGCGTTCTCACCGGGCTGGCCCTTGTTGGAGCTGATGTGCATGGTCACGCGGCCGGCGGAGTCGCCGCTGCCCCAGGTGGCGCCGGAGGCCTCGCTGAGGTTCAGACAGCTGCTGATGGAAGGGGAGCGGACGGCGTCGATGTCGCCGCTCTCCAGAGAAATAACCTGGGTGCTGGCGTCGGTCATGGTTTTAATGTAGACGTTTTTAATGGCGGCGGGGCCGTTCCAATAGTCCTGGAAGGCCTCCAGCGTGATGGTGTCGCCGCTCACCGCGGAGATGAACTGATAGGGGCCGGTGCCGATGGGGGCTTTCTGGTAGCCCTCTTCGCCTTCCTTTTCAAAGTAGGCCTTGCTGATGATGCCGCCGGAGCGGGATGCGCAGCCGTTGAGGAAAGCCGCGTAGGGGGCGGTCAGATAGATTTTGACGGTCTTGGCGTCCACGGCCTCGGCGTGGTCATAGTTGATGATGAGGGCCTTGCCCGTGGAGTTTTGCACCGCCAGGTCAAAGGAGAAAACCACGTCCTCGGCGGTCATCGCCGAGCCGTCGTGGAACTTTACGTTCTCCTGGAGGTTAAAGGTGTAGCACAGGCCGTCCTCGGAAATGTCCCAGTCCTTGGCGAGACAGGGCTTTAGGGTGCCGTCGGCATCCAGGAACACCAGGGTGTCGTAGATGTTGTTGAGCACCAGGTAATCGTTGCCGTTTGAGCCCTCGGAGCCGCTGGGGAAGAAACGCGTGGGCTCTCCGCTGGTAGCCAGAATGGCGGAGTCCTTCCCAGGGCTGCCGGTGCTGCCGGCGCTGGGAGTAACCGGGGAAGTGCCGGAAGGAGGGGAGGCAGTTTTGCCGCAGGAAGTCAGAAGAGCGAACGACGTGGCGGCGGCCAAGAGCACTGCAAGGGCTTTGCACAGGTTCTTTTTCATTTTATGATCTCCTTTTTATATGATTGGGGGCATGCTTTGCGCGGGGCGGAAAATCGCCGTTTGAGGTCTGCCGCATGGGTCATTATTGATAAAAGCAAATAACGTGCCAATTGCATTTTCCCTGCTCGAACCCTAAAAATACAGGAGCAGCGGGCCGGCGGCAGGGCTGGAGGGGGAGCGGACAAAAGAACGGCCTATTTTTTTGCACAAAACGGTGCATCCCATTTATCCCTTTTAAAGCAAAAAAGGAAAATGGGATGCACCATTGAAGTTCCAATGCAGCGGCTATATACTGCCATGCAGCTCACCCAACAAAAATTTTCCGTGTTCGGACAGACGGACGCCGCCCCGCCCGCGTTCAATATCCACCAGGCTGGAATCGGCCAGACGGAGCAGAGCGTTGCGGATAAAGACCTCGGAGAAAAACAGTCCCTGATGGGCCAGATAGGAACGGATGCTTCGCCGCCCCGCCCCGATTCCGGTCACATTGATAGCCGATACGGCCTCCAGAATGCGCAGGTGCTTGGGAAGTTCCGGGGCGGTGCAGGCGTGTTCCAGACGGGACAGGAGAAACTCCGGCGTCAGCGCTGCGGTGTCTGTGTCCGACGAAAGGCCGCGGCCCTTCTGAAAAGCGGGGGGCAGATCGGCGGCTCCGATCTGGGCGAGGCCCAGATTGGAGATGTATTCCACGCAGTTGTGCAGCTCCCGCACATTGCCGGGAAATGGATAGGACAGGATTCGGTTTTCCGCTTCGGCGGAGAGCTCAAAAGAGACGCCCAGCTCCTGCTTGAAATAGGAGATCAGGGGGAGAATGTCCTCCCGCCGGTCGGACAGAGGCGGGATATAGAGGGGGAGAACGTTGAGCCGGTAAAACAGGTCGCTACGAAACTCCCTGCGCCGGATCATCTGAAGGATGTCCTTGTTGGTGGCCGCGATGACCCGGACGTCCACAGGGATGACGGTATCTCCGCCTACCCGTACCACTTCTTTTTCCTGGAGCACCCGCAGCAGCCGCACCTGGAGGTGCAGCGGCATTTCTCCGATTTCATCCAAAAACAGGGTCCCCTTGTGGGCCAGCTCAAAGAGGCCTTGCTTGCCGTTTTTGTTGGCGCCGGTAAAGGCCCCCTTTTCATAGCCGAACAGCTCGCTCTCCAGCAGACTCTCCACGATGGCGCCGCAGTTGACCGCGATGAAGGGCTGGTGTTTGCGGTCGGAGGCGCTATGAATGGATTGAGCGAACAGCTCCTTTCCCACGCCGGTGTCACCGGTAATAAGGACGCTGGAATTGGAATAAGACATGCGCTGGGCAATTTTTTTGCACTCGGCCATCTTGGGGCTGGAACCGATGATATCCCCGAAGGTGTATTTTGCCTTGGATTTTCTGCTGGTGACCTGGCGGCGCAGGTTTCCCTGGCGCTGCTCCTCCGCCCAGTAGTCGGAAATCTGAAGATAGCCTGTTTCGCGGCCGGTCTGCAATACAAGGTTGAGCTTGACCGCATATGTTTTTCCGTCGTGAACGGCCAGCTGCTCCTGGGTTTCGTTCCCGCGGTGAATCTCGCAGGAGCGCAAGAAGGGAAACACATCGAAAAGCGCCCGGCCGATGAGCTCCCGTGAGGGCCTTCCCACCAGAGAGGCCACGTAGGAGTCGCAATAGAAAATGACAAAATTCTGGGTGAAGGCCACCAGGCCCCGCTGTACCACCCCGTCGCCCACCATGGTGTTGAACTCGCTGATGGAGAGGTCGTCGATGGAGGGGGTAAACCGGGTACACACCTCTTCACAGTAGGAGGTGAAGGCAGGCACCGACGTAATGTCGTTCACGCCCAGGCCGAGGGCAATTTCGAAAATAGAGGTGACGTTGAACATCCGGCCCTGGATGTGGAGGGCCGGGCTGAAACCGCCGGGCAGCTCCACATCGCCGAAACGGATGATCTGCCCAATCAGCGCGTCTTCGCCGAGCCCGGAATACCAGACGTGCAGCCGGTCCGGAGGGATGCCCATCCGCTGGAGCAGGGTTTTGCGGGTCATGGCGGCCCTGGGGCTTTCATGGACCACGGTGATGGGGCCGGTACGTTCCAAACGGCGGATTTCCTCCAGCTGACATTTCTTGAGGGTATACGCGCTCTTGATAATAACCGCTCCGGGACTTAAATATTTCTGTGCGTACGGGACGATGTCCATGGCGGTGACCACGGCCACGTCGGCGTTGATCTGGTCCCCATGGGCATCCGACACGGTGACGACGTCAATGGCGGCGGTAGGAAAGATACGTTCCAGTACCGCCTTGTGGTTGTCTGCTGTAAGTGGAATATTACTGATGATGGCGATTTTCTTCATAGAGACCTCCGAAGGAAGGAAAATACCATACGACATGGCACGAATTTTGCTCTATTATTTTTGTCATAGATCCCGTGGGTGATGCGGCAGATATTATTGTATCGGGAAACCTCAGGCCAGTCAAGTTTCGCAGGGGGACCATATGAGATGCGGTCCCGAAAACGTATTGCTGAAAAAGGAGTGCACATGGATGAAAATCGTTGATATCAGGACCTTTGTCGTTCACGTCTACCGCACCAATTTTGTTTTTGTAAAATTGTATACGGACGAGGGGCTTACAGGGGTAGGCGAGGGCACCCTGGAGTATAAGGAGAATGCCCTGACCGGGGCAATCGAGGACCTGAGAGCATATCTCATCGGGCAGGACCCACTCCAGATTGAAAAGCATGTGTCTCTGATGTACCGTGAGTCCTATTGGCGCACGGGCCCGGTCCTCATGAGCGCCATCAGCGCCGTGGAGATGGCCATGTGGGATCTGGCGGGCAAGCACTATAACGCACCGGTTCACGCTCTGTTCGGCGGGCCGGTGCGGGAGGAGATCAAGCTGTATGCCAACGGGTGGTTTGCCGGGGCGAAAAAGGCGGAGGAGTATGCCGCCAAGGCCAGGACAGCGGTGGAAAAGGGTGTCAGGGCCCTCAAGTGGGACCCCTTCGGGTCGGCCTATCTCACACTGGAGAGAAAACAGCTCGCCGACAGTATGGACTGCGTGGCGGCGGTACGGGACGCGGTGGGCAGGGACGTGGACCTGCTGATTGAGGGCCACGGGCGTTTTAACGTAGAGACCGCCGTCCGGATTTCCAAGGCACTGGAGCGCTACGACCCAATGTTCTTCGAAGAGCCGGTTCCGCCCGACAGCCTGGACGCGCTGGCGGAGGTCCACCGCCGCTCTCCGATTCCTATCGCCGCCGGGGAGCGCATCTATTCTCTTTACATGTTCCGTGAATTCCTCCAGAAGGGCTGTGCGGACTTTTTTCAGCCTGACGTCAGCCATTGCGGGGGGATCCTGGCCGTCAAAAAAATGGCGGCCATGGCGGAGCCGTATTACATCAGTGTTGCGCCCCATAATCCGAGCGGGCCTGTGGCGAATGCGGCCTGTCTTCAACTGGCGGGGTGCATGACCAACTATTCCATTTTGGAGATCATGCTCACCGATGTCGCCTGGCGGAAGAAGCTTACCGATGAGGCGGTGGAGTTTCATGACGGAGCCATCCGCATTCCGAAACGGCCTGGCCTGGGCATTGAGCTGGACGAGGCGGTCTGCGGCAAGCACCCGTTTAAGCCCGTCTATCTGCGGCACTATCAGGGGACGCTCACGGACATCCGGCCCGCCGGCGCGGATACGGTCTATTATTTCGAGGGCATGGAGTAGAGCAGGCAGGGTTTCCACAACAAGATAGACGGGCCGGCTGGCGAAGGTCAGGCGGCCCGTCTATCTCTGCGGTTAGCACTGTTCGCCACAGCTGTCGCCCCCTTTGCCGCGGGCATTCGGAGTCCCGGCAGTTTCGCCGGCTGCTGCGGTCGGCGGGCATCCCTCGAAATCGGGGCGCTGGGGATAGAATGGAAAATGAATGCCGGAATAGCTGACCCGCCCTTCTCCCTATGCGGGCAGGACGGTCTCGTCCGCAGCTTGGGCGGGCAGGCGGGGCAGGTGGGCGGCTGGCTCCTCCAGCCGGGAGAGGAGGTCCTCGTTCTCCGCGAGGGAGGCGGTGATGAGCTCGGCGGTCTCCCGCAGGCGGGCGGCGGTCTCCGTGCCAAGCTGGTGGGTGCGGGCCTTGGCGCGGGTCAAAGTGCGGTCCAGCGCCAACTGCCAGGACTGCTGCCGGGCCCGCTCCTCCTCAAGGGCGGCCGAGGCGGCCTCGTAGTCGGCAGTCAGCGCGCTCAGGCGGCCCTTGAGGTGCTTGATCTCCTGCCGGGCGGCGGTGAGCTGAACTGTGCTCTCGCTGCTCTCCCGGGTGGCGGCGATGAGTTGGGCGCGCATTCGCTCCAGATGCCGCAGCTCTACCGACTCCCGCAGGAGGGCAAGCTGCTCTGCCTCGTGCTGCAGCTCGGCGCGGACGGACTGGACCTCCCGCGCGGTCTCGTCCAGCTTATGCTGCGTCTCCTCCAGCCGGGCGCCGCGCTCCTCCCGCTCCTGGCGCAGCCGGGCGAGGTCGGCCGACTGGGCGGCAGACCGGGCCTCGGCCTCGGCGCGGTATGTCTGCGCGTCCTGCTGGACCTGGACCAGCTCGGCCTCGAGCTGTGAGATGAATTCCTTCTGAGATTTGAGAAGTCCGTTCACCTGCTGAGGGTCAAAGCCCACCAGCACCTTTCTGAAACGGGCCTGCGCATCCAACTGCTCCCTCAGCTCGGCCATTGCGCCGCCCAGCACGGGGGTTTCGCTCTTGCTCATAATGCTCCTCCTACCGCTAAAATCTGCCCGGGCGAGAGGCCCAGCCTGTGGGCGTCGCCGGGGTAGAGCTCCAGCACCCGCGACGCTCCCTTGACGGCCTTGCCCACAGTCCCGGGGGCCATAGAGGGGGTGAGATCCAAAATCTCTCCCGACGGCGCGAGGTAGACCGCGTCGATGGCGCTCTTCATGAAAAAGCAGTGGATCTGATTACAGGGGGAGAGGAGCAGTGCGTCTCCCTGCCGGAGCGTCTTGCCCATAAGGCCGAAAAAGCGGGGTAGAAAGGCGTCCGCCAGGGATGCGGGAAAGGGCGGGCCGGCGGGGGGTGTGATCAAAACGGAGCGCATGGCGCACCTCCTAAAATGTCTCCATAAAGCGCAGAATGGCGGGGGCCAGCAGAATGATGAACATGACCGGGAAGATGAAGACCACGGTGGGAATCATCATCTTGACCGGCGCCTTCATGGCCTTGGCCTCCACCCTCTGCTTATGGGCGGTACGCAGCTGGTCGGCCTGGGAGACCAGCACACTCTTGATGGATACGCCAAGCTGCTCGGCTTGGGTGAGGGAGGAGGCCAGGGTGCGCAGCTCGGCGATGCCGCTTGCGTCCCCCATCTCCTTCAGCGCGTCCCGGCGGGAGAGACCCATCTGGACGTTGCGGATGGGCAAAACCAGCTCCCGCATAAGGGGGGTTTTGCGTTTCTCATAGAGCTGGCTGATGGCGGCGTCCATGCCGAGGCCCGCCTCCATGCTGACCACCAGCAGATCCAT
Source organism: Pseudoflavonifractor sp. (assembly GCA_035562355.1). Lineage (GTDB taxonomy): Bacteria > Bacillota > Clostridia > Oscillospirales > Oscillospiraceae > Pseudoflavonifractor. The sequence goes on from DATMXU010000150.1 coordinate 25,652, forward strand.
CACCGACGGCAGCTCACCCAGGATAGCCTTTTGCCGGCTGGCGACCTTGCCCTTGAGCAGATAGTTGGGGACCAGCACCGCCAGAAGGAGACCCACGGCGACCATCAGCATCCGGCTCTGCCCTTCAAGGGGGAGGCGGATGGACAGAACGACGGCGATGGCCACCACGGCGAGCTGTACTAGGCTCTTCGCAACGGTATACTCCTGGGCGGAGAAGGAATAGCCCGCCATGCGCAGCTGCCGCTGCAATTTCTCCAGCCGCTTGCTTTCACCGGGGCGCAGCAGGGAAGAGAGGGAGACGGCGGCCAGCAGCTTTTTGATCAGGGGCTTGACGAAACGGTGGAAGAAGGGCTCGTGGAGCGCCTCGTTGATAAATTCCCTTGCTGGAGGAAAGAGGGCGCGCAGCCGCTGCCTCTTCCGCTCCATATGCCTGCCCAGTGGGTAGAGCAGCGCTGAGCAGAGGAAAAAGGCCGCCGCCATGGCGCATAAAACCAGGACTCTCATCGTGCGCCTCCCGCATGGAATTTCAAAATTTGACGTTGACGATCTTACGGACAAAGAAAAAACCGATGCCCTCCATCACCGCAGAGAGGAGCAGCAGCAGCTCGCCGGTCTGCGTATCGAAGAACATCTCCACATGGCTGGGGTTAAAAATCATCAGCATGACCAGCAGAATCACCGGCATGGCGCCGATGATGTAGCCCGACATGGTGCCTGAGGCGGTCATGGCCTTAATGTCGCCCCGGAGCTTGATGCGGCTGCGGATGGTGCCCGAGATATTATCCAGCACCTGGGCCAGATTCCCGCCCACCTGCCGCTGGATGACAACGGCGGAGACGATGAGCTCCAGGTCCTCGCTCCCGCTCCGGCGGACGAGGCCGCCCAGGCTCTCCTCCAGAGGCATTCCCAGGTGGCATTCCCGGCTCACCCGGCGAAATTCCCGGGAGATGGGGTCGGGCAGCTCGGCGGCGATGTTGTCCATGGCAGTCTGAAAGGAGAAACCGGCCCGCAGGGAGTTGCAGATGACGGTGAGCGCGTCCACCAGTTGGGCGTCAAAGGCCCGCTGGCTCTTGGCCTTGCTCAGCTTGACGAGCAAGATGGGCAGGGCCGAGCCCAGGACGACCACCCCCAGCACCACCGTGAGGCGCACGGCCAGAATGCGGAGCACGATGGGGACGGCGATGCCGCAGCACACCCATAGGATGAGAAATTCCTCCGCCTTGAGCGCGATACCGGAGAGATAGAGCTCGTCGGCCAGCCGGCCCAGCCTTCCGGAGCTCCCCTTGGGGAAAAGC
>DATMXU010000151.1:0-3087 GCA_035562355.1 Pseudoflavonifractor sp.
GCATTATAAAAGCAAAAAGGATATATTTCATGCGGTTCTTGATGAGATGGCAAGGCGGTATGAACAGCAGACAGTTTCTATGCGGATAAACGGTCTGGAAGCAAGCGCTGATATAGACAGGTTCGCGGCTATTTCAGAGGAACAGCTCATAGAGATCGGGCGGGGACTATTTCTATATTTCCTGCAGGATGAGTATACCCGCAAGTTCCGCAAAATGCTGACGGTTGAGCAATACCGCAACAAGGAGCTCGCCGCTCTTTTTACGAAACAGTACACAGACGATCCTCTGGAGTACCAAAGTAAGCTCTTTGGCCTATTGACGCAGACGGGTGTGTGCAAGCCGGAGGACTCCAATATTATGGCAATCCACTTTTATGCGCCGATCTACCTGCTGCTTACGCTGTGCGACCGCCAGCCGGAACGCGAGCGGGAGGCACTGAAGATTCTGGAGCAGCATATGAAACAGTTCAGCAGACTTTATAGAATCGGAGGAGATTTTGCGTGAAGAGGCCGTTGATTCACTGGTGCGGACTATTGGGTGTCGTCAGTCTCTTATCGTATACGGCCGCGGTAGTCTTTTCTCCCCTTGCGTATCCCGGATACCGCTGGATGGCGCAGGCGGTGAGCGATTTAAGCGCAAGCAGCGCCCCCTCAAGGATGCTGTGGGCACAGCTTTCATCCCTGTATGGCGTCTGCGGTATGGTCTCCATTATGATGGTCTGCGTATTTATCCAGGGGAAACTGAACAAAACGCTGCGGGTCGGAATCTATCTGTTCGCGGCCATGAACTGGATATCCAGCGCGGGCTATGCCATGTTTCCGGTGTCCGGCCGTGGAAATGCGGGCACCTTTCAGGACCTGATGCACATTTACGCGGTGACGGTGCCTGTCGTGCTGCTCTCCATCCTCTCCCTCGCCGTCCTTATGGTCGGCGGCTATCGCGACAGGCGTTACCGCTATTTGGCTGCCTGGGCGACGGTGGCGCTGCTGCTGATGTTTGCGGGCGCGGTTGGAGTGGGCGTCGTGCCGGCGGACTACTTCGGTATCCCTGAGCGTTTCAGCGTATTCGCGGCGACCGGATTCAACGCGGTATTAGGCGCTTGCCTGTTTGACGGCTTTCGGGAGCGGGGAAAGCCGAGCGCGCTGTATGGTTGATCGAATGATACCTGCAGTCATTTCTGGGGCGACATTGCACTGGAGAACATCTCGCTCAGGTAGACGCTTACCGCAGTGGAAAAGCTCCGTACAAGCGCCGAAAGCATGGTTCTTCCCTGTGGGGGAAACGAGCTGAAGGTTACAGTCGGCATTGGGACAGTCTATCCGCTGGAGGATATGCCGGCGCGGGCGGATTCGGCGTTGTACAAGGCCGAGAACGGCGGATGCAGCCGCATGCGGCTGTCTGGAGAATAGGGGGAGTCTTCTCACAACAACAGCGCCCATTTTTGCCGAAAGCCCAGAGAGAGACACACACCACAACGGGTGCGCGTCTCTCTCTGGGCTTTACAATCCTTTGGGGCTCCTGCTGGGACTGTGCGCTATCTCCCCTTCTGGAGAGGGTAAATGGACAGATTTCCATTGCAAAGGTATGCCAGCGCGCAGACGACAAAGAAAAATGGAAGATAATCAAAGCCAAATACCTCGGCCCCGATCAGGATGGGGGCAAGCAAGGTGTTGGTGGCGCCGCCGAATACGGCGGCATAGCCGAGCGCCGCGACGAAAGCCGCCGGCAGACCGAGCAGCGGTCCAAGCACCGCGCCGAGGGCCGCGCCGATCGCGAAGAGGGGCGTTACCTCGCCGCCCTGAAACCCGGCGGATAACGTTATGACCGTAAAGAGGAATTTCAGCGCAAAGTCCCAGGGGAACACGCCCGTTTCAAAGCTCATGGAGATCAGATTTGTTCCGAGGCCGGAATAGCGGCCACCCCAGCACAGCAGGGAGAGGACGCTCACCCCGATTCCCAGGAGAAGGATGCGGAGAATCGGATTTTGCAGCGCCTTTTCAAGGAGTGCCTTGATCTTATGCAAGGATAGGGCAAACAGGCCGCCAATCACGCCGAAGACGAGTCCCAGCAGCAGGAGCCGCGCCGCCAGGAGCCATGAAAAGGTGACCCGGTCCGTCAGAGCAAAGGTAAACTTCTCGAGGCCCAGCTGCCCGGAGGTAAAGCTGGCGGCGAAGGCGGCGGCCATGGCCGGGAAAATTGCCCTGTACTCCAGCACGCCGGCGGTCAACACCTCAATGGCGAAAAAAGTAGCCGCAATCGGGGTGCGGAACAGCCCCGAAAAGCCTGCGGCCATACCGGTAATCAACAGCAGCTTTCCTGCGTTTTGGATGGGGAGACGTTTCCCAATCCCGTGCGCAAGCGTGCCGCCGATCTGAATGGCGACGCCCTCACGGCCCGCGCTGCCGCCAAACAGATGGGTCAGCCAAGTTCCGACGATCGCCATGGGGATCAGGCGAAGGGGGACATCGTCGGCTATGCCGTGCCCCGCCTCAAAGATCAGGGTCATACCCCTGGAGCTCTTTCCGCCGACTTTCTGGTAACACCAGACGATTCCCACTCCTGCCAGGCCAAGGAACGGAATCACCCAAAACGCGTGGGTCATTCTAAAATTGGTCAGCTGCAGCAGAATGCGGCCAAACACCGCGTCGAGCACACCCACGACAGCGCCGATAGGGACCGCGATAAGTCCAAGTAAAAGCATATTTCGATAGGCGAGTATTCTCTTTTTCAGCATAGTGCCTCCCCGGCGTCAGAGCGGGAGGCTGAAACCCGCTCCGGGCCAATCTCATGTAAAATGTACATCCTTATCTTCTCCCAAAACAAAAAAAGCTGACACTTCTGCTCTGCGCAGAAGTCATCAGCTTGAAAGCGGTTTCGGCATTTGCCGTGGAAGAACTTCTTTTCCTGGGCCATTATAGCACGCCTCAATTTTACTTGCAAGATAAACTCTATGATTCGGCCTGCGAAATCGCCGCGCGGGGCATGGCCCTGCGGGGCGCGTTTTGCGGGCTTGACAAAATTGGGCGGATAAAAAAATCCTTTAAAAAACTCCTTGACTTTATCATGCTAACGTGTTAATGTATTAC
>DATMXU010000152.1:0-10450 GCA_035562355.1 Pseudoflavonifractor sp.
CATTTCCGACGGTGCGCGGGTGCGGCAGCACATCCCTGATGTTGCCGATGCCGGTGAGGTACATCACCATGCGCTCAAAGCCCAGGCCGAAACCCGCGTGCTTGCAGCCGCCGTAGCGCCGCAAGTCGAGGTACCACCAATAGTCCTCCGGGCGCATGCCCAGCTCCCTGATGCGCGCCTCCAGGAGGTCTAGCCGCTCCTCGCGCTGACTCCCGCCGATGATCTCCCCGATGCCGGGCACCAGGCAGTCGGCGGCGGCGACGGTGTTCCCGTCGTCGTTTAAGCGCATATAGAAGGCCTTGATGTCCTTGGGATAATCGGTGACAAAGACCGGCTTTTTAAAGACCTGCTCGGTCAGGTACCGCTCGTGTTCGGTCTGGAGGTCGCAGCCCCAGTCCACCCTGTACTCAAAGGCGTCGTTGTTCTTTTTGAGAATTTCCACCGCCTCGGTATAGCTCACCCGGCCGAAGTCGGAGCTTGCCACATGGTTGAGCCGCTCCAGCAGGCCCTTGTCCACAAAGGAGTTGAAGAAGGCCATCTCGTCGGGACACTTCTCCAAAACCGTGTGGATGATGAACTTGATCATGGCCTCGGCCACGTCCATATCGCCGTTTAGGTCACAGAAGGCCATCTCCGGCTCGATCATCCAGAACTCGGCGGCGTGCCGGGTGGTGTTGCTCTTCTCAGCCCGGAAGGTGGGGCCGAAGGTGTACACGTCACCGAAGGCCATGGCGAAGTTTTCAGCGTTGAGCTGGCCCGACACCGTGAGGTTGGCGCTCTTGCCGAAAAAGTCCTGGCTGAAGTCCACCGAGCCGTCGGCGTTCTTGGGGATGCTGCGGAGATCCAGCGTGGTGACCTTGAACATCTCGCCCGCGCCCTCGGCGTCGCTGGCGGTGATGATGGGGGTGTGGATGTAGACGAAACCCCGGTCCTGGAAAAAGGTGTGGATGGCGTGAGCCGCCACGCTGCGCACCCGGAAGGCGGCGGAGAACAAGTTGGTGCGGGGCCGCAGGTGGGCGGTGGTACGCAGGAACTCCACGCTGTGGCGCTTTTTCTGCAGGGGATAGTCGGGGGTGGAGGGACCCTCCACGGTGATGGCCTCAGCCCTGAGCTCCAGGGGCTGCTTGGCCTCGGGGGTCAGCACCACGGAGCCAATGATCGACAGAGCCGCGCCCACGTTCTGCGCGGCGATCTCCTTATAATTTGCCAGAACATTGGCGTCCATGACCACCTGTAGGTTTTTAAAGCAGGAGCCGTCGTTGAGCTCAATGAACCCAAAGGTCTTCATATCCCGGATGGTGCGCACCCAGCCGTCCACCTGGACCGCCTGGCCGCCGAAGTGTTCCTGGTCGGCAAAAAGACGCGCGATTTTGGTCGGTTTCAATGGAATTCCCTCTCTCTTTTGGCGTTTGCCCAAATTATCATATATTATAAGGAATTCCGGGGAGATTTACAACCCCTTCGTTGGGGAGTTTTCCGTCTTGCGTCGTTTTAGGCGCGGGGAGCTTGTGCCAATGTGTCCATCCGGTTGGACGAATGCCCGGGAGGGAGCTGAAAAGCACTGCGGCGCAGGCGTGTGATTTGTCCAAAAAAGTTGGCACGCGCTTTGCTCTATAAATGGGTGGGAACGACAGAAGAGAGACGGAAGGGCGGAGATGCGCTTCATGGGGCAAAACCAGAGGTCCGGGCAGGGTGCCGGACTGCGATTGCTGCTGATCAATGTGGCCTACTGGGTGGCGGCGGGCGTATACAGCCCTTTTTTGAGCGCGTATTTTACCTCCAAGGGACTGAGCGCTTCTGAAATCGGTATCCTGCTGGCGGTTCAGCCGGTCATGTCCATCCTTGTCCAGCCCGTCTGGGCCTATCTCAGCGACAGGAGCGGCCGGCGTAAGCTCTTCCTGATGCTCGTCACGGCGGGCGCGGCGGCCGCCTCGCTCCTCTACTACAGCGGCACCGGCTTTCCCGCGCTGTTGGGGGCAACGGCGGCGTTCGCCCTATTCTTTTCCGCCATTCTGCCTCTGTGTGACGCCGTTGTGATCGAGGGCGCGGCCAGATTCCATCTGGACTTTGCCAAAATCCGTATGGGGGGCACCCTGGGGTTCGCCCTTGTGGTCCTGGCCGCGGGTTTCTGCCTGGAGCGGTATCCGGAATGGGAATTTCTGCTGGTCTGTACTGCGGTACTGCTTCTGTTGTTTTTTGAAAGCCGCTTTCCCGAAGAGCCACAGGCGGCACGAGAGCCGGCCATGCAAGAAGGGGAGCGGGCGCGCGGACGGGTATTTGAGAGCCGGGAGGCGTTCTTCGTGCTGGCCTTTGCCTTCGTCTGCCAGTTCGGCCTGAGTTTTTCCGGGGCGTTCCTGGGGGGCTACGTGGTGGAGCTGGGCTACAGCCGGAGTCTGGTGGGAATCTTGAGCGGGATATCTGCTTTGAGTGAGGTCCCCATCCTCCTCTTCGCCGCCCGCTTGACCCGGCGGTTTGGTGAAATCCCCATCCTGATCTTCTCCAGCGCGGCGATGGCGCTGCGCATCTTCCTGCTGGGAATTGGGACGATCCCCACCATGTTCCTGGGCCAGCTGATGCAGAGTGTCACGTACATGACGGTCTATTTCTGCTGCGCCACCTACATCAGCCGCCATGTCCTGCCGGGTAAGCAGTCCCAGGGGCAGAGCCTGCTGGCGGCGGTGCAAACCGGCCTGGCGGCAGTCCTCGCCAACATAGGCGGCGGTTTCGTCGCCGGATGGCTGGGGATGCGCAGCGCCTATATGGCCGTCGCGGCATTTACCCTGGCGGGCTCCGCCGCGGTGACGCTGGCCTACCGCCTCTACCGGCGCCGCCGTGCCCCCACCGTTTCCAGCCGTTGACCCCGCGCGTGTAAGCGTATTTGATAGATGCCCCAAAAGAGGAAAGGAGAACAGGTATATGCCCCAGGTTCAAGTCAAGGACGTGCTCAGGCACGCCACCGAGCACAGGTACGGCGTGGCCGCCGTGAATACCCTGAACATCGAGACGGTCAAGTATGTCATCGAGGCCGCCGAGCGGGAGAGGGTTCCCGTCATTGTCCAGTTCTACCCCGGTTTTGAGACCTATACGGACCTCAAGTACCTGGCCTTTGCCGCGTGCGATATGGCCCGCCGGGCCTCGGTCCCCGTGGCGGTCCATCTGGACCACTCCGCTACATTTGAGATCGCCGTGCGCGGCATCCGGGACGGGTTCCCCTCCGTTATGGTGGACGGCTCCGCCCTGCCCTATGAGGAGAACGTGGCGCTCACCTCCTCCGTGGTCCGCACCGCGGGCGTCTTCGGCGTGGATGTGGAGGCGGAGCTGGGCCATGTGGGCAGCGGAGCCAGCGAGGACGACATCGTCAACGCCGACCATTATACGAAGGTGGACCAGGCCGTGGATTTTGTGGAGCGCACCGGCTGCGGTTCCCTCGCCATCGCGGTGGGCAACGCCCACGGCCCCTATGTGAAGGTGCCGAACCTGGATATGGAGCGCATCAGGGCTATCCGCGCCAAGGTCGGCGTCCCCCTGGTGCTCCACGGCTGCTCCGACATTCCGGAGGAACAGCTCCGGGAGGCCGTGAACCTGGGCATGAGCAAGTTCAACATTGCCACCGAGTATTTCCGCGCGATGTACCGGGCGATAGAGGCCGGCGTCAAGTCCGGCAGGCTCGACGGAGACGGCGTGGGCCTCATGATGGAGATCAGGGAGGCCATGACCGATTTCGTAGTGGGGAAGATACGGCTACTGAATCCGAATCAATTTACGCTGTGACAAAGATACTCTGGAGGGACAGACAGTGAGAAAAATATTGGTTGCGACCCACGGATATCTGGCGGACGGGATCAAAAGCTCCATCAAGATCCTTACGGGCAAGGAGGACTGTATTACCTGCATCAACGCCTACGTGGACCAGCGGGACTACACCCCTGACATTCAGGCGTTTATGGACGCGGTGGGAAAGGAGGACGAGGCGGTCATTTTCACCGACCTGCAGGGGGGCAGCGTCAACCAGAAGGTTGTCACGATGCGGCCGGAGGAGCGGGGGATCTATTTGGTCACGGGCTTTAACCTGACCACGGTTCTGGGGGTCGTTCTCAGCGACGGGTCTCTCACTCCGGAGATCGTGGATGAAATCGTGGAGAGCAGCGCCAAGCAGATGCTGCGCCTGCCCGTAAAGCAGAAACCCCCGCAAGGGCTCGTCACCGGGAGCGAGGCCGAGGCCGCGTTCTTTGGATAAAGCGGCGCGGCGCGGGCTGCTCTTCGGCCCTCGCAGCCGTGGGAGAAGGGAGGTAAAACTATGGTAATTTCCGTGCGTGTGGACGACCGCCTGATCCACGGGCAGGTCGCCCTCGTCTGGACCAAGGAGCTGGGTACCACCGGTATTATTGTCGCCAATGATAACGCGGTGAAGAACGATATGCTGCGTATGACGCTCCAGATGGCGACCCCCACCGGCCAGAAACTGCTGGTCAAAACGGTGGAGGACGCGAAGAGCACCATCAACGATCCACGGGGAAAGGAGATGCGCATTTTCGCCCTCACCAACTGCGTCAGGGATGTGCTGGAGCTGGTAAGGGCCTGCCCCGGCAACATCCAGTCGGTGAACATCGCGAACGTGGGGCGGTTCGACAACTCCGACCCCGCCACCAAGGTAGCCCTGAACGACACCATTATGCTCAACCCCGGCGAGCTGGCCGCCGCCAGAGAGCTCTGCGGGCAGGGCATCCCCGTTTACCACCAGCTCATTCCCCAGCATGGGAAGACCCCCATTAAGGAGCTGCTGAAAGGCTCCAAGAGCGCAAGACCCTGAGGAGATAGGTGGAAGAATACGCGTTTAGGAGAGAAAGGAAGATTCGATGCTACTCAAAGAAGCTTTATTGGCAGGGCTTGCCGTGTTTATCTGCTACGGCGGCAACTGGCTGCTGGGCCAGTGCATGTGCGAGCGACCCATCGTCGTGGGCCTGATCGCCGGTATTCTGATGGGCGACATCCCCACCGGCGTGATCATCGGCGCGTCCCTTGAGGCCATCTTCATGGGCGCCGTCAACATTGGCGGCGCGATTTCGGCCGAGCCTGTCACCGCCACGGTGCTTGCCGTGGTGTTCACCACCGTGGTCAATATGGAACAGAGCGCGTCCATCGCCCTGGCCGTCCCCGTCGGCGTTGTCTGCGCGTTTATCAGCATCTTTGTCGGCAATGTGGTACTCAACGCCTTCGCTCCCGCACTGGACAGAGCTGCCGCGGCCGGCAGCGAAAAGGGCCTTGCCATGCTGCACTATGGCATGTGGGTCCTCAAATACGTCATTTACGCGGCCATCGCGTTTGCCGCGGTCCTCCTGGGCGCCGAGCCCGTGAGCCAGCTTGTGCATATGATCCCCGCCAACGTCATGGCAGGCCTCAACGCCTGCGGAAGCCTTCTCCCCGCCGTCGGCATGGCGCTCCTCATGAAGATGCTGTGGAGCAAGGAGCTGGCCGCGTTCTTCTTTGCCGGTTTCGTATGCGTGTCCTACCTGGGCCTTCCTATGATTGCCGTGGCCGCTATCGGCGTGATCGTCGCCGTCGTGTCTGCCCTGCGCGACAAGGAGCTCTTTGACCTGAGCAAGCGGCGCGGCACAGAGAGCGCCGTCGGCGTCGCCGCAAATTCGGAAGAGGAGGACTTCTTTTCATGAGCAAAATGACAAATCTGCCCAGGGAAGATAAAAAGATGCTCAACGCGATCTTCCTACGCTCCTTCACCGTGTTCGCCGGCTGCGCCGGCGCGACCAAGGCCGGGGCCGACGGTTTTATGTACTCCGTCCTGCCCGCGCTGAAGCGGTACTACAAGAACAGTAAGGAGAAATTTGCCGACGCCATGACCAGGCACACCACCTGGTACAACATCACACAGAACGTGGGCACCTTCGCCATGGGGCTCACCGCCGCCATGGAGAAGGAGAACAGCGAGAAAGAGGATTTCGACACCAGCTCCATCGCCGCCTTGAAGGTCTCCCTCATGGGCCCCATGTCCGGCATCGGCGACGCCATCTTCTGGGGCGTTTTGCGTGTGATCGCCGCTGGCGTGGGCATCAATCTGGCTATGAACGGCTCCGTCCTCGGCCCCATCCTGTTTTTGCTCATCTATAACATCCCCTCCATCCTCTGCCGCTATTACATGACTTACCTGGGATTCACCCTCGGCTCCTCGTTCATAGAAAGGATCTACTCCAGCGGCCTGATGAAGATCATCACCAAGGCGGCAAGCACGGTGGGACTTATGATGGTGGGTGCCATGACGGCCGCCAACGTGAGGTTCTCCACCATCCTATCCATCCCTGTCCAGGGCGGCGACCCCGTCATGATCCAATCCTATCTGGACAGCATCTTTGTGGGGCTGGTCCCGCTGTGCCTCACCCTTATGTGCCTCTGGCTGCTCAAGAAGAACGTCAACGTCAACTATATTCTGTTGGGCGTGCTGGTCATTGCCGTGGTGCTGGGCCTGATCGGTGTGGTCTGATTTTCTGCCGGTGTTCCCGTGGAAGAGATGTCCGGCATGTGCTACAATAGGTCTGCTGAAATAGGCTACGCTTCGATATGCTCGGGCGCGGCTGCTGCATCGCCTGGTCGGGGCGGCTGAGAATGGCCGCCCCGACCGGGCTCTGAGCGGCGTGTGCCCGGCTGTTTCCGGGGCGAACATATACTGACAGGGGGCAGCCGTTCATGAAGTATTCCTCGGAGGAGCGGGTGTATCGGGCGCTGCTCACGCTCTGCCGTGACCAGGAAGGGGCCGTCACTGCCACCGTCCTTGCAAACCGGCTGGAGCTCTCCCGCAATGTGGTCAGCCACTACCTCACCCGGCTGCTGGAGCAGGGGCAGGTCATACGCCTGGGCACAAAGCCCGCCTATTGGCAGCCCATTGCTGCCGCGGAAGAGGGGGAGGGCAGGTGTGCAGGCGGGCTGGCGCAGGACGACCCCTTCTCCGCTTTTGTGGGCTGGGATGGGAGCTGCCGGGAGGCGGTGGACCGCTGCCGCGCGGCGGTGTGCTACCCGCCCGACGGTCTGCCCATCCTTCTGTGCGGGCCCAGCGGCGTGGGGAAGAGCGCTCTGGCCGGGCTCATCCACCGGTACGCCGTCTCCTCCGGCGCGGCAGCGCCCGACGCGCCGTTCGTTACCTTCAACTGTGCGGATTACGCCAATAACCCCCAGCTCCTGAGCGCCACCCTCTTCGGCTATAAAAAGGGCGCCTTCACCGGCGCGGACGCGGACCGGGAGGGAATTTTGCGGACGGCGGACAATGGGTTCCTCTTTCTGGACGAGGTACACCGCCTCTCCGCCGAAAACCAGGAGAAACTGTTCATCCTGCTGGACCAGGGCTGCTACCGCCCGCTGGGGGAGAACAAGGAGTGGACCCACGTCAAGGTGCGCCTGGTCTGCGCCACCACCGAGGACGTGGACCGGGTCCTTCTGAAGACCTTCCGCCGCCGTATCCCTGTGAGGGCAGACATCCCGCCCTATGCCGCGCGCCCCGTGAGTGAGCGCCTGCGCCTGATTTACGGGATCTGCCGCAGGGAGGCTCTTCAGCTTGGGCGGGACGTGGTGCTGGAGAGCGGGGTGCTCGACTACCTGCTGGGGTTCTGCCAGGACGGAAATATCGGCGCCCTCATCAACCTGATCAAGCTGACCTGTGCTGGCAGCCTCCACCGCCAGGCGCCGGGCGAGCCCCTGCGCCTGGAGGCGCGGAGCCTGCCTGTGGACGACCTGTGCCAGCCCGGCGGCGGGGCGCGGCTGTTCCACCAGCCGCTGACTGTGCGGCGGGACGAAACGGAGGAAAGCTCCGGCGTATCCCACGACCCTGCCTGGGAGCACAGCGGCCTGGAGGAGTTCTGGGGCGGCGTGACAGAGGAGCGGGACTGGGACCTGGAGGCGCTGCGCAGGGCGTTCCGGGTGACCGACGGCTTTTTTGAGCGTACCGGCCTCTATGCAGGGGAGGCACCGGGGGTGAGCCGGGTTTTCCTCCAGCTCTTTGAGCGCCTCTGCACCGCCGTATGCGACCGGTATGGCATTTTGGGCAAGGACCTGATTGCCCGGCTGAGCTGTTGGTATCTCAAGAGCCGGGACCGGGACCTGGGAAAGGTTCCCTCCGCCGTGGCATTTGTGGCCCACCTGCGCCGCAAATGCCCCCGCACCGCCTATGTGGTTGACCGCCTGCTGGAGGCTTTGGACAGGGAGCTCCCCGGCGACTGCCGGAGAGAGGACCTCTTCAGCGCCGCGCTCTATTTTCTGCTCTCTCCCCATGTGGACGAGAGCTGTCCGTTCCACGCTCTGATCGTCGCGCACGGCGACTCCACCGCCACCAGCGTGGCCAGCGTCGCCAACCGCATGTGCCGGTCCTTTATTTTTGAGGGCATCGATATGCCGATTGAGACCTCGGTGGACACCGTCATCGAGCGGGTGAACGGATACATCGACAAGTGTGATACCCGCCAGGGCATGATCCTTCTGGTGGACATGGGCTCCCTGAGCCGGATGTACGGCTCCATCAAGAACCGCCTTAAGGGCGATCTGCTCATCATCAACAATATGACCACCGCCATTGCGCTGGACATCGGCATCAAGATCGTCGGCCATCAGCCCTTTAAAAAGATCGCTGAGTACGCCAAGACGGGCTATACCGTACAGTCCCAGTATTACGAAGGGCTCGCGCTGGATAAGAACATCGTCATCTCCTGCATCTCCGGTCTGGGCATCGCGGAGAAACTGAAGGAGATCGTCGGGGAGTACGTGGATACCGACGTGCTGGAGATCGTCACGATGGATTACCGGGCCCTCAAATGGAATATCGACCGGGGCGACCACGCCCAGTTCAGGAATACCCAGGTGATCCTCACCACCTCGGAGGTCCTCGGCGGCGGCGGTCTGCCCATCCTGTACCTGCCGGACCTGTGGACCCCCGAGGGGGAGCAGAAACTATGGCGCGCCCTGTCGGCCGCCGTGGACCAGAAGGGATTTGAGCGGCTCAAGGAGGAGCTCTTCAAATTCTTCTCCATCGAGGGGGTAAGCGCCCGGCTGAGCTTTCTCAACCCCAGCGTCATCATCGCCGAGGTGGATGATGTGCTGCGGGCCTACGAGCGGCACTACCGCCTCAAGCTGGAGAGTTTCCGGCGGCTGAACCTGTTTTTGCATATCTCGGTCATGATCGAGCGGCTGCTGGTGGGGGAGAAACTCTACGGCGAGTCCGCCCAGGACGGCGAGACCGACGAGACGCTGGGGGAATTTTTCGAGGTGTCGGGCCGGATTTTTGGGGACATCATCGCCAAGTATCGGATCGAGCTCACCCGGAGTGAGCTGCGGCTGCTCTATGAGCTGCTTATGGAGTGACGGCTTTGAATAGGAGGAACATATGAGATATAAGCATTTCAAGAGCGCCGGCGTCGACGTGTCCGAGCTGGCGGTGGGCACCTGGGCCATCGGCGGCGACAACTACGGCCCTGTGGACCGGGAGGCGTCCATACAGGCCATCCGCGCCATGGTGAACTGCGGCGTCAACCTGGTGGACACTGCGCCCTGCTACGGCAACGGCTACTCGGAAAAAGTGGTGGGGGAGGCCCTGCAGGGCCTTCGGGACAAGGTGCTCCTTTCCACCAAGTGCGGCCTGATCACCAGCGCCGCGGGCTACGATCGGGACTCCTCGTTCAAGAACATCATCCGCGAGGTAGAGAGCTCCCTCTATAATCTGAAGACCGACCATATCGACTTCTACTTTATTCACTGGCCCGATACCCACACGCCCTTTGCTGAGACCATGGCGGCGCTGGAGCTGCTGCGCGGGCAGGGGAAAATACGCTTTGTGGGCGTGTCCAACTTTTCCGTGGAGCAGATTGAGGAGTGCCGGCGGTACGGCAGGATCGACGTGCAGCAGCCCCCCTTCTCCATGGTGGACCAGACCTATGCGCAGTTAATGAAGTGGGGCGCCGCCGAGGGAATTGACGCGATGACCTACGGCTCGATGGGGGCGGGGGTCCTCTCCGGCAAGTTCCGTACCCAGCCAGACTTCCCCGCCGGGGACACCCGTCTCACCTTTTATGACTATTTCCGCGAGCCCAAATTCTCCAAGATCCAGGAGTTTCTGAAGGTGATGGACCAGGTGGCCGAGGCCCACGGAAGGCCGGTGTCCCAAGTGGCCATGAACTGGAGCACGCAGAAGAGCTTTGTGGGCACCGCTCTGGTGGGCGTGCGCAGCGAGGCCCACGCGTACGAGAACTGCGCGGCCTTTGACTGGAGCCTTACAGAGAGCGAGATGTCCCTGCTGGACCGGGAGCTCGATCGGCTCCAGATCGGCTGACCGGGCCCACGGTACGGAAGAAATACACCCATGGGGGCCGCGCGGTTACCGCTCTGCCCATTCAAACTGATTTAAGTAGTATCCCGCAAAATCTCCCGCGCCTCAGATGAGGTGCGGGAGATTTTGGTATAG
>DATMXU010000153.1:0-6595 GCA_035562355.1 Pseudoflavonifractor sp.
GGGCGGGGGGTTCCCCCCACCGCCCGTTCAGCCGATCTGGGCGCGGTGAAGTCGTGAAGAGACCGGGCGGAGGAGGGGAGCTCGGAGAAGGCCTCCACCGCCTGGGGCATTTTAAGCTGGTTGGGCGTCACCGTATCCGACGGCGCGGGCGTTACCACCGCCTGGGGGCGGGTTTTGTCCCCCTCCAGGGTGGACTTCACCGCGTAGTATACCGCGTCGAAGACCTTTTTATCGCTGGCGAATTTCACCTCGGTCTTGGTTGGGTGGACGTTTACGTCCACCTGGTTGAGCTTTGTGGCCAGGTGGAGGACGCAGCCGGGGAATTTGCCCACCATCTTCTGATTTGCATAGGCCTCCTCCAGGGCGGCCATCATGGTGCGGCTCTTCACATAGCGGCCGTTGACGAAGAAGTGCTGGTACCCCCGCGTGCCCCGGCAGCAGGCGGGGAGGGAACAGAAACCGGAGACCGTCATCTCCTCCCCCGAGCCGGAGACGGGGACAAAGCCCAGGGCCAGATCCCGGCCCAGGACGCTGTACACCGCGCTCTTGAGCTGCCCGTCGCCGGGGGTAAGCAGCTCCTGCTTACCGTCCCGGAGGAATTTGACGCTCACCTCCGGGTGCGAGAGGGCGATGCGTTGCACGGCGGCGAAGACGGCGGCACCCTCGGCGGCGTCCCGTTTCATAAACTTGAGGCGGGCGGGGGTGTTGTAGAAAAGGTCCCGCACCAGCATGGTGGTGCCCTTGGGACAGCCCGCCTCCTCCCGCCCGGTCACGACGCCCCCCTCCAGTGTGAGGGAGACGCCCAGGGGGGCGTCCTCCGTGCGGGTGAGCACCTCCACCCGGGAGACGGCGGCGATGGCGGCCAGCGCCTCCCCCCGGAACCCCAGGGTGCCGATGGCCTCCAGGTCGTACTCGGTGCGTATCTTGCTGGTGGCGTGGCGGAGGAAGGCGGTCTCGGCCTCGTCGGGGGAGATGCCGCAGCCGTCGTCGGTAACGCGGATGAGTGCCATGCCGCCGTTTTGGATCTCGACGGTGAGGGCCTGCGCCCCCGCATCAATGGCGTTCTCCACCAGCTCCTTGACCACGCTGGCAGGCCGTTCCACCACCTCGCCGGCGGCGATTAAATCGGCAATGTGGGACTCTAATTGTTGAATATGGGGCATAGGTTCACCAGCTTTCCATGAAAAAATCAATGTAGTGCCAAAAAGAGCGTGACGGCATTGATGGCCATGCGGAGGGCGATGGCGCCCCAGATGGAGCCGCCGTTATCATAGCACCAGGCCAGGGCCAGCCCGGCGGGGAGAACCTCCAGCGCAGTCAGAAGGTAGCGGGGGTCCCCAAGGTCCAGCGCGTACCTCCATACGGAGGCCAGGGCGAAGACGAGGGCCGACACGGCGTAGGCCAGGGGGCGGCTGTACTGCCGGAGGGAGCCGAAGACCAGGCCCCTGAACAGGATCTCCTCAATCAGGGGGATGAGCACCACCACCAGCATGGTGGTGACCCTGCCGGAGAGCAGATATTCCTGCTGCCACTGGAGAGCCTGGGGACTCTCCACCGGGAGAGGGAGCAGCCTCACGAGGAAGAGGAGCGCCGCCCAGCCGACAAAGCCGGTGAAGAAGGCGAAGAGATTTTCCGGCAGCCAGTCGATCAGCAGGTCGAAGGCGTGGCGCAGGAAGGTCCAGAAGACCAGAAGCGCCAGAGTGAAGAGAAGGGTGTAGTACACCAGGTTGGTCTCGGCGATAGGCACTTCCCCCTCGGTCATCCACAGGCGCTGGACCCAACCGTTGAGATAGGGGAACACCAGGAGATAGAGTGCGAAGAAGGCCCAGCCCCGTTTCCGCTCGGACTCGGTCATCTGGGGCCGGAATTTTTTGCGGGGCATGGGTGGGTCCTCCTTTCGATAGAAACGGTGAAACCGCCGAGCGGGGGAGCCTGGACCGGAGCGCCGGGTTTGCCCGAAGTCGTAATGAAGGCGATCCCCTGCCATGCGGAGCAGGGTATTATAATTTCTGCTTGAGCTCAAAGAGCAGGTTCATGGCCTCGATGGGGGTGAGGGTGTTCATGTCCACCAGCCGCAGCCGGTCGGCGATCTCCCCCGCGCCCACGTCCAGAAAGGACATCTGGTCGGCGGCGGGAGCGGACGAGACCTGGGGTGCGGGAAAGCCATCCCGCTCCAGCTCCTCAAGGATGTCCCGAGCGCGTGCGATGACCCGGTCGGGCACGCCGGCCAGCTTGGCTACTTCGATGCCGTAGCTCTGGTCGGCCCCGCCCCGGACGATCTTCCGCAGGAAAATAATGTCGTCCTTCTTCTTCTTGGCGGCGATGTTGTAGTTCTTTACACCACGGAGCGCCCCCTCCAGCGCGGTGAGCTCGTGGTAGTGGGTTGCGAAGAGGGTGCGGGCCCCCAGGCGCTTTCGGTCGGCGCAGTACTCCAAAACGGCACGGGCAATGCTCATGCCGTCATAGGTGGAGGTGCCGCGGCCGATCTCATCCAGGATGAGCAGGCTCTTATTGGTGGCGTTCTTTAAGAGCTCGGCCACCTCGGTCATCTCCACCATAAAGGTGGACTGCCCGGCGGAGAGGTCGTCGCTGGCGCCGATCCTCGTAAATACCCGGTCCACCATGCCGATGTGGGCCGACCTGGCGGGGACGAAGGAGCCCATCTGGGCCATGAGGGCAATGAGGGCCACCTGGCGCATATAGGTGGACTTTCCCGCCATGTTGGGACCGGTGATGATAGCCACCAGGTTCTCACCGCTGTCCATATACGTGTCGTTGGGGACGAAGAGGCTGTTTTTGAGCATCTTCTCCACCACGGGGTGGCGGCCCTCGGCGATCTCCAGCTTGTCGGAGAGGTCCACGGCGGGCATACAGTAGTTGTTTTGCGCCGCCACTGCGGCAAAGCTCACCAGCACATCCAGCGCGGCCACCGCCTGGGCGGAGGACTGTATCTCCCGCACCCGCCCGGCGGCCTTCTCCCGCACGGCGCAGAAGAGCTCGTACTCCAGGACCACGATCTTGTCCTGGGCCGAGAGGATGGTGTGCTCCATATCCTTGAGCTCCTGGGTGATGAAACGCTCACAGTTCACCAAGGTCTGCTTGCGGATATAGTCGTCGGGCACCAGGTCGTAGTTGGACTTGGAGATCTCGATATAGTAGCCGAAGACCTTGTTGAACCCCACCTTCAGGCTCTTGATGCCGGTGCGCTCCTTCTCCTGGGCCTCGATGGAGGCCACCATGCCCTTGCCATTGGTCATGAGGCCGCGGAGGTAATCCACGTCCTCGTTGTACCCCGCCTTGATAAAGCCGCCCTCCCGGACCGAGAAGGGGGGCTCGTCCTCGATGGCCACACCGATGAGGCCGCGCAGCTCCGCCAAGTCGTCGAGCTGCCCGGCCAGAGTGGCAAGGAGGGGCGAGGGGAGGGGCGAGAGCAGCTCCCGCAGGGCGGGGAGCTTAGAGAGTCCCGCGGCCAGGGCTACCAGATCCCGCCCGCCCGCGCTGCCGTAGACAATGCGCCCGATGATACGCTCCAGGTCGCCGATCTCCCGCAGGGCGAGGGACAGCTCCTCCCGGGCGATAGGGGCATCCACCAGGTTCCCCACCGCGTCCAGGCGGCGGGAGATCGCGGCAGGAGAGAGAAGGGGTTGCTCGATCCACTGGCGAATGAGCCGGTGGCCCATGGCGGTCTTGGTCTTGTCCAGTACCCAGAGGAGGCTGCCCCGTTTCTCCTTGGAGCGCAGGGTCTCGGTCAGCTCCAGGTTGCGCCGGGCGGCGAGGTCCAACTCCATATAGGGCCGCGCCGTCCCGGCGGTGAGCGCGAGGGCGGCGATGTGGGAGAGATCGGTCTTCTGGGTCTCATATAAGTAGGAGAGGAGGCCGCCCGCGGCCCGGAGGGCCAGGGTATGCTCGGCCCCCTCCCCGGCCGGGAGCTGGGGGAGATTCCTTTTCAGCGTATCGGCCGCCACCTCGCTGCGGAAACGGCCCTCGCCGCCGTTTTCACAGCGGCACTCCAGCCGGTTTTTGAGAAAGGCGATGAGCTCGGCGTTAGAAAAAGCCCCGTCGGAGAGGAGCGCCTCCCGGGGGCGATAAGCGCCCAGATCGTTGAGCAGGTGGTCCATCCGGTCCGCCCCCGTGAAGGCGGTGGCTGTAAACTCGCCGGTGGAGAGGTCACAGAAGGAGAGGCCCGCGCCGTCGGAGTCCTCGTACACGGCGCAGAGGTAGTTGTTGCGCCCCTCCTCCAGCATGGACGCGTCGATGACCGCGCCGGGGGAGATGACCCGGATCACGTCCCGATCCACCAGCCCCTTGGCGAGGGCGGGGTCCTCCATCTGCTCGCAGATGGCCACCTTGTACCCCTTGGCGATGAGCCGGGCAATGTAGGCGTCGGCGCTGTGATAGGGCACGCCGCACATGGGGGTGCGCTCCTCGGCGGGCTTGCCCCGGTCCCGGCTGGTGAGGGTCAGGTCCAGCTCCTTGGAGGCGAGGCGGGCGTCCTCGTTGAACATCTCATAGAAATCGCCCAGCCGGAAGAAGAGCAGACAGTCCGGGTGGAGCTCCTTCATCCGTAAATATTGCTGCATCATAGGGGTTGTGTCCGCAGGCATGGAGCTTCACTCCTTCTCTTTCTCTAGGCTTTGCAATTCTCCTGCACCGGCTCCCCGAACAGGGCCCAGGTAGAGCAGGAGGTGATTTTCAGGTCCGTGTATGTCCCGATGAGCGCCCTGTCCCCGGTGAAGTGGACCAGGCGGTTCCCGGGGGTGCGGCCGGTGAGGTTATTGCGCGGGTCATCCCCCTCTCCGTCCACCAGACAGCGGACGGTCCTGCCCACGTAGGCCTCGTGCTTTCTGAGGGAGATGCCGTTCTGGAGGTCCACCAGGCGCTGGAAGTTGGCCTGTTTCTCCTCCTTGCTGAGCACGTCGGGCAGCGACGCCGCCGGGGTACCCTCCCTGGGGGAGTAGATGAAGGTGAAGAGGGCGTCGAACTGCACCTCCTCAAGCACCTTCAATGTGTCCTCAAACTCCTCCGTGGTCTCGCCGGGGAACCCCACGATCACGTCGGAGGTGAGCACGATGTCGGGCACTCTGGCGCGGAGCGCCCGGATCTTCTCCAGATAGCTCTCCCGGGTGTAGCCCCGGTTCATGGCCCTCAGCACCCTGTCGTTCCCCGCCTGGAAGGGGAGGTGAAGGGCGGGGGCCACCTTGGCGCAGTCGCGCATAACGTCGAAGAGCTTGTCCCCGGCGTCCTTGGGGTGGCTGGTCATAAAGCGGACCAAAAAGTTGCCCTCGATGGCGTCAATCTCCCGCAGGAGGTCGGCAAAATCCAGGTCGAGCCCCAGGTCCTTGCCATAGGAGTTCACGTTCTGGCCCAGGAGGGTAATGTCCTTATACCCGGCCTCGGCCAGCTCCCTCACCTCGGCCAGAATGACCTCCGGCGCGCGGCTGCGCTCCCGTCCCCGGACGTGGGGGACGATACAGTAGGAGCAGAAGTTATTGCACCCGTACATGATGGAGACCCAGGCCTTGATGGCGCCCTGCCGCACCACGGGGATGCCCTCGGCTATGCTGCCGGGGTCGTCCGCCGTCTCAAAGATGCGGCCCCTTCTCGTCTGGATCCGCCAGAGGAACTCGGGGAACCGCCAGAGGGCGTGGGGGCCGAAGACCAGGTCCACGTGCCGGAAGGATTTTTTGATCTTGGCGGCCATATGGGGCTCCTGCATCATGCAGCCGCACAGGCAGATGATCTGGTTGGGATTTTCCCGCTTGGTGTGGGTGAGGGCGCCCACATTGCCCAGCACCCGCAGCTCGGCGTGCTCCCGGACGGCGCAGGTGTTGATGACGACCACGGCAGCCGCGTGCTCGTCCTGAGTGAACCCGTATCCCATCTCGGCCAGGTACCCCCGGATGCGCTCGGAGTCGGCCTCGTTCTGCTGGCAGCCGTAGGTGTCCACAAAGGCTAGGGGGGCGGCGGCCAGGGCGGAATTCATGTCCCGCACCTGCACGCAGTATTCCTTCTGCCGGGCGATGTCGTCCGGAGGGATGGTGGTGGTTTTACGCTCCAAGGTGGTTCCTCCGTTAAATGCTGATAGATGATAAATTATATCAGTTTTGGGGGGTAAAAACAAGGGCCGGGGCCCTCGTTTTTGACTGATTTCGCGTCTGTACAGGGGGTACGCCTCCGGCGGGCGCCCATTACTCCTCCAAAATCGCCACCACCCGCGCGGGCGCCCCGTCGGCATCCTGATGGTACAGCGGGAGCGCGCAGAGGGTAAACAGTCCTTCCCCCAGGAGGCCGAGGTCCTTGAGGTTCTCAATGGCCACCATCTCTCCCTCCCGGAAAAGCTTTTTGTGGAGGGTGAGATTCCCGTCCGCGGTGGGGTCCAGACTAATGGTGTCGAGGCCGACGCCTTTTTTGCGGCGCTCCAGCACATAGTCGGCCACTTCCCCATCTATGCAGGGGTAGCCTTCGAAATAGCGCTCCGTCCCCCAGTATCTGTCCCAGCCGGTATAAAAAAGGAGAAAATCCGCCTGGTCGGCAAGCTCCCTTCGCAGCCCGATGCGCTCCATAGTGATCCGCTGCCCCCCTCCCAGGTCGGAGC
>DATMXU010000154.1:0-5729 GCA_035562355.1 Pseudoflavonifractor sp.
ATACTAGCTACAGGGGTCGGCATGGAACGACAACCGACCTGCCCGGAACGCAATTGCGCACGCCTTGAGACGGCTAAAATGCGCTGTTGCGTTTTTTCAGACAGCTATATGTTAAAAAAATAACATGCAATATAAGGAGGCAGCAAAACATGGGATTCGTAAAACTGGAGCAGCAGGGCAACATTGGGATCCTCTCCATTGACCGGCCCGAGGCGCTCAATGCGCTCAACAGTCAGGTGCTCACCGATTTGGACGCGGCCCTGGACCAGATCGAGGCTGACGAGAGTATCTATGTGGTCATCCTCACCGGCGCGGGCCGTGCCTTCGTGGCAGGGGCCGACATCGCCGAGATGAAGGAGTTCTCCTCCGTGGACGGCAAGCGGTTCGGCGTGCGGGGCGGAGGCGTGTTTCTCAAGCTGGAGAATCTCTCCAAGCCCGTCATTGCCGCCGTCAACGGGTTCGCCCTGGGCGGCGGGTGCGAGCTGGCCATGAGCTGCGACATCCGCCTTGCCAGTGAGAAGGCCAAGTTCGGCCAGCCCGAGGTGGGCCTGGGCATCACCCCCGGCTTTGGCGGCACTCAGCGGCTGCCCCGCATTGTGGGTGTGAGCAAGGCGATGGAGCTCATCCTCACCGGCAAGGTCATCGGCGCGGCCGAGGCCCAGAACATTGGCCTGGTCTCCGCGGTCTATCCTCCGGAGGAGCTGATGGATAAAGCCGTTGAGATGGCTGGCGCCATCTGCCAGAACGCCCAGATCGCCGTGTGTGAATCCAAGCGCTGCATCCGCATGGGCATGCAGACCGATATCGCCACCGGCTCCGCATTCGAGGCCGAGGCCTTCGGCGTCACCTGCGGCACTGCCGACAAAAACGAGGGCATGGGCGCGTTCCTCGAAAAGAGAGCGGAGAAACACTTCAAAAGCCGGTAACCGGGGGCCAAGTCCCACGTCCACCCCGTAGGGCGGAGGGGGTATCAAGCCGGGATAAGTCCCGGCTTGTATCCAGGGGGAACTGGTTCCCCCTGGAGGGCACGGCCGTAATGCCCGCATTTCCCGCAGGAAATGCCCGTGCCGGGCATGGGCGCGTTCCTCGAAAAGAGGGCGGAAAAGCACTTCCAGAATAGGTAATTTCCCATGAAAGCGGCGGGGGCGTTCACCCTGCCAACACGAAATCGAATTACAATAAACTTTTATGGAGGTACTATACATGAAAAAGATCGTAGTCATCGGCGGCGGCACCATGGGGCTCGATATCGCGCAGGTCTTCGCACGCAACGGCATGGACGTGGTGGTCCGCGATATCTCCGACGCGCTGATCCAAGGCTCCGAGGCCCGGCTGAACAAGGGACTTGACAAGCTGGTCGCCAAGGGCAAGCTGGACGAGGCGGGCAAGGCCGCCATCACCGGTAAAATCACCTTCACCACCGATATCTCTCTGGTTTCCGACGCGGACCTGGTGGTTGAGGCCGCCGTGGAGAATCTGGAGGTCAAGAAGGTCATCTTCGCCGAGCTCGATACCATCTGTAAGCCCGAGACCATCCTGGCCTCCAATACCTCCTCCATCTCCATCACCGCCATCGCCTCCGCCACCAAGCGGGAGGACCGTTTTGTGGGTATGCACTTCTTCAACCCCGCCACCGTCATGAAACTGGTGGAGGTCATCCGGGGCGCTAAAACCTCTGACGAGACCTATCAGACCATTCACGACCTCTCCGTCCAGATCGGTAAGGAGCCCGTCGAGGTGTCCGAGGCCCCCGGTTTCGTGGTCAATAAGGTGCTGGTCCCCATGATCAACGAGGGCATCGACCTGGTGTACACCGGCGTCGCTAGCGTGGAGGGCGTGGACAAGGCTATGAAGCTGGGCGCGAACCATCCCATGGGTCCCCTGGAGTTGGGCGACCTCATCGGCCTGGACGTGTGTCTCGCTATCATGGACACCCTCTTCGCCGAGACCCACGACCCCAAGTACCGCGCCAGCCTGCTCCTGCGCAAGATGGTCCGCGCCGGCTACCTGGGCCGCAAGACCGGCAAGGGGTTCTACGATTACCAGCGTTGAGCTGCCGAGCCGGGTCTGCCCGGAGACGGAGGGAAGGCGACCCGGCCGCGAGGCGTGCAAAACGTGACGATGCAGGTTCAATATATCATGAGGAGGAACGCAGGACATGGATTTTAAACTGTCCAAGGAGCAGCTCATGCTCCAGAAGATGTACCGTGAGTTTGCGCAAAACGAGGTAAAGCCCCTGGCCAAAGAGGTGGACGAGGAGGAGCGTTTCCCGGAGGAGACCGTCCGAAAGATGGCCAAGCTGGGAATGCTGGGTATCTACTTCCCCAAGGAGTATGGCGGCGCGGGCGCCGACGTGCTCAGCTACGTCATGGCAGTGGAGGAGATGAGCAAGGTCTGCGGCACCACCGGAGTTATCATCTCGGCCCACACCTCGCTATGCGCGGCCCCTATCTTTGAAAACGGCACCGACGAGCAGAAAGCCAAATACCTGCCCAAGCTCTGCTCCGGCGAGTGGGTCGGCGCCTTCGGCCTGACCGAGCCCGGCGCGGGTACCGACGCCCAGGGCCAACAGACCATGGCTGTTCTGGAGGGGGACCACTGGGTCCTCAACGGCTCCAAGATCTTCATTACCAACGCGGGCTACGCCAATCTCTTCATCATCATCGCCGTCACCGGAATCGTCACCGACAAGCGGGGCCGCCCCACCAAGGAGATCTCCGCCTTTATCGTGGAGCGCACCGACCCCGGTTTCTCCGTGGGCAAGCACGAGAAGAAGATGGGCATCCGCGGCTCCTCCACCTGTGAGCTCGTCATGGAGGACTGCACTATCCCCGCCGACCGGCTCCTGGGCAGGAAGGGCAAGGGCTTTGCCCTGGCCATGAAGACCCTGGACGGCGGCCGTATCGGCATTGCCGCCCAGGCCCTGGGTATCGCGGAGGGGGCCATTGAGGAGACCATCTCCTACACCTCTGAGCGCAGCCAGTTCGGCAAGCGCATCTCCCAGTTCCAGAACACCCAGTTCGAGCTGGCTGAGCTCCATGCCCGGACAGAGGCCGCCAAGTGGCTGGTCTACGCCGCCGCCATGAAGAAACAGAATCACGAGCCCTACTCTGCCGAAACAGCCATGGCAAAGCTCATCGCCGCCGAGACCGCCAGCGACGTGACAAGGCGCTGCCTCCAGCTTTTCGGCGGGTACGGCTATACCCGCGAGTACCCCATGGAGCGCATGATGCGCGACGCCAAGATCACCGAGATCTACGAGGGCACCAGCGAGGTCCAGAAGATGGTCATCGCGGGCGCGATCGGCGTGAAATAAGAGAGGGAGGGATACGACATGAAATATATTGTTTGCGTCAAGCAGGTGCCGGATACCTCCGGCGTGGTCGCCGTCAAGCCCGACGGCACCATGGACCGCGCGTCCATGGCCGCCATCACCAATCCCGACGATATGAACGCCGTAGAGGCCGCCCTCCAGCTCAAGGACAAGACCGGCGGCAAGGTGGTCGTTATCTCCATGGGCCCGCCCCCTGCCGAGGGGATGCTGCGGGAGCTTCTGGCCATGGGCTGCGATGAGGCCGTGCTGGTCTCGGCCCGCGAGTTTGGCGGCAGCGATACCTACGCCACCTCTCAGATCCTGGCCGCCGCCATCAAGAAGGTGGGCCTGGAGAAGGACGACATCGTCTTCTGCGGTCGCCAGGCCATCGACGGCGATACCGCCCAGGTCGGCCCCCAGATCGCCGAGAAACTGGGCCTGCCTCAGGTCACCTATGTGGCCGACGTGAAGGTGGATGAGAGCGGCGTCACCGTCAGGCGCATGCTGGAGGACGGGTACATGACCCTCCGGGTGCAGACGCCGTGCCTCCTCACCTGCATCAAGGAGCTCAACCTCCCCCGGTACATGAGCGTCTCCGGCATCATGGACTGCTATGCCAAGCCCCTGGAGGTCTATAACTACGAGACCCTGAAGGACGACTCCCTCATCGACACCGACACCATCGGACTCCAGGGCTCCCCCACCAATGTGTACAAGTCCTTCTCCCCCCCGGTCAAGGGCACCGGCATGATGCTGGAGGGGGCCGACAAGGCCGCCTGTGAAAAACTGGTCGCCATGTTGGACCAGAAGCACCTTGTGTAAGAGAGAGGAGAATAGAGATGGCTTTTGATAGTAGAGACACCGCCGCCTTCAAGGGCGTATGGGTGTTCTGTGAGCAGCGCGACGGCGTCATCATGTCCACGAGCTACCAGCTTCTCTCCGAGGGGCGTAAGCTTGCCAACGACCTGGGGGCCGAGCTGTGCGGCGTGCTGCTGGGCAGCGGCCTGAACGAGGGCTTTGCCAAGTCCCTAGGCGCTTATGGCGCGGACCGCGTGTATGTCTGCGACCACCCCCTTTTGAAGGACTACACCACCGACGGCTATGCTAAGGTCCTCTGCGACATTGTGGAGGAGAAGAAACCTGAGATTTTGCTCATCGGCGCCACTAACATCGGACGCGACCTGGGCCCCCGCTGCGCGGCCCGGCTACACACCGGTCTTACCGCCGACTGCACCCACCTCGATGTGGACGTGGAGAAGTATAAAAGCTTCCTGAAAACCACCTCCACCATCGACGTGGATGCTACGGTATTCGAGGAGAACACCAACCTCAAGATGACCCGCCCCGCTTTCGGCGGCCACCTGATGGCCACTATCATCTGTCCCCGGTTCCGCCCCCAGATGTCCACCGTCCGCCCCGGCGTCATGCAGACCCAGCCCTACGACGAGGCGGGTGCTGAGAAGACCATCGTGGAGAAGTATGACGTACAGCTCGACAAGAGCGACATCCACGTGGAGATCCTGGAGATCAAGAAGGCCGCCAAGAAACTGGTGGATCTGATCGGGGCCGACGTGGTGGTCACGGTGGGCCGCGGCATCAGCAAGGACCCCCAGACCGGCATCGCCATGGCCCAGGAGCTGGCCAATGCCCTGGGCGGCGTGGTGGGCGCGTCCCGCTCCGTGGTGGACGCGGGCTGGATCACTGCCGACCATCAGGTTGGCCAGACCGGAAAGACTGTCCACCCCCGCATCTACGTGGCGCTCGGCATCTCCGGCGCCATCCAGCACCGGGCCGGGATGCAGGACAGCGAGTGTATCATCGCCGTGAACAAGAATGCCGGCGCCCCCATCTTCGAGGTGGCGACCTATGGCATCGCCGGCGACCTCTTCAAGGTCACTCCCATGCTGACCGAGGCCATTAAGGCACTCTACGCCGGCCGGTAAATCGCCCCAATCAAAAGAGTAAGCCCGACCCCCATCGCCAGTAGGACGATGGGGGCCGGGTTCTTTTCTTTAAAATATGGGGATTTAGAGACAAAAGAAGTGTAAGGCGCCGCGCACCCGCTATCTCCGGGCCAGAATATCCTCCATCAGCGCGCTGCCGATGGCGCCGGCGGCCAGAACGGCCAGGGCCATGGCGGTCGTATGCTCGGCGTAGCTGTGCAGGAGGCTGCTGCTGACCGAATAGCCCCCCGCCCACACCAAGACCACCAGCGCGGAGCAGAGCATAGCGCAGGCGAGCAAAGTGCATCGGGTGAGTATGTACCAGGACGGCTCCCGCATGCGGGAAAACCAGGTCAAGAAAATCACGTCGAATCCCTCCGAAAGCTATGGTAACAAGTGAGAGGGAAAAAGGCAAGGGCGAAAAACTGGAAAACCAAAAATATTACGACAAGAAACGACGAAATAGCAGAAAT
>DATMXU010000155.1:0-6281 GCA_035562355.1 Pseudoflavonifractor sp.
GGTCCGCTGTGTCTCGGCCAGCGCCTCCATGGAGGGGGCGACCATGCTGGGGCTCTTATCTCCGAAGTGGAGGCTCCTCCGGTCGTCCGCGGTCACGCTCTCCCACCGGGGCAGTCCTCTTCCGTTGGGGTCGCCGGTCCCGGCAAAGTTGACGAGGTAGGCCACCATCTGCTCCGATATCCGGTAGTCCACGTCTTCAAAGGGCCGCCGGTTGCGGTAGAGGGTACCGAAGGCATACCAGAGGTCGGCGGCGTGGAACGCGCCGAAACCGCCCTCGCCGGGGAGCTGTCGGTCGAAGTAGTAGGTGTAGACGCTCTTTTTTCCCGCCTGACACTGCCCCACGGCATAGTCCATGGCGGCGGTGTAGAGCGTATGGGGCCACATATCCTCGCTGAGTACGCCGATGATGCAGGGCACATCGGCGGGTATGCCCGCCTTCAGCGCCTGCCCCACGTTGGCGGGCAGGATCTCCCCGTCCACGATGGGGTTAGCAGCGCCGGCGGCGTAGGCGGGTTGCTGGGCCACGGCCCGGAGCCAGTTGGAGTACAGGCTGGCGGCAGGCCGGTCCTTGAGCTGGCCGAGGCGCTCCACGCCCAGATCGGCCTTGAGCTGGTCCCAGATGGGCTCGATGGACTGGGGCGTGACGGGGGTGGACAGGCTCGAGAGGTCGCCCGCGCCGCTCATCATCACCGCGCCGGAGATGAGGCCCTCCGCCAGCGGTGAGAGGAGCAGGTTCTGGACGCTGATGGCCCCCGCGCTCTCCCCCATAATCGTGACGCGCTCTGGGTCCCCGCCGTAGTCGGCGATGTTGTCGCGCAGCCACCGGAGGGCGGCCACCTGGTCGGTGAGGGCAAAGTTCCCCGCCACGCCGTCGCAGTACACGGCGGCAAAGGGGCCCAGGCGGTAGTTGAGGGAGACCAGGAGGACGCCCTGCCTGGCGTAGGCCTCGCCGTCGATGAAGGGCTCTCCGCTGCCGCCGGTGAGGAAGGCGCCGCCGTGGATGAAGACCAGCACAGGGCACTCCCTGGCGTCGTCAGGCGCCCAGATGTTCAGGTTGAGGCAGTCCTCGCTGTACCCCGTGGGGAATTGGACCAGCGCCTCGTCGTAGTAGAACTGGTTGATGGGGCTGTCTTCCGCGCCGTAAAAGCCGCGGAACTGGCAGGCCCGGTCGCCGAATTTGGTGGCGTCGTACTCCCCCTCCCAGCGCGCGACTGGCACGGCCCGCTCCCAGCGCTCCGCCGTGGCATACCGGATGCCCTTGTACTCGGTATACCCGTTTCGAACGACGCCCCGGACAGGCCCGCAGGCGGTGTCGATGACCCTCGTCTCCAGCTCGGCGGAGTCTGCCTCCCCCTGCGCGGCCTTTTCTCTTCGGGGCGTCCACGCGCTCTTCCCCCCGCCGCCGTCACAGGCGGCCGTTCCCAATAATATCGTCATAGCAATCAGTATCGTGACAAGACGTCTCATGGAGCTGTCAGGACCTTGCCCCGGCGCCGGCCGCGGCCTTGCTCTGTGCGACGGCGATCTCCTTCTCCTTGGCGCTGAAGTAGCGCTGGAGGACCTCCAGGCCGATGGCCAGGAACAGCAGACCACCCTTGATGACCATCTGCCAGTAGTCGCTCACGCCGATGATGGTGAGGCCGTTGAACATGACATTGATGACCAGCACGCCCAAAATGGCCTGGTACATCTTTCCGCTGCCGCCGCTGAGGAAGACGCCGCCCAGCACACAGGCGGTGATACAGTCGAAGGCGTAGGTCGCACCCGAGGTGGTGGCGTTGGCCGTCATGGTACGGGACAGGAGGATGATGGCGCCGATGCCGATAAACGCGCCCGCCGCCGCGTGGGCGAGGATGTTGGTCTTCACCACGTTGATGCCGGCGAGATACGCGGCCTCTCGGTTGCCGCCGATGGCGTAGAGATGGCGGCCAAAGTAGGTCTTGGAGAGGATAAAGTTGGCCATCAGCGCGCAGGCAATGAACACAAAGATGATGCTGGGGATGCTGCCGAAAACCAGCGACTGGGAGATGGACTTGAAGGCGTTGGGCAGACCGTAGACGGTGGCCGCGCCCACGGTGAGGTAGCAGATGCCGGTCCACACGTAGTTGATGGCCATGGTCACGACGAAGACGCTGGTTTTCAGTATCTCGGCCAGCGCGGCGTTGAGCACGCCGGACAGCACGCCGAAGAGGACGCCCACCAGAATGACGACCGGGATGGGCACGCCGTTTACCAGCATGGTGCCGGACATCAGGGTGATGACCGCCATGCGGGAGGCCACCGACAGGTCGATGGCGCCGGTGATCAGCAGCATGGTGACGGCGCAGGACAGCACGCCGGTGACGCTGGCCTGCTTGAGGATGTTGAAGAGCGTGGTGGTGGTAAAGAAGGTGCTGGGGGACGCGACCGAGAAACCCACCACCAAGATAACGAGCAGCGCGAACATGCCGAACTTTTTCCACAAATTAAAGAATCTGGTCATTGCCATTACTCCCCTTTCACCTTACACCGGAGGCCAGCGACAGCACGTGCTCCTGACTGAACTCTTCCCGCTCCAGAACGCCCATCTGCCGCCCCTCGTAGAGCACCACGATGCGGTCCGAGAGGCCCAGGACCTCCACCATCTCGGAGGAGATCAAAATCACCGACCTGCCCTCATTCACCATCTCGCGGATGAGCGCGTACATCTCCTGCTTGGCGCCCACGTCGATGCCGCGGGTGGGTTCGTCGAAGATGAGAATTTCCGCGTCGGTGGCCAGCACCTTGGCCACCACCACCTTCTGCTGGTTGCCGCCCGAGAGGTTCACGACCAGCTGGTCCACACTGGGAGCCTTGGTCCTGAGTTTCTGCGCGTACTCCGTGGCGAGAGAGCGCTCCTTTTTCACGTCCACGAGAAAGCCGAGCTTGAGGAGCTTTTTCTTCAGGCAGCCGATGCCCGTGTTCCACAGGATGCTCGCATAGAGGAACACGCCGTTGCGCTTGCGGTCCTCGGGGACCAGGCCCAGGCCCATCCTCATGGCCTCGGTGGTGGAGCGGATGTCCACCTCCCGGCCGTGGAGGAAGACCCTGCCCCCCTTCTTTTTCTTCACGCCGTAGAGGAGCTCCATGGTCTCGGTGCGCCCGCAGCCCAAAAGGCCGGCGAACCCGAGCACCTCGCCCCTATGGAGGGTAAAGCTGACATCCTCCACGCCGTTGCCGGAGAGGCCCTCCACCCGCAGCACCTCCTCCCCGATCGGTTTCTCCCGCCGGGGGAAGTTGTCGGAGAGCTCCCGGCCCACCATGTAGCGGATGAGCTCTCTGGTGTCGGTCTCGGGCACGTCCAGAGTGGTGATGTACTTGCCGTCCCGCATGACGGTGACCCGGTCGGCCAGCTCAAAGATCTCCTCCATCCGATGGGAGATGTAGATGATGGTCATGCCCTGCGCCTTGAGGGAGGCGACGATCTTAAAGAGCTGCCGCACCTCGTTGGCGGTGAGGGGGGCGGTGGGCTCGTCCATGATGAGGAGCTTTACGTCCTTTACCAGAGAGCGCATGATCTCCACGATCTGCTGGTGGCCCACGGTGAGCTCGTACACCGGTTTCTGCGGCGGCAGACGGACGCCCACCTTCTCCATGGCCTCGGTGGCCCGCTGATTCATGGCCTTGAAGTCCACCATCGCGCCGTTGCCGATATAATTGCCCAGGAAGATATTCTCCGCCACCGAGAGGGCGGGCACCTGGTTGAACTCCTGGTAGATCACGCCGATTCCCGCATCCAGAGAGTGCTTGGGGTCAAGCTGGGCGTACTCCTTCCCGTCAAACCGGATCACGCCCCCGTCCGGGACCACCGCGCCGGTGATGGACTTGATCAGCGTTGACTTGCCCGCGCCGTTTTCCCCGACGATGGCGTGGATCTCACCCCTGCGCACCTGCAGGCTGACCTGGTCCAGGGCCACCACGCCGGGGTATACCTTGGTCAGCCCCTCAATTTCCAGAATGTTATCCGACATCATAGCGCTCCTCTCTCAGCCTGTCAGGCTGGAATACAGGATATTCCACATATAGGGGTTCAGGCGCTCCTTGGGGCTGTTCATGGTGTGCTGTGCCACAAAATAAGAGAGCCGGTTTTGGGGGTCGAACAGGTTCTGCACGCCGCCGATGCCGCCCCAGTAGAAGGCCCCCTCGGGCACTAAGCTGCACGCCGCGGTGGGGTCCGTGAAGGTGGCCACGCCCAGCCCGTACCCGATCCCGGGATTGGACACCATCGCGCGAAAGTCCTTCAGCGCGTCTCCGGCGAGGTGGTTCCTGCTCATCAGGCGGAGAGAGTTCTCCGAGAGAATGCGCGCGCCGCTCTTCCCCACGCCGCCGCAGGCGAGCGCGTCCGCGAAGAGGATGTAGTCCCCCGCCGTCATGATGAGTCCCCCGCCTCCGCTCTCGTGCCGCCGCCCCGCCGCGCCGCGGCAGTCGCAGGAGATGCGCGCCACCGCGCCGGTGGTGCTGTCGTACTCATACTGGGGGGCGAGGCGCCCGCATTTCTCCGCCGGGACGGTAAACCCGGCGTCCTCCATCTCCAGGGGCTCGAAGAGGTTCTTTTTCAGGTACTCTCCGAAGGAGAGGCCGGACACGGCCTCGATGACTGCGCCTAAGATATCATGGCAGTAGCTGTAATTCCAGCCCTCCCCGGGTTCAAAAAGCAGGGGCTCCCTCGCCAGGGCCCCGACAAAGTCCCGGGTGCTGAAGTCTCCCCCGGTGTCGGCGGTCAGCTTCCGCATTTCCGGGGTGTCCAGCTCATAACTGATCCCGGCGGACATGGTGAACAGGTCGACGATGCGGATGGCCCTCTGGGCCGGGGTGATGCAGAAGGTCCCGCGCTTGACCTGCATATGTTCAAATTCAGGCAGATAGGCGGAGAGCGGCTGCGTCAAAAGCAGCTCCCCTCGTTCCACCAGCTGCATGGCCGCCACGCAAGTGATCACCTTGCTGGCGGAGTATATGTTGTAGAGCGCGTCTTGTGCCACGGGTACCTTGGCCTCCATATCCCCATAACCGGCCGTATGGCGGAAGAGCTCTCTGTGGTCCTGCCAGACAATGCAGTCGATACCCGAAAGGCCGAGCTCACGCAGGGCGGTATTCATGAAACGCGCCAGGTTTTCAAAGCCGTTGGCCATGGTTTCCCTCCTCAGTAAAGGGGCTTTTATAGACGGAGCCCGGCGGGCGCGGAGACCCGCCGGGCTCCCGGTACTGTTATTACTTGGGGGTGTAGTACTGGGCTACGTTTTCCGGGGTGACGGTGGTATAGTAATTGGCAAAGATGCTGCCCAGGAAGTCAAACTCGTCCTGCTTGAACTCAATGAGCTCGCCCTGCTTGGCGGCGCCCACCACAATGGGGAAGAACTCGATGATGGCCTTGCCGGCCAGGGTGTGGTCGATAAAGGAGGAGCCCTGCACAAAGCCGTCCGGGCCGTCCTGCGCCATCAGGGAGCATACAGCGCCGGTGGCGTCGAATCCCCAGATGCTCAGATAGTCGGAGCACTTGTAGACGCCGCCGGTCACGGTCTGGTAGGTGCCGGTCACGTCGTTGTCGATCTGGGTGAGGATGACCTCTACCTCCGGGTGGCTGGTGAGGAGAGTCTCGGTGGCCGTGAGGCAGATAGCCTCGCCGTTGGCCTCATACTCGTCGATGAGGCTGAACCGGCCGTCCTGCTCCAGCACGTCCAGAGCGCCGCGGATGCGCTGGTACTGCTCGCCGCCGGCGGAGTTCTTATAGACCGCCACAGGGATGGTGGAGAGGGTGTCGTAGTAGTCCTTATTTTTGTCCACATAGTCGATGATGGACTGGCCGAGCACGGTGCCGGCGCTGTAGTAAGAGGTACCCATGAAATAGTGGGCGCACTGGGTCTCAGGCGCGAAGGCACAGGCCACGATGGGCACGTGGTACTGCTCCCACAGGGGCTCCAGCAGCGGGGTGATGGCCGACGGGGTGATGGGGTACAGGTAGATCAGGTCGTACTTCCCCGAGGCCAGGGAGGACTCAAGGGTGGCGATCAGGCTCTCGTCGCTGTAGGTCGGGGGACCGAGGAGCTCGATGTTGATGTTGTGCTCCTTCAGCATGGGCTGCCAGACCGCGTGGGAATTGGGGAAGTACTCGGCCAGCGTGGTGCAGACCAGGTACAGGACGTTGATCTCGCCGTCATAGCGGTAGCTGTCGTAATCCTTCAAAAACGGGATCATCTCATAGTTGAAACCGGAGCCGGTGGATTCGCTCCCGGTGGACGTGGGGGCGGGGGTGGTGGCTTTTGGAG
>DATMXU010000156.1:0-2280 GCA_035562355.1 Pseudoflavonifractor sp.
CGGTGCGCTGAGCGGCCTGACCGGCACGCCCACAATTACATGGGAGGAGAAGGACGGCGGCAGCTGGAAGACCACGGCGGACACCACCTTCCAGCCCGGCAAGGAGTACCGCCCGGTGGTGACCGTCACAGTTGATGGCAACCATAAGCTGGAGGTAAATGACAACTACACCATCAATACCAACAAGAATGGTCAGAACAGCGCAGCCATCACCACGGATGATACCGACCCCGGCAATATTGGTACCTTCATCGGCGCTCCCACTGCTCTGCCCGGCACGCCGGTGCTCAAGTTCCAGGATGTGAACCAGAGCAACGCCAGCGACAAGAAGGACCCGGCCACAAGTGTGACCCGAAACATCAGTGTCAGCACTGGCGCGACTCTGGGCAAGTACACCGTTACCCTCAGTAACTCCGGCGAGGTTATCTATGATGTGTACCTCACCAGTACCGGGAGCCTCTCTGACAAGATTGCCCTGACGCCTGCGACTATCAACCAGATGAACGTCGGCGACAATCAAGATTACACCCTGGATTTGTCGGGTGTGTCTACCAGCGCGGCCTTTGTCGGCCAGGTGATTATCACCGCCAGAGGCGCGGCCACGGACGGCGGCGTAGCGACCATTCAGGCGACCTATACCCTCAACCTCAGCATCACCTCTGGCGGTGGAGGTGGTGGCGGCGGCGGTGCCACAGAGCTGACGGTGACCTACGACCTCCAGGGCAAGGGCACCAGCAAGGACGCACTGAGCGAGACCGTGGCGTCCAGCGGCAAGCCCGCGAAGGTACCTACCGTCACCGCGAACAAGGGCTACACCTTCAAGGGCTGGAGCCAGAGCGACCCCTCCAAGACCGAGGAGCCTAAGCTGGTAGATCCCAAGACCGTCGCCATCAAGGCGGACACCACCTTCTACGCGGTCTACGACGGCCCCGTTACCGGAGAGCATGAGCACTACATCAAGGGCTATGACACCGGCATCTTCGGGCCTGCGGACGACATCACCAGAAGCCAGGTGGCGGCCATCATTGCCCGCGCCTGCCTGGATGGGTTCCACGAGGATACTGACTACGGCAACGGCGGCTACACCGACGTGGCGAACGACCACTGGGCGCGCAGCGCCATCGCGTTCGTGACCGAGGCAGGCGTGTTTGAGGGCGACGGCGAGGGCCACTTCGATCCCGACCGGCCCATCACCCGCCAGGAATTCGCGCTGGTCTTCGCCCGGATGGCGGGCCTGCTGGAGGTGGGCGAGACGCCCTTCAGCGACGCCGCTACCACGGCCGATTGGGCCATGGCGGGCGTCTATACGGCATACGCCAAGGGCTGGCTGGACGGCTACAATGACGGCACCTTCAAGCCCTGGAACAACATCATGAGAAGCGAGGCCGTGAAGATCGTCAACCGCTACCTGAACCGCGGCGTGAACGCGGAGGGTATCGTGGACGTGTACAGCGAGCTCAAGCAGTGGTCCGACGTGCCCTCGACCTACTGGGCCTACTACGAGATCCTCGAGGCGTCCAACGACCACACCTACTTCTACGCCGATGGCGTTCAGCCCCCCGAGGTGTATACAAAGGCCTACATCGAGGAGGCCTCCTGGGGCAAATAAGCAAAGCGCAAGATAAAAATAAAGCCAGGGCCGTGAGTGGAACTCCACTTACGGCCCTGGCTTTTTCAAAATCTCGTAGAAATAGGAGAGTGATGCGTAGAAAAGTGAAAAGTATAAAGGTAAGTTTTTGGTCTGCTACCAAGAGCGGCGGTTATGACAGCATATAGCTGCTCACGGTAACATTGACGTGCTGTGGCTCAAATGGGAATCATAGCAAATGTTCGATTAATGTACCACAGTTTTTCATCTATAGGTGAAGTTAATCTCACCCTGCTATTAAGTTTGGCCAGGATCTGACGCATACACCGCCCTGGGCTTTAGCAGGGGAGGGGGCTCCACAAAGTTGTCAGGGAGCAGCAGCCCAATTCGTTAGTGCCCCCGCAGTTGCGCTCTTTATTCGCCAAGTAAGTAACCGCAGGACACGCCCAGTGTCTGCGCAATCGCTTTGACCTCATAGTCTGGCACGAAACGTGTCCCATTCTCGATTCTTAAGATTGTCAAATCCGCAAATTCAAAACCTGCGAGCTGTAGCTTTGCGGCAAGCGCCTTTTGCGTTAGTCCGTGCTCGATGCGGAGGGTCCGTACTTTTTCTCCGATAATATTTTTTGATCCACCAGACCAGTAAATTTTCATAAACAATCCCTCCGATCTTCTAAAGATGAAATATGTGT
>DATMXU010000157.1:0-3867 GCA_035562355.1 Pseudoflavonifractor sp.
CCCCATTGGAGGTGGCCACCGCCGCATACCAGGCGGCGCTGTCCTTGGGGATACGGCGCTGGGTGGGATAGTCCACGTAGACAAGTCCGAACCGCTCCCCATAGCCGTTGTGCCACTCGAAGTTGTCGGTAAGGGACCAGTGGAAACAGCCCCGCACGCCGGAGCCCTCCTCCACGCCGCGGCGCAGCTCGAAGAGATAGCGGCGCAGGAAGTCGATCCGGTCCGGGTCGTGGACCGACCCGTCCAGGAAAAGCTTGTCGTTGCAGCCCACGCCGGTCTCGCTGATATAGGCGGGCAGGCCATACCGGTCATGGAGGAACCGGGGCCCCCAGCGCATAACCTCCGGGGTGATGGGCCACTTGAGGGCAGTACGGGGATATCCGGCGGGGCGGGACAGGTATTCGTACTCCCCCGCCGCCCCGGCCCGAATCTCCCTGCCGTTATAGATGTTCAGCCCCAGGAAGTCGGGGACGGCATGGACGATCTCCATGTCCCGGGCGGGCAGCCCCCCCACGTACCGGGCGGGAATTCCCTCGGGGTAGGAGCCCAGGCAGACGGGGTCTAAGACGATGGGGTAGGTAAAGGCCCAGTCGGAGGTACAGTCGAACATAGCCCGGCGGGCGGCCCCGATATCGCTCCCGGTCTCGCTGGCGGGATAACAGATGCGCCCCGTGGGGGCGACGCCAACCCCCACGCCTGGGTCGGCGGCTTTTACCGCCCGGAACGCCAGGCCGTGGGCCAGGTTTTGATGGTGGAAACAGCGGAAGACCTCCTCGGGTGGGAGGCACTTGCCCGGCGCGTGCTGTCCGGTGCCGTAGCCAAGGTAACAGGAGCACTGGGGCTCGTTGAGGGTGAACCACCCCGCCGCCTTGCCCCGGAGGCGTTTCGCCACGTACTCAGCATACCGGGCAAAGGCCTCCGCCGTGTCCCGGCTGGTCCAGCCCCCCTTGTCCTCCAGAGCCTGGGGCAGCTCCCAGTGGTAGAGGGTGACCCAGGGAGCCACCCCCAGCTCCAGGCAGGTATCCACGACCCGCTCGTAGTAGTCAAGCCCCTTCTCGTTCCAGCCGCCGTTCCCCTCCGGGTCCACCCGGGCCCAACTGACGCTGAACCGGTAGGCCGAGAGGCCCAGGCCCGCCAGAAGGCCGACGTCCTCCCGATAGCGGTGGTAGCCGTCACAGGCAGGGTCCCCGCTGTCCCCCTCGGAAATTTTGCCGGGGGTGTGGGAAAAGGTATCCCAGATGGAGACGCCGCCCCCGTCTTCACGGGAGTATCCCTCGGTCTGGTAGGCGGAGGAGGCCGCCCCCCAGACGAAATCCTTCGGAAAGCTCATGGCCTCACCCCATGACCGCCGTCACGTGGACCTCCGCCCCAGGGGGAGCGAGGGGGATCAGATTCCCCTCCACGCAGGCGCCGTCCACCGTGAGCGCCCGGACGCCGCGCTCTACGCCGTGGGGGTTTTGGACGGTGATGCGGTAGGTGGCTCCCCGGAATTTACGGGTAACGGTGAAGGCATCCAGATCGCCCCCCATACAGGGGTCCACCCGCAGGCCGTCCAGCTCGGGCCGGACGCCCAGGAGGAACTGGCTCACGTTGACGAAGGCCCAGGCCGCCGTGCCGGTGAGCCAGCTGTTTTTTGCCTCTCCGAAGGTGGGTGCATCCTTTCCCGCCACCATCTGGCTGTACACGTAGGGCTCGGTACGGTGGAGGTCGCTCACGTCATGGAGATAGGCCGGGCAGGTCTTGCGGTAGACCTCGAAAGCCCGTTTCCCGCGGCCTATGGCGGTCTCCGCGATGGAGATCCAGGGGTTTACATGGCAGAAGATGCCCGCGTTCTCCTTATAGCCGGGCGGGTAGGAGGATATCTCCCCCAGCTCAGGGCGATAGGTGGTGTAAGCGGGCTGGTGAACCACCACGCCATACTCGGTGTCCAGCCGCTCCTCCACGCTCTTCAGCGCCATGGCGGCCCTGCCGTCGTCAATGCCGATACCGGCCATGACGCACATGCCCTGGGGCTCGATATAAATCTGTCCCTCGTCGCACTCCTTGCTGCCCACGGGGCTGCCGAAGTAGTCGTAAGCCCGGCGGAACCAAGCTCCGTCCCATCCCGCGTCCAGCACGGCGGCCTCCATCCGCTCCACGGCGGCGCGGATCTTCCCAGTCTCCTCCGCAAGTCCCAGGCGGACGCACAGGTCGGCGTACTCGGCGGCGTACTTGACGAACATCCCCGCGATGAGGACACTCTCGGCCTTGCCGCCGGAACGGTTCTCCACGGTCTGGAAACTCTCCCCCGGCTCGGTGGAGAAACAGTTGAGATTCAGGCAGTCGTTCCAGTCGGCCCGGCCGATGAGCGGCAGGCCGTGGGGGCCCATCCGCTCCATGGTGTATCCCACGCTGCGGCGCAGGTGCTCCATCAGGGGGGCGGCGGAGATAGGGTCGTTATCGAAGGGGATGGCCTCGTCCAGGATGGCAAAGTCCCCGGTCTCGCGCAGATAGGCGCACACACAGGCCACCAGCCAGAGGGGGTCGTCGTTAAAGCCGCCGCCGATGTCGTTGTTGCCGCGCTTGGTGAGGGGCTGGTACTGGTGGTATGCGCCCCCGTCGGGGAGCTGGGTGGCGGCAATGTCCAAAATCCGTTCCCTGGCCCGCCCGGGGATCAGGTGGACGCAGCCCAGCAGGTCCTGGCACGAGTCCCGAAATCCCATGCCCCGGCCCGTGCCGCTCTCGAAGGAGCTGGCGCTGCGGCTCAGGTTAAAGGTGACCACACACTGGTACTGGTGCCAGATATCCACCATACGGCGGAGCTTGCGATCGGCGCAGTCCACGCTGTAGACGCCCAGCAGCCCGTCCCAGTGGGCCCGCAGGGCGATGAGGGCGGCGTCTACCTGGGCCGCCGTCTCGTACCGGGAGGCGATGGACAGGGCGGGGGCCTTGTTTATGACGTCAGGGGCGCTCCACTTCTCCTCCGGGGGATTCTCGGCGTAGCCCAGCACGAAGATCAGGTCGCGCTCCTCCCCCGGCTCCAGAGTCAGGTCGAACTGGAGGGCGGCGATGGGGGCCCAGCCGTGGGCGATGCTGCCCGAGCAGGCTCCCCGCTCCACGGCGGCAGGATCCCCAAAGCCCCGGTAGGGCCCGCAGAAGGCGTCCCGGCTGGTGTCAAACCCGTCGGGCGGGCAGTTGGAGCGAAAGAAAGCGTAGTGGCTGCGCCGTTCCCGGTACTCGGTCTTGTGGTAGACGGCGCCGTCCTCCACCTCCACCTCGCCGGTGCTGTAATTGCGCTGAAAGTTGGCGGCATCGTCCACCGCGTTCCAAAGGCAGAATTCCAGTGCGGAGAATACCTGAAAGCTCTTGACGGCGCCGGTCTCATTGCGGAGGGTAAGGCGGGTCACCTCGCAGGGATCGCCCAGGGGAACGAAGACCTCCTGCCGGGCGGAGAGGCCGCCCCGGGCCCCCTCTATGGCGGTGTAGCCCAGGCCGTGATGGCAGGCGTACCGCTCCAGAGGCGCGCGCACGGGCTGCCAGCCGGGGTTCCAGATGTCGGCTCCGTCCTTGATGTAAAAGTAGTGCCCGCCGCCATCGGGGGGCGTGTTGTAGCGGTACCGGGTCAGCCTCAGGAGCTTAGCGTCCCGATAAAAGCTGTACCCGCCGCCGGTATTGGAGATGAGGCTGAAAAAGTCCTGGTTGCCCAGGTAATTGATCCAGGGCAGGGGGGTCTCCGGCGTGGTGATGACGTATTCCCGCGCCCTGTCGTCAAAGTAGCCGTACCGCATGGCATCTCCTCCTCCGCGCTCTTTCGTCGCGTTCCGTCTTATTTTAGAAAACGATTAAGGTTTCTGATTATTCGCAAAATACGCCTCTAATATAGATGAT
>DATMXU010000158.1:0-4500 GCA_035562355.1 Pseudoflavonifractor sp.
CTTTTAAGAGTTTGCCCCTTAATTTTTTTCCTGCCCGTTGTCGTTGACGATAAAAACAGGCGGCAGCGGCAGCTGCCCCCCATTCCACATCGAATCGCTTATTGTATACGCCCAAAACTTATGAAATACGGCAAATTAGAATTTAGCGCTAAATAAACTTGGCCGGGTGATACACCTCATTGCATTCTGGACACACGTACTCCACGTTTTGTTTTTTATAAGTGTAACGTGAACACAACTTTTCCTTGCCGCACTTTGGGCACATCACCTCTTGTCTTTTTATTAAGCGAATTGCAATCTCCCGCGTTAGATTTATATTAGAAGCCATAGCAGCCTGCCTATTTTAAAAATAGGCAGGCTGCTTTTTTCATCCGAGCGGTAATTTAACTGAAACGTTGCCAGTACAAAACCCCGTTTTATGTTAAAGGCCGATGCTCTTCTGCACGGCCGCCAGCTTGGCCTTCACGTCGTCGATGCTGCCGGAAGCCAGCACCTCGCTGAGGATGGTCTGCTGCTCGCTCTTTGAGAGCTGGCCGACGATGTACTTGGTGCGGCCCACCAGCGCGGGGGCCACCGAGAGCTCGTCGATGCCCATGGCCACCCAGAGGGGGATGAGCCGGGGCTCGGACGCCGTCTCGCCGCAGATGCCGATCTCGGCCCCGGCGGCATGGGCGTTGTCACAGGCCAGCTTGATGGCCCGGATGACCGAGATGTTGGCGCTGTCGTAGAGGTACTGCACCCGCTCGTTCTGCCGGTCGGTGGCGGTGGTATACTGGATAAGGTCGTTGGAGCCCACCGAGAAGAAGGAGACATGCTTGGCGAGGTGGTCGGACAGGAGGACGGCGGCGGGGGTCTCGATCATGATGCCCACGGGCACGTCGGCCTTGAACTCGGCCCCGCGGTGTGTCAGCTCGGTCTTGGCCTCCTCCAGCAGGGCCTTGGCGGAGAGCAGCTCCTCCAGATTGACGATCATAGGGAACATGATCTTCACGTTGCCGTGGGCGGCGGCGCGGAGGATGGCCCGGAGCTGTGTCTTGAAGACCTCGGGCCGGTCCAGGCACAGGCGGATGGCGCGATAGCCCAGGAAGGGGTTGAACTCCTTCGGCATGTCCATGTAGTCGAGCTGCTTGTCCCCGCCGATGTCCAGGGTGCGGATGATGAGCTCCTTCCCCGCGGTCTTCACCGCCAGGTCTTTATATACCTCGTACTGGAAATCCTCGCTGGGGTAATCGGTCTGGCCCATGTAGAGGAACTCGGTGCGGAAGAGACCCACGCCGTCGCAGTTGGCGGCGTTGAAGGAATCGATGCTCTCCTTGTCGCCCGAGTTCACGTTTACCCGGACATGGTAGCCGTCCTTCGTGCGGGCCTCCTGGGTCTTGCAGGCGTCGAAGAGAGCCTTCTGCTGGTCGGCCGCGGCCTTGCGCGCCATGAAATCGGCCTTGGCCGCCTCGTCCGCGCCCAGGAGAACGACGCCGGTCGCGCCGTCCACCAGCACGCCGTCCCCGGCGCGCACCTTGCTCAGCATCGCGCCCGCGCCCACGATGGCGGGGATGCCCAGGGCCTTGGCCAGAATAACGGTGTGGCTTGTCACGCCGCCCCGCTCGGTGACCATGCCCGCGAGGCGCGTCCGGTCCATCCGTACGGTGTCTGCGGGTGTCAGGTCCTCGGCGAAGATGACCAGCGCGTCCCCCTCCACGCCGGCGAAGGGGTCCCCGGTGACGATGCCCTGGAGCTCGGCGGTCAGCTCCTGGCAGACGTTGTTGATGTCGGCGGCCCGGGCCTGGAGGTAGGGGTCGTCCACGGCGAGGAACATGGCCTCGGTCTCGGCCCGTTTCTGGTCGATGGCCCAAGATGCGCAGGCCTTCTCGGCGGAAATGAGCTCTTTCACGCCGTCAAAAAAGAAATCATCGCTTAAAATCTCCTGATAGGCCTCAAAAATAGCGGCCCCCTCATCCCCGTGCTCAGCCCTGGCCTGGTCGGCCAGCCTGACCAGGGACTCCCCGTAGCGGGCGCGGGCCCCCTCCAGGGCGGCAATCTCGGCGTCGGCATCGGTGATGGGCTTGCGCTCGGTGGTGATGGCGCGTGTCTCAAACACCACGGCGGTGCCGGCCACACAGCCGGTAGCGCCCGGCAGTCCTTTGATTTCGATCATATATGCTCTCTCCTTTTTGTTAATGTTCGCCCTATGGGTGTATCATACCACTTTTTTCGCTCCCCGTCGATAGCGGATCTGTGTCAAAACGCGGAAAAAGGCAGGTCAAAAATTTGTGAAAAGGGGGTTTAAATGGTCCCGGCGTTTATGGTACAATAGCTATTGTTTTGTTGCGCAGATTATAGAGAGGGGATGGTGGTCCCGCCGGGCAGAGGCGGGGCCGAGGGATGATGAAAAGGATCGGATTTGACAATGAAAAATATCTGGAGACCCAGTCCGCCCACATCAGACAGAGGATCAGCCAGTTCGGCAACAAGCTCTATCTGGAGTTCGGCGGCAAGCTCTTCGACGACTACCACGCCTCCCGGGTCCTGCCCGGTTTCCAGCCGGACAGCAAGATCAGGATGCTCAAGGAGCTCAACGCCTCGGTCGAAATCGTCATCGCCATCTGCGCCAACGATATCGAGAAGAACAAGGTCCGCGGCGACCTGGGCATCACCTACGACGTAGACGTGCTCCGCCTCATCGACGCCTTCCGTGCTCAGGGCCTCTATGTGGGCAGCGTGGTGGTGACCCGATATGCCGGGCAGAGCGCCGCCGACGCCTTCCGCCGCCGGATGGGGGAGCTGGGCGTGCGCTGTTACCTCCACTACCCCATCGCCGGATACCCCCACAACATCTCTCACATCGTCAGCGACGAGGGGTATGGCAAAAACGACTACATCGAGACCACCCGTCCCCTGGTGGTGGTCACCGGCCCCGGGCCGGGCAGTGGGAAGATGGCCGTCTGCCTCTCCCAGCTCTATCACGAGTACCGCCGGGGCGCCAAGGCCGGGTACGCCAAGTTCGAGACCTTCCCCATCTGGAACCTCCCCCTCCAGCACCCGGTGAACCTGGCTTACGAGGCCGCCACCGCCGACCTGGGGGACGTGAACATGATCGACCCCTTCCACCTCACCACCTACGGCGTCACCACCGTGAACTATAACCGGGACATTGAGATCTTCCCCGTCCTGTCCACCATTTTCGAGAAGATCATCGGCGAGTGCCCCTACAAGTCCCCCACCGACATGGGGGTAAACATGGCCGGCAACTGCATCTTCAACGAGGACGCGGTGCAGAACGCCGCCCGGCAGGAGATCGTCCGCCGCTACTACACCGCTCTGTGCGATCGCCGCCAGGGCCTGTGCGAGGACGAGACGGTCTACAAGCTTGAGAACATCATGCAGCAGGCCAAGGTAAGTCCCCAGATACGCCCCGTGGTGGCCGCCGCCCTGCGTGTGGCCGAGGAGACGGGCAACCCGGCCGGGGCCATTGAGCTGCCCGACGGGGAGATCATTACCGGCAAGACCACCGGCCTGATGGGGGCCTCTTCCGCCACTATGCTCAACGCCCTCAAGCGCCTGGCCGGCATCGACCACGGGCACCACCTCATCTCCCCTGAGGCCATCGCCCCCATCCAGACCGTCAAGGTGGACCATCTGGGATCTGTAAATCCCAGGCTCCACAGCGACGAGATCCTGATCGCCCTGGCCATCTCGGCCTCTACCAATCCCCTGGCCGCCCAGGCCCTGGCCCAGCTCGCCGCCCTGCGGGGCTGCGAGGCCCACGCCACCGTCATCCTCTCCTCCGCCGACTCTACCACCTATAGTAAGCTGGGCCTGCGCCTCACCTGTGAGCCCCAATATGAGACGAATAAGCTCTACCATTGACCGAATCGGTG
This sequence comes from Pseudoflavonifractor sp., assembly GCA_035562355.1. Lineage (GTDB taxonomy): Bacteria > Bacillota > Clostridia > Oscillospirales > Oscillospiraceae > Pseudoflavonifractor. The sequence continues at coordinate 3,876 of DATMXU010000158.1, forward strand.
GAAGGCGGGCGACCTGTGGCCGCCCGCCCATACCGAGCGAAAAAAAATAACAAATGCCCCCCTCGGATCCGAGGGGGGCTCGTTTGTTCTCTACACCAATCAGTCGGTGACAAAAGGAACCAGAGCGATCTGACGGGCGCGCTTGATGGCCTCGGTCAGCTGGCGCTGGTGCATGGCGCAGGTGCCGGTGGTGCGGCGGGGCAGGATCTTGGAGCGCTCAGACAGGAAACGCCGCAGCTTGACAGCGTCCTTATAGTCGATGTGCTCCACCTTGTCCACGCAGAAGGTACACACCTTGCGGCGCTTACGGCCGCGGGGGCGCTGCTCTCTGTTATCCATAGGCATAGCGAGTAACCTCCATTCCTGGGGCGAAATACCCCTTAATCAAAGGGACTGAAGTCCCAAACTGTTGAAATTCTTTACGGGCCCCGCCGCGAGGCGGGATGGCACATGTGCGCCGGACCCAAGGCAGAATTCACTTCCGCCCGGCGAGAAATTGAAAACCTTGGGAACCCTTTTCCATGTTTATATTAAAAGGGGAGCTCGCCGTCGTCGTCGGCCAAATCGCCGAACTCGTTCCCGCTGGGGCCGGAGGGGCCGCCGGTGGGAGGGGGTGCGTAGCCGC
>DATMXU010000159.1:0-3195 GCA_035562355.1 Pseudoflavonifractor sp.
ACATAAATATTTCCTGCCAGAAATGCTTGAAACCCGCATGGTTGCGGGTTTTCAGACAAATTATGAGAAGTTAGGTAAATATAGATGCCACTATTCAACTTCCTATTATGCTTATACCGATGCAATCATTAGTTATCCGTCGTTCAGTCTGTATTAACGCATGGCTGCATCTCTGCGCCCAAACAAGACGATCCCCAAAACAGCCACCAGCGCTGATATGGCGCATAACAGCACAAGCGCCGCCGGCGGCTGCGCGACTTTGAGCGGCGTCACCCAGGAGAAGGGGGAGAGGGCATGCACGACATCGCTCACCGACTGCTGTTCCCAGAGGATTTCCAATAGCACAAACAACACCAGGAATCCATAGCTGAGCCCGGACATCCATCGGGGCAGTGCGCCAAACAGCAGCATCGAAATCCCGCCGAAAGCCCAGATAGCCGGTATTTTCCCTGCCATCTCGAAAAACAAACGGGCAAGAGCACTTTGATCCCCAGTGCCGATCATCGCCCCCAGGTCTACACAAAGGCCGGAAACCAGAGCGAGAACTGCGGATCCGCCGAAGATATATAGCAGATGCCCGGCGGCAAAACGGCTTCGCCGGACAGGCAGGGACAGCAACAGTTCCCCCTTGGCCGTCTCCTCCCGGCGCAGGATACCCGCCGACATCAGCACATAGACGGAAATGAGCATTGAAAAAATATACAGCATCAGCGACATAAAGGCGCGGTCCACGCCGCCAAGGCGCGCAATCAGCTCAGCCAGCGCCTCGGCCGAACTAACTGCGCTTACCATCAGGTAGCTGGCACAGCCCAGAGCGAAGGAGAACACCGCGTAAAAAATCAGCCAGGAGAGGAACAGTCCCTTTTGGGTACGCCACGCCAAAGCGGACAACGAGCGGAATCCAGGCTTGGCAAAGGCACGTCCCTCCCGTTGGGGGATGATTCCCGCTCCCACGTCCCGCCTGTGGGTCATCCAAAGGGAGAGCGCCGCCAGCAGGATCGTTATGGCCAGGGGAATCAGAAGGACACTAAAACGCTCCCCCGCAAAGGGCCGGATCAGAAGCGGCCATTCCAGGGGATTGAGGTATGCGGCGGGACTGTTTCCCCCGCTCACGTTCCAGAGGATATGCAGGGCAAACAGCAGCCCCAAAAATCCGAAGGAGGTTCCCCGCGCCGCCGAAGCGCCCACAAAGAACTGGGCGACCAATCCCGCCATTATGCCCAAAACACAGGCGGCGGCAAAAAATCCGAGGCAGTGGGCCAGCGATCCTGTGAAACCAAGTCCCAAAGCCGTCATTGCAAGCACGGCAAGGGCGGTCGCCGCTGCGTTGATCAGCAGCATGTTCAGCAGCGCTGCCGCAAAGGGCGCAAGGCTGCCGGCCACATTGGCGCCAAGCAGTTCACGCCTGCCCTGCTCCTCAGCCAGCCGGGTGTGCCGCATTACATAAATAATGCTGAAAATCCCGCTTAACAAAACCATAAGTACCTTGGTGCGCCAAGTGACAAATCCGGCCACCGAAACATCCAGCAGCGGGCCGTGTATGGCCTCGGTAAGCGGGTCGATAAGCGTGGCGCCCATCTCGACGAGCGCCTCCTGGGTGGGGAAGAGCACCAACGAAGATAGGATGTTGATGGCGACCCACAGTCCCGGCAGCAACAGCCAGACCAGTGTGAAGATCCGATTCTGCCGCATATACAGTTTCATGATGGCAACCGTACCATGAAAATAACGTTTCGTGTTCAGGTCCCCCTTTCGTCATCCTTCCGGTAGTAATTCAAAAACAGGGTTTCCAGAGTGGGGGGATCCTGTTGGCCGATAAGGGTCTTCAGATCCTCCATACTGCCTTGCTCAATGATCCTGCCTGCCCGGATAACGCCGATGGTGTCACAAACCGCCTCCACCTCCGAGAGGATGTGGCTGGACAGAAACACCGTCTTACCGGCGTCCTTTGCCTCTCGGACGCACTGCTGGAAGACCGTTTCCATCAGCGGATCCAGCCCGGCGGTGGGTTCATCGAGGATTTGCAGCTCCACATCCGACACAAAGGCGGAGATCAGCATCACTTTCTGCCGGTTGCCCTTGGAGTAGGTTTTGCACTTCTTTGTCGGATCCAGATCGAAGCGTTCAATCAGCTCGGCCCGGCGTTTTTTGGTGTAGTTTCCCCGCAGCCGGCCCAGAAAGTCAATCACCTCGCCGCCGGTCATGTTGTCCCAGAGCTGTACGTCGCTGGGAACATAAGCGAGCCGCTTATGCAGCTCCACCGCGTCCCGCCAGGGGTCGCCGTCCAGCAGGCGCACATCGCCCTCATCCTTTTTCAGGAGCCCCAGCAACATGCGGATGGTGGTGGATTTCCCCGCGCCGTTGGGCCCGATGAAGCCGTATATTCCCCCTCCGCGTACGGATAGCTCCACACCGTCCAGCGCCACGGTCCTGCCAAAGCGTTTTTTCAGGCCGCGAATTTCTATGACAGACATATATTCCCTCCTCTACTGTTTACTATTTATAGAAGCATTTGCGCAGGACATCGAGATAATCGTCAAAGTCTGCGTTGAGCGCCTCCATGTCGATCTCTTCCAATGATTGGTTTTGAATCAGGTCCATCGAGCGGTATCCATAGTTCTCCAGCGCCCAGACGATCAGATCCCGGATCTTGCCCATGGGCACATCCTGCCGAAAAAGGGATGCATCCAAATTATCCAACAGATGGCTGTAACCCGCCACCGTGATGCGGGAAAGCTTTTCCGCAAGCTCCCCGGCGATCTCGGCGGATTTTTCCTGCGTCAGCCGCTTGACAAATTCAAACAGCGGAGGATGGCGCAGGTAGACGGCTGCCTTGAGCCGCGCCGCCCTGCCGTACCGAGTAAGCAGATCGCCTTCGCAATGACCGATTTGTTCATAAAACTCCCGGTTGACCACCTCGTACACATAGTCGCAGAGAAAGAAAAAAAGCTCCCTTTTGCTGGAAAAGTAGTGGAACAGCGCCCCTTTGGAAATGCCGGCCGCCCGGACAATCTCATTGGTGGAGGCGAGATCGTATCCCTTTGCAGCGAATTCCTCCAGCGCTGCATTGATGATGGCATCCCGTTTTTCCTCTTTGAGCCTGATAAAGTTTTCGTGCATGATCCTCACGTCCCAATCAAAATTGACCACACTGGTCGGTAATTGCATTATAGCATAAACCGACCAGTGTGGTCA
>DATMXU010000160.1:0-11353 GCA_035562355.1 Pseudoflavonifractor sp.
TTCTTGGCCTCGGCGGCGGCTTTGTTCGCGGCGTCCCGCTCCCGGCGGCGGTCCTTGGCGGCGGCACGGGCCTCGGCGATGTCGGCGTTCACCAGGCGGCCCTTTACGTCCTTGACGGCGGCCTCAAAGACCTGCATAGGCCAGGGGTGGTCCTCCACTAAGGGGACCTTTTTGCCAATGAGCTTTTCAATATCCTTGAGATAGGGCTTTTCGCCAAAATCGCAGAAGGCGACGGCGGCGCCCCCCTTCCCTGCCCGGCCGGTGCGGCCGATGCGGTGCACATAGGTCTCGGGCACCTCGGGGAGATTATAGTTGAAGACGTGGCTCAAGTCCTCGATGTCCAGGCCCCGGGCGGCGATGTCGGTGGCCACCAAAGCGCGGATAGCGCCGCGCTTGAAATCGGCCAGGGCCTGCTGCCGGGCGGTCTGGCTCTTGTTGCCGTGGATGGCGGCGGCGCGGATGCCCGCCTTCTCCAGGTCTCCGGCTACCTTATTGGCTCCATGCTTGGTGCGGGTGAAGACCAGGGCGTTCTTCACGTCCAGGTCGTTCATCAGCTTGGCGAGGAGCGCGCTCTTGTTGGCCTTGTCTACCAGATAGACGCTCTGGTCAATGACCTCCACCGGGGAGGAGACCGGGTCCACCGCCACCTTTACCGGATTTTTGAGGAGGGAGTTCACCAGCTCGGTGATCTCGGGGGGCATGGTGGCCGAGAAGAAAAGGGTCTGTTTCTTGTCGGGCAAAAGCTTGAGTATTTTGCGTACGTCATGGATAAAGCCCATGTCCAGCATCCGGTCGGCCTCGTCCAGGACGAAGATCTCCAGCTTGGAGAGGTCGATAAAGCCCTGGCCCTGGAGGTCCATCAGGCGGCCCGGGGTGGCAACCAGTATGTCCACCCCCCGCTTAAGCTTGTCCACCTGGGGGGCCTGGCCCACGCCGCCAAAGATGACGGCGCTGCGCAGGGGCAGGTAGCGGCCATAGGCCTCAAAATTCTCCTGGATTTGAAGGGCAAGCTCCCGGGTGGGAGTGAGGATGAGGGACCGGATAGGGCGGCCCTGGGGCTTGCGCGCGTGGAGCGTCTGGAGGATGGGGGCGGCAAAGGCGCAGGTTTTGCCCGTGCCGGTCTGGGCGCAGCCCAGTACATCCCGGCCCGTCAGCGCGGGGCCAATGGCTTTTTCCTGAATGGGGGAGGGCTTTTGATAGCCCTGTTCGGTCAGCGCTTTTAGAATGGGGTCGATGAGGCCGAGGTCTTGAAAGGTCATAAATTCGTTCCTTCTATAGTATTTGCGGGGGAGGCGTGCAGGCCCCCGCAAGTGGAAACCTGCCCGCCGGAAACTCCGAACGGGCAGGCGCACACCATACTTTCCTATTTTTAGTATACCACAGATCGGCAGAATTACAAGGGGGAAACGCCGAGCCGCCGAGCAGGGGAGCCTGGACCGGAGCGATGGGCAAAGCCCAGGGCCGCCAGCGGGCGGACCGGGTTTGCCCAGAGTCGGAGGGAAGGCGATCCGGTCGTGAGGCGAACGAGGCGCGACAGGGGGAAACGCGAGCCGCTGAACTGACGATAGGACGGCGGGCGCGGCTATGCACCCCTACGCCCCGATCAGTACCCGCAGGACGGCGGAGACCGTCTCCTCCAGGGTCTGCCCCTCCTCCACCGCCACCACATGGTCGGCATACTTCTCGTAGAGCGGCGCGCGGGCGCGGTAGATATCGGAGATGGTCTGGCCCGGCTCCATGGCGATGCCCCGGGTGCTGATGTTGCGAAGCCGCTGCTCCAGGGTCTCGGGAGTCACCTTCAGGTACACCACCGGCCCCAGGCTCTTCAGATGGCCGATGGCCTCCGCCCGGCAGACGGCGCTGCCCCCGGGGGCGATTACGGTGTGCTCGCAGCATACCGAGCGGATGGCCCCCTCCTCTGCGTCCAGAAATGCCTTGATGCCCCGCGTGTTGAGAATGTCCTGCAAAAGGGCCCCCTCCCGCTGCTGAATGGTCAGGTCGGTATCCAGAAAGCCGTATCCCAATGCCTTTGCCAAAAGCACGCCTACGGTGCTCTTCCCCGAGCCGGGCATGCCGATCAAAATAATATTTTTCATACCGCGCACCTCTCTTTTTTCTTGAAAAAGAATAGCAGAAAAAGTCTTTTTCCGCAAGATGCTGCGTATTATTCCGGGTTCTAAGCCGGACGGCTAGGACAAAAACATCTCCACGTCCTGTATGGTCAGCCCGGTCTGAAGGGCCAGATTGATGCCGTAGCCAATGACCTTGGCGAGGTCTGCCACCTGGCTGTCGATCTCCTTGGGCGTGACGATGACGCCCCCCGAGAACCCCCGGAGAGCCTCGGGGTCCAGATCGGCGCTGCCCGCCTCGGACAGCACATCGGCGCAGAGGGTGGCCGCATCCACCACCGTGGGAACCCCGATGGCGACTACGGGTATCCCCAGGGTCTCCTGGGAGAGGGCTGCCCGGGCGTTCCCCACCCCAGAGCCGGGGACGATGCCCGTATCCGCGATCTGGATGGTGCGGCATACACGGTCAAGGTTCCGGGAGGCCAGGGCGTCCACCGCCAAGACGCAGGCGGGGCGGATCTCCTTTACCAAAGCGGCCACGATCTCGCCGCTCTCCACCCCCGTAGTGCCCAGCACCCCCGCTGCCAGAGCGGACACAGGGCGGAAGGAGCCGAAGTGCTCCGGTACCTGCTCCACCAGGTGGCGGGTGGCCATGGTGAGGTCGGCGGCCTTGGGGCCTACCGCATCGGGGGTGATAGCCCGGTTGCCCAGGCCCACAACGAGGGCGGGCGCACTCTGGGGCAGTTTCAGAAGGGCCTCCAGCTCCTGGGCGAGGGCCCGCGCCGCCCGGCCGAAAGCGTCCTCCTCCCGGCGGGCGAGGCCATCCAGCAGGAGGGTGACGTAATTGCCCACCGGTTTGCCCAGGGCCTTCGCCCCCTCGTCGGTGAGGATGCGCACGGTGGTGACCTTGTAGCCCTCCCGCTCGCTGTCCTTAGCCTCCACGCCCTCCAGCCGGGTGCGTTCGGCGGCCTCCTCCTCCCAGAGGGTCTTGGCCTCCATGGCCAGGTCGGTCCGGCGTTTGAGCATAATGCCCATCCTTTCCCCACCAGATATGGTGGCAGTTGATGCAGTGCATACTATTTTTTGCGCGGAGGAGCGCTCTATACAAAAATCCATGAAAAAATGAAATTAATCCTTGCAATTTCAGCGCTCTGCTGGTAGAATAATATCCTGCATGAGCAAACTATACGCAGGTTTGCGTGTTGAATTCGTCATCGGAGGAGGTGTTTGGTTTGCCGAATATTAAGTCTGCTAAGAAGCGCGTCCTGGTGAACGCCGCCAAGACTGCTCAGAACCGGGCTGCGAAGTCCGCCGTTAAGACCGACCTGAAGAAGTTTGAGGCCGCCGTGGTCGGGGGCAACCGCAGCGAGGCCGAAGGCGCTTACAAGGTGGCCGTCAAGGCCGTCGATCAGGCCGTGGGCCATGGTCTTCTGCACAAGAACAACGCCGCTCGCAAGAAGAGCAGCATGACCGTTAAGCTCAATAAGCTGGCCTAATGGTCTGAAGTGGTTCCAGACAGCGCCGTCCGCAAGCTGCGGGCGGCGTTTTTCGTTTGCCTTTGACGGTATTTTGTGCTATACTACCCCCGCTATCCACACGATCGCGGGAGAAGAGAGGGGGAATCGCGGATGCGGCGTATGCTGGACTTTCCGCCCATTCGGTTCGTGTTCGAGCTGGTAGAGCTCTATTTCTCTAAACGCATTGCCCGCTCGGCCGCCGCCCTGGCCTATTTTCTCATTCTCACCTTCTTTCCTGTCCTCATCTGTATCAACGCCTTCATTGGCCTGCTCCACCTGGACGTGAACATGGTCATGCTGGCAGCCGAACCCTTTTTGCCCGTCGAAAGTCTTGGGGTCCTGGGCGACTACCTGCGCTATATCAACGAAAACCAGTCCACCGGTCTTCTTATCGCGGGACTGGGCGTCACCATCTTCTCGGCGTCGTCGGCCTTCCGCACCCTCATGAGCACCATGGATGAGCTTTACGACCGCACCAGCTACACCGGCGTCTGGCAGATGGTGGCCAGCTTTGTGTTCTCCGCACTGCTGCTGGTGACCATCTACCTCTCCATCGTGGTCCTCCTCACCGGCGAGTGGCTCTTCAGCCTGCTGGTACGGTTCCTCAACCTGGAGGCCGCCTCTCTGCCCTGGGACTGGCAGTGGATACGGTTTTTCCTTCTCTTTGCGCTGGTGCTTCTCTTCGTGCTGGTGGTCTACCGGATGTCGGCCCCCAGAGGCCAGCCCAGGCCACCCATTCTCACGGGGGGCATCCTGGCCGCCATCACGCTGGTGGGCGCCTCCATCCTCTTCTCCTGGTTCATCGGCCTCTCCTCCCGGTATTCCCTGGTGTACGGGTCCCTGGCCTCGGTCATTATCCTGCTCGCCTGGCTCTACCTCTGCGGAAACATCCTCATGCTGGGCAATGTCTTTAACTGCGTGTGGTACAGGAGGAAAAAAGTGCGGTACCTCAAAAAACTCAAACGGGACTCCGCTCCGCCGGAATCCCTGGGTGGCTGACATGGGACGCTATACCGGCCCCAAGGGACGCCGCCCTCTGCGGGCTGTGCTCCTCGCCCTTGCCCTCCTCCTGGCGGTGGGCTGGTTTTTCCACGGCCAGCAGAATTACATCCAGACCGAGACCTTCACCCTCGCCTACCCCACCCTTCCCGCCGCCTTCGACGGGTTCCGCGTCGTCCAGATCTCCGACCTGCACGGCAAGGAGTTCGGGCCGGGGAACGGGAAATTGCTCCGAGAGGTGGCTGAGCAGAGCCCCGATCTCATTGCTATCACCGGGGACCTGGTGGATGACGCGGCACAGTTCTCCATGATCGCGCCCCTGGCCGAGGGTCTGGCGGCCATCGCCCCTACTTATTATGTCACCGGCAACCACGAGTGGGCCATTCGGGAGGCGTACACCGTGAAATCCCTCCTCCGGGAGTGCGGGGTGACGGTGCTCTCCAATGAGTTCCTCCTCTTGGAGCGCGCGGGCGAGCGAATCGTCCTGGCGGGCATCGACGACCCCAACGGCCCCTATGACCAAAAGACGCCCGAGGCGCTGGCCGACGAGATACGCGCCGCCTATGGCGACGCGTACATCCTCCTGCTGGCCCACCGCAACGAGTACCACGCGACCTACTCCGCCGCGGGTTTTGACCTGACCCTGGCGGGTCATGCCCACGGCGGGCTCGTCCGCCTGCCTTTTACCGACGGGCTCATCGACGCGCGGCGAAAGCTTTTTCCCGACTATACCGCGGGGTGGTACGCGCTGGAGGGCGGCGGCGAGATGGTGGTCTCCCGTGGCTTGGGCAACGTGGGGTATACCTTCCGCCTCTTCAACCGGCCCCATCTGCCGGTCATCGTATTGAAGGCGGAGTAAGATTTTCCTCTGTCCGGACCCCCTCCGCTGTCTCCCTCTAAAATTCTAACCCCAAATCGAGGAATCTCTATGGACTATTTTGCCGGAACATACGACCTTGCCGTCATCGGGGCGGGCCACGCGGGCATCGAGGCGGCGCTGGCCGGGGCGCGGCTGGGGCTGAGGACGCTCTGTTTCACCGTGAATCTGGACGCGGTGGGCAACCTGCCCTGCAACCCCTCTATCGGCGGTACGGGCAAGGGCCACCTGGTCCGGGAGATCGACGCCCTGGGCGGCGAGATGGCGAAGTGCGCGGATAGGGCCTGCATCCAGTACCGGGTGCTGAGCCGCAGCAAGGGCCCCGCCGTCTGGTCTCTCCGGGCCCAGGCAGACCGGCGGGAGTATCAGAAACTGATGAAACACACCCTGGAACTCCAGGAGAACCTCTGGATCAAGCAGGCAGAGATTGTGGAGATCCTGGTGGAGCACGGCGCGGTCTCGGGCGTCAAGACGGTCACCGGGGCCATCTACTCCGTCCGGGCCGCCGTCATCGCCTCTGGCACCTATCTGGGGGGGCGCACCATCGTGGGTGAGGTGACGCGCCAGTCCGGGCCGGACGGCCTGGCCCCCGCCCTCCCCCTCACCGAAAATCTCCGTGCCCTGGGGCTGACCCTCCGCCGGTTCAAGACGGGCACGCCTCCCAGGGTCAACCGCCGCAGCGTGGATTTCTCCAAGATGGAGGTCCAGCCGGGGGATGAGACGGTGGTTCCCTTCTCCTTCGAGACCCAAGAGCCGCCTAAGAACCGGGCGGTCTGCTACCTCACTTATACAAACGAGGCCACTCACGGCGTCATCCGGGCAAACCTCCACCGCTCCCCCCTCTTCTCCGGGGTCATCGAGGGGGTGGGACCCCGGTACTGCCCCTCCATCGAGGACAAGGTGGTCCGTTTTGCGGACAAATCCAGGCACCAGCTTTTCATCGAGCCCATGGGGCTGGACACTGAGGAGCTCTATGTCCAGGGCCTCTCCTCCTCTCTGCCCGAGGAGGTGCAGGTGGAGTTCCTGCACACCATCCCCGGCTTGGAGCAGGCCGAGATGACGCGGTGTGCCTACGCCATCGAGTACGACTGCCTGGACGCGACCGAGCTCCTCCCCACGCTGGAGCATAAGCACGTGAAGGGCCTTTATGGCGCGGGGCAGTTCAACGGCTCCTCCGGCTATGAGGAGGCCGCCGCCCAAGGGCTGGTGGCGGGAATCAACGCCGCTCTCAAGCTCCTGGGCCGCCCGCCCATGATCGTCGGAAGAGACCAGGGCTACATCGGCGTCCTTATCGACGATCTGGTGACCAAGGGCACCAGCGAGCCCTACCGTATGATGACCTCCCGCACCGAATACCGCCTCCTCTGCCGCCAGGACAACGCCGACCGGCGACTTGCCCCCCTGGGCCATGAAACGGGGCTGGTGGGCGATGAGCGCTACCGGGCGGTGCTGGAGAAGTATGCCGCTGTGGAGCGGGAGATCAAGCGCATGGAGCACACCGGCACCGGCCAGGGCCGCCTCATCGACCTCCTCCGCCGCCCGGAGAACAGCTATGCCGGGCTGGCCCCCCTGGATCCCCAACGTCCGCCGCTGCCCGAGGCGGTGGCCGAAGCGGTGGAGATCGAGGTGAAGTACCGGGGGTATATCGACCGCCAGCTCCGCCAGGTGGAGGAGATGCGCCGGCTGGAGAGCCGCCCACTCCCCCCGGACCTGGATTACCCGAGCCTTCTGGGCCTGCGCATTGAGGCGCGGCAGAAGCTGGACAAGATCCGCCCTCTCAGTCTGGGTCAGGCCAGCCGTATCTCGGGCGTCTCCCCCGCCGACATCGGGGCGCTGATGGTATATCTGGAGAGGAAGACGTAAATGATACAGGTCAAATTTTATGACAGCGCCGACGACGCCCGATTAAGGTTTGCGGTGATCGTGTCTCGGTATCAAAACCGCTGGGTCTTTTGTAAACACAGGAAACGCAGTACCTATGAGTGCCCCGGCGGTCACAGAGAATCCGGCGAAACGATTGAGGATACGGCCAAAAGAGAGCTGTGGGAGGAGACCGGCGCAACGGCCTTCGAAATGACGCCGGTCTGCGCATATTCCGTATACAGAGGGGAGCAAGGCGGGGAAGAGTCCTTCGGCATGCTGTATTTTGCCGAAATCCATTCCTTTGGCGCATTACCGCCCCTTGAAATAGAGCGGATCGAATTATTCGATGGCCTGCCGGAGCATTGGACCTATCCGGAGATACAGCCAAAGCTGCTGCAGAGAGTGGTGGATCTGACGGCTGCCCTGCGGGGCGGAGGCGCAGATCAAGAGAATAGAGTTCCGCATGGATGATTTGGAGAAGACGTACAGCCCCCGGCCCGGATTTGTCGTCTGGGCCGGGGGCTGACTTTCGTTTTTTCTATTTGCTATCGCATGGCGCAGCGACGTGATGACTCAAAACTTTTCTTGTCCTTTTTCTGAGGAAAATTGAAACAGTTTTGGCACATCATAAATATATTGCCGTTTACATACAATCGTGATATAGTATCCACAGTACGCGGAAAATCAAAATAAAATTGCCGTTTTGAGTCCCGAAATGGAACTGTTCGGCATAAAAATGAACGGGAATCAGGTGATTATATGTGGATGCGCAGCCGTGTTATGGCCACGCTCATCGCGGGCGTCAGTTTAATTGTCGCCGTTGCTTTTGCGATCAATGGTCTTGTGGGGTATAAGCAAAATGCCAACGGCGGCATTACCGCCACAGGCTCGGCGACCCGCGAATTCAGCTCGGATCTGATCGTATGGCGGGGCACTTTTTCCTCCTTTGGGCAAACCACCACAGAGGCGTACGAAATCATTAAAAAGGACGCCGGCATCATTGAAGAATATTTAACCGCGCATAACGTGCCCAAAGAGAACATTGTTTTTTCCTCGGTGGAGATCAGCCCGAATTACCGGCAGATTTATAATGATTATGGCAACTACACAGGCTCGGAGCTTGACGGTTATTCTCTCAGCCAGAGGCTGACGATTCAATCGGGAGATGTGGACAACATTGAGGCCATCTCGCGCGATATTACGGAGCTCATTGGTTCCGGTGTCAATTTCCTCTCGGAGGCTCCCGAGTATTATTATACCAAGCTCGGTGAGCTAAAGCTGGAGCTGATTGACGCCGCAACCAAGGACGCCAAGGAGCGTATAGACATCATGGCGGAACAGGCAAACGGAAAGGTGCGTCAGCTGCTGAGCGCCACTTTGGGTACGTTCCAGATCACCGCGCAAAACTCGTCCACCGATTCCTATATCGCCGGCGGCGCCTTCAATACCTGGTCGCGTGAAAAAACCATGTTTATTTCTGTAAAGCTTCACTACGCGCTGGGATAGGTCCCCCCGAAACCAGATGCCCCTGTGACAGGCACGATGGGACAAATCCGTGCGGTCTCCCGTGAATAATAAAAACGCTCTGTATTCTGTGGAAAACAGAATACAGAGCGTTTTTGCTTTTCGCAGGGGAAATTACTTTCCGCCCTTTAATGCCCGCATACGGTCGCCATGGTCCAGCAGCCGCTTGCGCAGGCGCAGGGTTTTGGGGGTGACCTCCAGCAGCTCGTCGTCGGCCAGAAACTCCAGACACTGCTCCAGGGAGAGCGTGCGGGGCGGCGTGAGGCGCAGGGACTCGTCGCTGCCGGAGGCCCGCATATTGGTGAGCTGCTTTTTCTTGCAGATGTTCACCGTGATGTCCTCGCTCTTGGGGGTCTCGCCCACCACCATGCCGGCGTAGACGGGTACGCCCGCGCCAATGAAGAGGGCACCCCGCTCCTGGGCGTTGAAGAGACCGTAGGTCACGCTCTCCCCGGTCTCAAAGGACACGAGGCTGCCGCTGGCCCGGCGGGCGATGTCACCCTTCATAGGGGCGTAGCTGTCGAAGATGGAGGCCATAATGCCCTCGCCCTTCGTATCGGTTAAAAATTCGTTGCGGTAACCGAAGAGGCCCCGGGCGGGGACCAGAAACTCCAGTTTCATGCGGTTGCCAACGGGGGTCATCTCCACCAGATCGCCCTTGCGGGAGCCAATCTTCTCGATGACCGCGCCCACGCTGTCGCTGGGCACATCCACCACCAGGCGCTCGATAGGCTCGCAGGTCTTCCCGTCGATCTCCTGGAACAGCACCCGCGGGGGGGAGACCTGGAACTCGTACCCCTCCCGGCGCATGGTCTCAATGAGGATGGACAGGTGCATCTCGCCCCGGCCGGCCACGTTTAAGGAGTCGGTGTTGTCAGTCTCGGTGATGCGGAGGGACACATCCTTCAGCGTCTCGCGCATCAGCCGCTCCCGGATCTGCCGGGAGGTGACGAACTTGCCCTCCCGCCCGGCGAAGGGGCTGTCGTTGACCGAGAAGGTCATCTCCATCGTGGGAGCGGAGATCTGCATAAAAGACAGGGGCTCCACTGCCCCGGCGGCACAGATGGTGTCGCCGATGGTAATGTCGCCGATGCCGCTCATGGCGATGATGTTGCCCGAGGTGGACTCGGTGACCGGGGTTTTGCCCAGACCGTCGAACTCGTAGAGGGAGACCGCCTTGGCCTTTTTGCCGGGGGCGTCGGGGTCGTGGTAGTTGCACACCACGATCTCCTGGTTCTGGCGGACCACGCCCCGCTCGATACGCCCGATGGCAATGCGGCCCACAAACTCATTGTAGTCGATGGAGGAGACCAGCATCTGGAAGGGAGCGTCGTTGTCGGCCTCAGGGGCGGGAATATAGTTCAAAATGGTGTCGAACAGGGGCTGAAGGTCGGTCCCCTCCGCCTCGGGTGAGTAGGAGGCGGTGCCCTGCCGGCCCGAGCAGAAGAGCATGGGGCTGTCCAGCTGCTCCTCGGTGGCATCCAGGTCCAAAAGGAGCTCCAGCACCTCGTCCACCACCTCGTGTATGCGTTGGTCGGGCCGGTCGATCTTGTTTACCACCACGATGACCCGGTGGCCCAGGTTCAGGGCCTTGGAGAGGACGAAACGGGTCTGGGGCATAGGACCCTCGGCGGCGTCCACCAGAAGAATGACGCCGTTTACCATCTTGAGGATGCGCTCTACCTCGCCGCCGAAGTCGGCGTGGCCCGGGGTGTCCACGATGTTGATCTTTGTGTCCTTATAGTGGACGGCGGTGTTCTTGGCCAAAATGGTGATGCCGCGCTCCCGCTCCAGGTCGCCCGAGTCCATCACCCGCTCCACGGTGGCCTGATTCTCCCGGTATATGCCGCCCTGCTTGAGCATCTCGTCTACCAGGGTGGTTTTGCCGTGGTCGACGTGTGCGATGATGGCGACGTTGCGTAGTTGATTGTTCTGCAAAGGGGATGCACCTCAAATCTTTCTCTCACAAAAGCTTGTTTCAAAAACTCGACCCTGTATTATACCCTACTATCCTGTAAAACGCAACTTTTTTCATTGACAGGGCGGAGGGCTTAGGGTACAATAGGGCTTACGCCGCAGACCTCGTCCCTTAAGTCGGGACGAGATCAGCGCAGCGGGATTGTCCCGGATACGCCCCCGTACCTCACCAGGATAGAGGGCCCGCCTCCTAAGCGGGATGTAGTGCGTTCGAGTCGCGCCGGGGGTGCCAAGTAAAGACATAGCTTTCCGCCAAGGAGAAGCTATGTCTTTTTATGTGTAAAAACGTGGATTTACTCCTTGTCCATGCCTTTTTTATTTTCTGTCGGTAAGGGAACCACTGTCAATTCAGGCTCCGATAAGGAAATATAATACTCCTCACATTCCTGCTGTGCCACAATCAAGATATTGAGCGCCTGTTCAGATGCCCTGAACATTTTCAAATACATTTCTTTGTAATCAGGCATTTTGGCTATAAACCTCCCTTTAACATCTACATGTAGTCAGGTGTATGCCTATAATTATAT
>DATMXU010000161.1:0-4901 GCA_035562355.1 Pseudoflavonifractor sp.
CTTGACGTCTACGCCCAATTCCTTGCCGCTCTAGCGCGCCGCGCCGCCCAATATCCGGCTGCAGAGAGTTGGCACGATATTTGCTTAGTAAATAGGAGCGTAGCTACGACGCAGCATTGAGAGAAATTGAGGAGGTTTCTACATGTTAGCATTTCTTGGCTTTCTAACGGTCATCGTCATGCTCGCGCTGATCATGACCAAAAAAGCATCCCCTGCCGTCGCACTAATCGCTGTCCCCTTTATCACCGGCATCATCGCCTGTGCGTTCTTTGTCACAGATCCCGAAAAGGCCCCCGGTGTGGTGAGTTTTACCGCCAATCTCAAGAGTCTGGGCGGCATGGTCGCCGGTTCTTCAGGCATTGGCTCGGTTGCTGCCACCGGGGTTATGTTCATCTTCTCCATCCTGTTTTTTGGAATTCTCACCGACGCGGGTACCTTCCGTCCCATCATAGGCGGCATCACCAAATTCATGGGTACCAATCCCGTTCTCATTACCATCGGTACCGCCATTTTGGCTATGGTCGTCCATCTGGATGGGTCGGGCGCTGTCACCTTCCTGATCTGTGTTCCCCCTCTGGTACCCCTCTATGACGCCGTGGGTATGAAACGCACCACACTGGCTTCCATTGTGGCCCTGTCCGCCGGAACCATGAACATTCTGCCCTGGGGTGGTCCGACCATCCGCGCCGCCACCGCCCTGAACGTAGACGTGGTCAAGGACTTATTTATGCCGGTCCTGCCCGCCGTTCTGGTGGGACTGGTCGCCGTGCTGGCCTTTGCCGCCCTATTGGGAATGCGGGAGAAAGCCCGCATCGGCGCTGTGGCTCTGAAAAGCGCTGAGGTAAAAGCCGCCGAGCTGACCGAGGAGGAGAAGGTGTTGCTGCGGCCCCAGCTGTTCTGGGTCAACATCGCACTCATCATCCTGGCTATTGTTTCCCTGCTCTTCTCCGGCTTTGCCCCCGCCGTGGTGTTTATGGTGTTCTACGTGCTGGCCACTGTAATCAACTACCCCAAGGTGGCCGATACCAAGTCCCGCGTGGATGCCCACGCCAAGTCGGCTATCATGATGTGCTCGGTGCTCTTCGCCGCGGGCTGTTTTTGCGGCATCATGAAGGGTACGGGTATGATCACAGCAATGGCTACCGCGCTGGTCTCCATCATCCCCAGCTCCATGGGCAGGTTTTTCCCCATTATTACCGGCGTGATTTCCATGCCCGCCTCGCTGCTGTTTGACCCCGACTCCTTCTACTACGGTGTGCTGCCCGTTTTGGCGCAGACTGCCGAGGGGTTCGGTGTGGCCGGCGTAAATGTGGGGCAGGCTGCCATTTTGGGCCAGATGACCACCGGGTTCCCCGTCTCCCCTCTGACTCCCGCCACCTTCCTGCTGGTGGGCCTGTCCGGCGTGGATTTCGGCGAGCATCAAAAGAAGACCATTCCCCTCGCCTTCGCGGTCACCATCATCATGCTGGTTGTAGCCGTTATCACCGGAGGCATCACGATCTAAGTTTGGCTGCCAGAGCAGGAACAGCGCGAAAGGAGACTGACCAATATGAAAACGATCCGTATCGGTTCAGGTGCGGGCTATGCCGGAGATCGGCTGGAACCCTCGCTGGAGCTCATTGAAAAGGGCAATCTGGACTACATCAGCTATGAGTGCCTCGCCGAGCGTACCATCGCCATCGGCCAGCAGGCCAAGCTAAAGGACCCCACGAAGGGCTACAATGCACTGCTGGAGCACCGCATGGAGCGGGCGCTGCCTCTGTGCTGGGAACACAGGGTAAAACTCATTACCAATATGGGTGCCGCCAACCCCCAGGCCGCCGCCGCCAAGTGTCTGGAGATTGCGCGGAAACACGGGCTCACCGGGATGAAGATTGCCTGCGTCACCGGAGACGATCTGCTGCCGGCTATTGACAAATACATGGATGCCGAGGTGTGGGAAACCCACGCCTCCCTGCGCGAGCTGCCTGGCGAGATCGTCTCCGCCAACGCCTATATGGGCGTAGAGGGCATTTTGAAGGCACTGGAACAGGGCGCAGACGTAATCATCACAGGCCGGGTGGCCGATCCAGCCATATTCATGGCGCCCGCCATCCATGAGTTCGGCTGGCCGCTGGAAGACTGGGACAAGCTGGCCAAGGGCACTATGATGGGGCATCTGCTGGAGTGCGGCGGACAGGTCACCGGTGGATACTTTGCCGAGCCGGGCAAGAAGGATGTGCCCGGCCTGGGTCATCTGGGGTTTCCCATTGTAGAGATCTCCGAGGATGGCTCCTTCTTCGTGACCAAGGTGCCCGACGCGGGCGGTATGGTCACGGTAGACACCTGTGCCGAGCAAATCTGCTACGAGATCCACGATCCCGAGGCCTACCTGACCCCCGACGTGGTGGCCGACTTCAAGTATGTGAAGTTCACCAAGACCGCGAAGGACAAGGTGGTCGTGGAGGGCGCTACGGGCAAGCCCCGCACCGAGACCTTTAAGTGCTCCATCGGTTACCGGGACTGCTATATCGGGGATGGTGAGATCAGTTACGGCGGACCCGGCTGTCTGGAGCGCGCAAAGCTGGCGTTGGACATTGTAAAAGAGCGGTTGGAGCTGGTGGCACCCGGTCAGTTCGACGAGCTGAGGTTCGATCTGATGGGATGTAACAGTCTGTACTGGAATCCTGACTATCGTTATAACGAGCCTTCCGAGGTGCGCGTACGCGTGGCAGGCCGAGCGAAGACCAAGACTGTGGCCGACCTAGTTGCCAACGAGGTGGAGGCGCTGTACACCAATGGTCCTGCCGGTGGATGCGGTGCGGTAAAGAATACCCGCGAAATCGTATCTGTGGCGTCCATTTTGGTCAGCCGCTATGACGTACAACCCCAGGTCCAGGTATTTGAGGTCTAGGACAGAAAGGAAGGTATCTACCATGAAACTCTGGGAAATTGCGCATTCCCGCACCGGGGACAAGGGGGACATCTCCAATGTGTCCCTGATCGCCTATGATCCCAAGGATTTTGACCTGCTGCGGGAGAAGGTCACCGCCGAGAAGGTTAAGACTCACTTTAACGGCATTGTCAAGGGCGAAGTGGTTCGCTATGAGCTGCCCAATATCTGTGCCCTCAATTTTGTCATGTACGCTGCATTGGGCGGTGGCGTCACCCGTTCCCTGTCCGTGGATATGCACGGCAAGGGGCTGAGCGCTTATCTGCTGGATATGGAGGTATAAAAGCGTTTGGTCCAACTTTCGTCTTGGGAGCGTGTTTCGTATACGCTGCCTCACGACCAATAGGGCGGCGTACGGCCCCAAAGCTGTACGCCGCCCTATTGCTTTTAAATACAACCTTATATGTGGAGGGAAAATATGTGGCTAAAATAATCTCCATGGAAGAGGCAGTCAGGTTTATTCCCAATGGGGCCACCGTGATGTTTGGCGGTTTCATGGGCTGCGGTAGCGCCCACCGGTTTGTGGATGCCTTGTCCAAAAGTGGAGTGAAGGACCTGACCATGATCAGCAATGACGCGTCTATGCCCAGCGGCCCCATGGGAGAGGACTACTATGGTGTTGCCAAGCTGATCCACAACAGGCAAATCAGAAAGCTCATCACCACCCATGTCGGTCTGAACCCTGAGGTTGCCGCTCAGTCTATGCAGGACAGCACGCTGGAGGTCGTTTTGGTGCCCCAGGGCTCCATGATCGAGATGATCCGGGCTGGGGGGGCCGGGCTGGGCGGCGTACTCACTCCCACGGGCGTGGGCACTATTGTGGAAAATAATCCTCTCTGTCTGGGCAGACAGACGATTAACGGCCGGAATTATCTGCTGATGGCGCCCATCCATGCCGATTTTGCAGTTATCGCAGGCTATAAAATCGACAAAGCAGGCAATGTCTGGTACAAAGGGAACACCATGAACTTTAATGTCGTCATGGCCACCGCTGCGGATACCGTCATCGCCGAGGCAGAGCAGCTTGTGGAAATCGGTGATATCCCCCCCGAGAACGTACATACCTCCAGTGTATTTGTGGACTACATCGTGGAAGGGGGCCTTTATTGATGGATCGGTCCGAAATCAAGGGCTTTATCGCCGCCCGTGTGGCCAAGGAACTGAAGGATGGCGATCTGGTCAATCTGGGTATCGGCCTGCCCACGCTGGTCCCCAACTACCTGCCCGAGGGCGTGAAGGTCACCCTTCAGGCTGAATGCGGTATTATCGGCAGCGGTGCCGTCACGGCAGAAAACAAGGACCCCATCCACGTCGTCGACGCCGGCGGTTCGCCCTCCGCCGTCAGCATTTCCGGCAGTTTCATTGACTCGGCTACCTCGTTCGGCCTGATCCGGGGCGGCCATGTGGATGCCACCGTACTGGGCGGTCTTGAGGTGGACGAGGAGGGGTCGCTGTCTAATTGGATTATCCCCGGAAAGAAAATGCCCGGCATGGGCGGTGCCATGGACCTGCTGGTAGGTGCAAAGCATGTTATCGTTGCCATGGAACACACTGCCAAGGGTGCACCTAAGATTTTAAAGAAATGCAGGCTGCCCTACACTGCTGTAAAGTGTGTCACAAAAATCATCACCGAGATGGGTGTGATGGAGGTTACCCCCGAGGGATTGGTTCTCAAAGAGTACAATCCCGAATTTGCCGTGGAGGAGATTCAGTCCGCCACGGAGGCTGCCCTCATCATCAGCCCCGAACTAAAGCCTATGAGATAATAGCGCTTTTTAAATCTGATGGTACTGATGCTATGCGGTAAAGCCGCATGGCATCAGCCAGCCTGTCAAAGAAGTCCTGCAGGACCTCTTTGACAGGCTGCTACACTTTTGAAACACCGTAAGAAGTTTCAAAAAGTGGTTTTTCCTACACGCGAAAGGGAACCCTGACGGTTCCCTTTCACACTATCCCTCCCTCCGAGATG
>DATMXU010000162.1:0-14645 GCA_035562355.1 Pseudoflavonifractor sp.
GGGCCGGACAAGAGCGGGGTGCGGGTCTCCCTCTCCTTCCTGTGCAGCGGTGGGGGGGACAGCACCGCCCTGCTGGACCGGGTAGAGCTTGAGGGCCTGACCGCCCTTTTCCTCCTCCGGCCCGAGGATCTGGCCGGGAACGAGGCTCTGGTGCGCCGGATGGTCGGCGCGGGCCACGCGGTGGGTCTGGCCGTATCAGGCGCCCCCGCTGAGGTGGAGGCGCAATTGGCTGAGGGAAACCGCCTGTTGTCCCTCATCGCTCACATGAATACCCGTACCGTTTTTCTGGAGGACGGTGGCTCAGCCTCCACCCTGGAGGAGGCGGGCTGGTCGGTCTGGACCGGAAACGTGCAGGCTGCTCCCATCGGCTCGGCCTCAGCATACAGCGCCGCTCTGCTGCGTGCTGTCGACGCCAAGCACTCGACCGCGCGGCTGCTGCTGGACGACAGCACGTTGACCACTACCGCCCTCACCCCGCTGCTGCGCGGTCTGCGGGAGGAGAAGTACTCCATCCGCCTGGCGGTGGGAGGCGAGATAACCTGATGCGCAGCGTGTATATGGACAGCGCCTCCACCTCCTTCCCTAAGGCCCCCGGCGTGGGACGGGCCATGGCGGACTGTATCGACGGTGTCGGCGGCAGCGCGGGGCGCGGGGCTTATAGCGGGGCCATCGCCGCCGCGGCGATGGTTCTGGACACCCGGGAGCGGCTCTGCGCCCTGGTAAATGCACCCGAACCCCGGAACGTCCTCTTCACCGCGGGGGCCACCGCCGCCCTCAACCAGCTTTTAAAGGGTCTGCTCCGGCCTGGCGACCGGGTACTGACCTCTCCCCTGGAGCACAACGCCGTCCTCCGCCCCCTCCGCCAGCTGGAGCGGCGGGGCATACGTCTAGGACACCTCCCCTGCGACAGGGCCGGGCATCTGGACCTGGAAACCGCCGACGCCCTTATCACCCCCAGCGCCCGGGCGGTGGTCCTTACCCACGCGTCCAATGTGTCGGGCGGGGTAATGCCCATCGCTGAGGTGGGGAGGCTCTGCCGGGAGAGAGGCGTCTTCTTTCTGGTGGACGGCGCCCAGACGGCCGGGGTCCTCCCCATCGACATGGCGGCAATGTGCATCGACGGCCTGGCCGTCCCGGGTCATAAGGGTCTCCTGGGTCCCCAGGGCATTGGCGCCCTCCTCGTCACCAATGCCCTGGCGCACACCCTTACCCCCTTGATTGCCGGGGGTAAGGGCAGTGCCTCGGACAGTCTGGACATGCCCCCCTCTCTCCCCGACCGTTTTGAGGCGGGCACCCTGAATCTCCCCGGTATTTATGGGCTCAACGCCGCCCTGCGATACCTGGAGGCCGAAGGCCCTGCTCTCCGGGACAGGGAGGCCAGGGTCATCCGGCACCTGGTAGGCCGTATGGCCGAGCTCGAGGAGGACGGTGTGCGCATCTTAGGGTCTGCCGACCCCTTTTCCCCCAGGGCGGGGGTCGTGTCGGTGGACTTTACGGGCAGGGACAACGGGGAGATCGCCGCCCTTCTTGCGGAGGAGTACGGCATTGCCACCCGCTGCGGCCTCCACTGCACGCCCATGGCCCACAGGACGCTGGGCACCTTCCCCCAGGGGGCGGTGCGCTTTTCGATCGGCCCCTTCGTCACCTTCGAGGACGTCGACTATGTGCAGGGCGCGGTATATAGCCTCCTCGCCCGCTGATTCGCGCAAAAAGGGGCATAAAAAGGGGTTGAAATCCCGTGTCGGGTATGATATTATATTATTCACGTTTGATAGGCGTTTTGCGCCTTTTTCTGTGAACCATGCCCCCTGCGGGCTGAAAGGAACGATGAAATTATGAGCATTCCTAAAATCATTCTGACCGTGATCCAGGTGCTGTCCTGTGTCTTCCTCACCGCAGTGGTCCTGCTCCAGTCCGGCAAGAGCGCCGGTCTCAGCGGCGCGATCGCCGGCGGCATGGATACCTTCATGGCGAAGAACAAGGCCAAGAGCTGGGACGCCAAGCTGGCCAAGTGGACCAAGTGGGTTGCCATCCTGTTCATGATCCTCACCTTGGCCCTGACCCTGATGAAGTAAAAATCTACGCAAAAGGTCCTGCCGTCAGCACGGCAGGGCCTTTTGCTTTGCATAAAGGCCCCTTCGACAGGCTGGACGCCCCGCTCCACACGAGCGGGGCGTTTTTTCGCCCTTTTTCGGCCACCCCCAGCGCCACATATACACTGTTTAGATAGACTGCAACACAAAATCCGCTGACGCGCCCCCTATGCCCCTATACACTTCGCCTCTCCTCAACCCCAAAATATATACACTGGCCGGTTCAACCCGACCGCTCCGCCCGACGTGACTGTATGAGGTGCACAAAACGCCGTGCATTTTCTCTACAAAACGCCATACAGTGTCGCCTTCTTAAGGGGCCGGAGCATATACATCGCCGCTTTGACCTTTTCACGAAGAACGTGTATGGTAAACACATCGGCACCAGTGTATATTCTCTTTGGAGGTGTTCTGTATGAAAACCAACAGAGAGCAGATTTACGACTTTATCCAGCTCCACTGCTCCACGCCCGGGGGCGAGGGGGTATCCACGCAATACCTCGCCAAGGCGCTGGGCATCCAGCGGACCAATGTGAGCAGCATCCTCAACGCCCTGGTGGACGAGGGAAAGGTCGCCAAAAAGAGCGGCCGCCCGGTGCTCTACTACATCGCTCAGGAGGGGGAGGCGGCCGACGCCTTCCGGAACCTGATCGGCTGGGATGGAAGCCTGCGGCGGGCGGTGCAGCTGGCTAAGGCCGCGGTGCTCTACCCCCAGCGAAGCCTGGATATCCTGATCTCCGGCGAGAACGGCGTGGGGAAGAGTTTCCTCTCTCAGGTCATTCACCGGTTTGCACTGGAGAGCGAGGTCCTGGGCGCCGACGCGCCCCTCCTCACCTTCAACTGCCGGGACTACCAGGGGGATGAGACCCGGGCCGCCCGGGAGCTCTTCGGCGGGGAGGCAGAGTCCGGGCTTTTCGAGGCCGGGCCGGGGGTGCTCCTCATCGACAACGCCCACCTGCTGTCCGTCCGACTGAGGAGCCTCATCTACGACCGGCTGGACCCCGCCAAGCGGCCTGCCGGGGAAAAGCGGGCGGAGGAGCCCATGATCATCGTCACCTGCGACAGCGCGAACCGGGAGCTGATCGCCGAGCTCGAGCGGCGGCTGCCCGTGTCCATCGCCCTGCCCAATCTGGCCGAGCGCCCCCTGCGGGAGCGGCTGGAGTTGATCGAGCGGTTTTTTATTCTGGAGTCGGCCCGGGCCAAGCGCCGGTTTCTCGTGGAGGGGGAGCTGCTGCGCTGCCTGCTCCTCTACGACTGCCCCTACAACCTGATCCGGCTCAAGGGCGACATCAAGCTGGGCTGCGCCAACGCCTACGTGCGCGAGCGCAGCGGCGGCAAGCCCCTGCACCTGTACATGAGCGACTTCTCCAACGACATCCGCAAGGGTTTTCTCAACTATGCCAAGTACCGGGACGAGGTGGAGAGCATCGTCCCCGCCGGATACGCCTTCGATTTTAATCAGGACACGGTGGCTATGGCCCCCATGGACCGGGAAAAGCTGGGTACCGCCACCATGTACGACGATATGGACCGCAAGTTCCAGGAGCTGGTCAGCATGGGACTTGGGGAAGAGGACATCGGGGCCATGATGAACGCGGCGGTGGCCGCCCTCTTTGACCAGTACCGCCGCAGCGTCCTCTCCCAGGTGGTGAACCGGGAGCAGCTCTCCCGCCTGGTGGACGGGCGCATCATCACTCTGGTAGAGGATTTCGTCAACACCGCGCAGATCAAGACCGGTCAGGCTCTGCCGCCCTCGGTGGTGTACGGCCTGTGTCTCCATATCCAGGGCCTTCTGGACGGAAAGCAGCGGGACCGGCGGCTCACCGCCGACCGGTTCAAGGAAGTGGTGGAACACAACAGGGCGGAGTACTCCCTCGCCCTCCAGCTCGCCGCAGGGGTGGAACAGGAGCTGAGCCTCCACCTCTCTACCGACGAGGTCGCCTTTCTCACTCTGTTCATCGCCAGCCATCCTGCGGCTGAGGACGTGTCCACCAGCCCCACCCTTTTGTTCCTCTACCACGGGGATGGGGTGGCCGCCGCTCTGGCCCGGACAGTGGAGGCCATCGTCCACGGCGGCAATGTCTTCGCCTGCGACGTGCCCTTCGACCAGCACAATCAGGATACCTATGCCGCCGTGAAGACGGCGGTGGAGCGGGCCGACCGGGGCGGCGGGGTGCTGGCGGTCTACGACATG
The DNA here is from genome assembly GCA_035562355.1 of Pseudoflavonifractor sp. Taxonomy (GTDB): domain Bacteria; phylum Bacillota; class Clostridia; order Oscillospirales; family Oscillospiraceae; genus Pseudoflavonifractor. Next base: position 4,288 of record DATMXU010000162.1, read on the forward strand.
TCCATGCTGGGCGACATGCTGCGCGTCATCTCCCTGGAGACAGGGGTGGAAATCCGCTGGGTCCGGTTCCCTATCACCAATCTTGGCATCGAGTGGGCCCGGCAGTCCGGTCTCACCGGCGGATTGAACACCCTACATAAAAACGTGCTGGACTCCCTGGCCGAGCTGCGCCGCCCGGTATGGCGGGTCATCGTCACCCTCTGCGCCACCGGGGTGGGCGGGGCGGACCAGGTAAAGCAGTACGTAGAGCAGTTCGGCGAGCTGGATGAGGATATGCGGGTCATTCCCCTGGGCTTTTCCGACCATGAGCTGCTGCGGGAGATGCTGATGCAGGTCATGGAGAACGGCGTGGTCCAGTGCCTCATCGGCCCCGTGGATCCCCACATCATGGGCCTGCCCTTCATCCCGCTGACCGAGCTCTTCGGCGCGGCGCCAGACAAGGTGCCCTCCATCATCCGCCTTAAAAAGCTGGAGCGCAGCCGCATCGACTTCGCGGAGGTCTATAACTACCTGGAGGACCACCTGGAGCACGTGGACATGACAAAGCTCAAAAGCCTCCTCCCGGCGGCCATCGGGCAGATCAACTCGGACCTGACCGAGCTGGCCCTGGATACCGAGATCGGCCTGTTCCTCCACATCGCGTGCAGCATCAACCGAATGGTGGGCAAAGAGCCGCAGCCCAAGAATTTAAACCGCGAGGCTATCATTAAGGCAAACTCCGCCGACTATAAGGCGGTTCTGCGCATCCTCAAACCGCTGGAAAAAGCGTTCAACGTGGTCTTCAACGACGACGAGCTTGCCACTATGATTACCATCATCCGCAGGATTTGAAAGGAGCAGGGATATATGATCCAGGACGAGGAACTACAGGAGATCGCCATGACTATCATCGCCAACGCGGGCGCCTCCAAGGGAGCCTCCTTTGGGGCGCTGGAGGAGGCCCGGGCGGGGCGGTATGACAAGGCCGAATCCCTTTTGAAGGAGGCCGACGCCGCCCTGGCGGAGACCCAGCGCTCCCACCGGGCGCTTTTGCAGATGGATGCGCTGGGCAGGGTGCCCCAGGTGGACATCCTTCTCTCCCACTGCCAGGACCATTTCATGATGGCGACTCTGGCCCGCGACCTTGTGACCGAGCTGGTGCGTATGTACCGGCTGATCAATCGTAACTAAGTTTCAGAAAGGGGGGTACCAAATGAAAATTCTGCTGATCTGCGCCGGAGGTATGTCCACAAGCATCCTGATGAAAAAGCTCCAGAAGTACTCGGACGAGAATGGTATGGGTCTGGAGGAGATCGTGGCCCGGGGCATGGGGGACTATGACGACATCTACCGTGACTACGACGTGATCCTCCTGGGGCCCCAGATCTCCTACAAAAAGGCCGACATCCAAAAGGACACCGGCAAACCCGTCGACTCCATCGCGCCCTACGACTACGCCATTGGCAACGCGCAAAGCATCTTTAAGCAGGTCAACGTGCTCCTCGGCAAGTAAGAACAGGAAAATGAAAGCAGGAAAGGAATGGTAATGTATGGGCAACTTCTTTGACAGCAAATTCATGCAGGCACTCCAGCGCGGCGGACAGAAGGTCGCCGGCAACAAGGCCATCTCCGCCCTCACCGGCGGTATGATGGGCATGATGGGCGTCACGATGGTCGGCGCGGTGTTCCAGATCCTCGCCATCGTCCCCACCATCTTCGGCTGGGTGGACCAGAGCAGCCAGTACTACCAGATCATGATCACCCCCTACAACATGACCATGGGGCTCATGGCGGCTGTCATGGCATTCACTCTGGCCTTCAACTACGCAAAGAGCCTGGGTCTCAAGCCCGTAGTCAACGGGATCAACAGCATGCTCATGTTCTTGCTGGTAGCCGCCCCCGCCAAGGCCGTCACTCTGGCCGACGGCTCCACCCTCACCGTGCTGGACTCCTCCTCTCTGGGCGGCACCGGCCTCTTCGCCGCCATTCTGGTGGCCATCGTCACCGTGCGCATCGCCTGGTTCTGCGAGAAGAGACACATTGTCATCAAAATGCCCGACGTGGTGCCCCAGTTCCTGGCCGACGGTTTCTCCGCCATGCTCCCCCTGCTCTTCGCCGCCATCCTGTGGCTTGCCGTCAGCACTCTGGTGAGCTCTGCCATCGGCCTCACTCTGCCCATGGCCATCATGGCGATCCTCTCCATCCCTCTGGCCGCCCTCAATTCGGTGCCAGGTATGCTCATCCTCGTCGCCCTCTCCTGCACCCTGTGGATTTTTGGCATCCATGGCTCCATGGTGGTCGCCATGGCCATTATGCCTGTCATGATGCAGAATACCATGGCCAACGGCGCCGCCGTGGCGGCTGGGCAGGCGCCCGTGTTCTACGCCACTATGCTCTTTGGCGCCATGGCCTGCGCCGGCGGCACCGGCAACACCCTCCCGCTGGTGCTCATGGGCCTGCGCAGCAAATCCGAGCAGCTCCGCGCCGTCAGCAAGGTGGCTTTGGTCCCCGGCATCTTCAATATCAACGAGCCCCTCACCTTTGGCTATCCCGTCATGTATAACCCCATTCTCGCCATCCCCTACATCTTCGGCACCGTCCTCACCGGTTTCGTGGTGTGGGTAGGCTACGCCGTGGGGTTCTTCCAGCCCAGCTATATCATGATGATGTCGGTCATGCCTCTGGGCGTCGCGGAATTCCTGGGCTCCCTCGCCTGGCAAAACATCTTGATCCCTGTGGTGGGCATCGTGGTCAACGGGGCATGCTACTTACCCTTCTTCAAGGCCTATGAGAAACAGCTCCTCGAAAAAGAGAAGGCCGCCGTTGCCCAGTAACTTAAGAACAGGAGGTATCCCAATGCGCGCATCCAAACGCGAGCAGATTGTCACCTACTCCGTCCTTGCCGCCCTGCTCCTGGCCTTTACTTTTCTCGATCTGCCCCTCTCCCAGGCTGTCTTTGATCTCAAAAATCCCTTCGGCCGTTTCTTTGAGATCTTCGGTGAGGCGCCGGGCCTCCTGGTGGGCGCGTTCTCCGCCGCCGCCCTCCTCGTGACGCGGGACAGGGAGACCCCCTGGAAGAATGCCCTGTCCATCCTGGGCTTTGGACTCCTGGGTCTGCTCCTCAGCCTCATGGGGAGCCTGATGGTCAACAACTACCTGACCCATGGCCACCTCTCCCCGGCTGTCATCCTGCCCGCGGGGCTGATCCTCTTTGCTCTGCTCCTCTTTCTCTCCTCCCGGCTGGATAGGTCGAAACGGGCGGAGATCCGTCGGGCGGCCACTATAGGCCTCCTGCTCCTGGTGGCCGCCATCGTGGTCATCAACCTGATCAAGGTTGGCTGGGGCCGCCCCCGGTTGCGCAGCATGACCGACCCGGCTGCCCAGTTTGTCCCCTGGTATCTGCCCCAGAGCGTGGCGGCGGGGGAGGAGTTCAAGTCCTTCCCCTCGGGCCACACGGCAAACGCCGCCGTCCTCCTCTGGATCTCCCTTTTGCCCACCTTCATTGATAAACTGAAGGGAAAGGAGCCCCTGCTCCTGGGCCTCGCCTGGGTCTGGGTCGCTCTGGTGGCCTTTAGCCGCATTATCATGGGGGCTCATTTTGGCAGCGACGTCACCGTGGGCGTGGCTCTTACCTACACCGTCTTCATCGCTCTCCGCGCCTGGAAGTACCGGGCCGTGGGGAGGCTGCAGGCCATTAAAACCGCTTGAAATTGAAAGGAGAATGTAAGATGAAACAGCCTTTCCCGAAGAATTTCCTCTGGGGCGGAGCCACCGCCGCCAACCAGTGTGAGGGTGCGTGGAACGCGGATGGCAAGGGCGTCAGCACGGCCGACATGATGACCGCAGGCGATTTGAAGACCCCCCGCGTCTTCACCCCTGAGCTGGACCCCAGCGCCCACTACCCCTCCCACGAGGCCATCGACCTCTACCACCACTACAAGGAGGATATCGCCCTCTTCGGTGAGATGGGCTTTAAGGTCTACCGCATGTCCATCGCCTGGACCCGCATCTTTCCGAACGGTGATGACGCCGCGCCCAACCGGGCCGGCATCGAATTCTACCGCAGCGTCTTCGAGGAGTGCCGCAGGCACGGCATCGAGCCCCTGGTCACCCTCTCCCACTATGAGATGCCCTATCATCTGGCCCAGAAGTGGGACGGCTGGGCCGACCGGCGCACCATCGACTGCTTTGTGAAGTACGCCGCCACCTGTTTTACCGAGTTTAAGGGCCTTGTGAAATACTGGCTCACCTTCAACGAGATTAATGTCCTGTCCATGCCCTTCGGCGGCCTTATGGCAGGCGGCATTATGCCAAAGGAGTCCACCCCCCTGTTCGGCGCGGCCATGAAACCTGAAACCGCCGAGGACGCCAGCAGGCGGTTCCAGGCCCTGCACAACCAGTTCGTAGCCTCCGCCAAGGCGGTGCAGATCGCCCACGGCGTGGACCACGAGAACATGGTGGGCTGCATGATCGCCGGCTTTGCCTCCTACCCCTTCACCTGCGCCCCCGAGGACGTGGTCCTCAACCAGCAGAAGATGCAGGACGGCAACTACTACTGCGGCGACGTGATGGTGCGCGGAGCCTACCCCGGTTTCGCGCAGCGCATATGGGACTCCTGCGGCGCGAAGGTGGAGTTCTCCCCCAGCGACGAGGAGATCTTGAAGGCCGGACGGGTGGACTTCTACTCCTTCAGCTACTACTCCTCCGGCTGCGTCAGCGCGGACCCTGAGAACAATAGCAGCGACATGATGAACATGATGATGGGCCTCAAAAACCCCTACCTGAAGGCAAGCGACTGGGGCTGGACCATCGACGCGGTGGGTCTGCGCATTTTCCTGGGTGAGATCTACGGCCGCTACAACGTGCCCGTCATGGTGGTGGAGAACGGCCTTGGTCAGGACGACGCGGTGGAGTCCGACGGCGCTGTCCACGACCCCTACCGCATCGACTACCTCCGCGCCCACGTGGAGGCCATGCGCGACGCCCTGGCCGATGGCGTGGACCTGATGGGCTACACCCCCTGGGGCTGCATCGACCTCATCAGCGCCTCCACCGGCGAGATGAAGAAACGCTACGGCTTTATCTACGTGGATAAGGACAACGACGGAAATGGCACGCTCAACCGCAGCCGCAAGGACTCCTTCTTCTGGTACAAAAAGTGCATCGCGTCTGATGGGACGGAGCTTGACTAAGCCCTCCCATATGGTCGCCTTTGACCTGGACGGCACCGTCTTTCAGGACGGGCGGCCTATGAGGCCCCGCGTACGCAGCGCTCTGGAGGCAGCCCATCAAAAGGGCTGCCTCCTGGCGGTCTCCACCGGCCGGGGGCGGGCCATGCTCCCGCCCGAGCTGCTGGCCCAGCCGTGGCTTGACTATGCCTCCACCTCCAACGGCGCGCGGGTCTTCCTCCCCCGGACGGGAGAGACTCTATTGGCACGGCCCATGCCCGCCGCGCTGGTCCTCTCCCTCATAGAGGCGTACCCCGGCGCATCCTGGCAAGTCTTTCTGGAGGACATGCCCCTCTTTGAGCGCAGAAGCCTTTCGGCAGGCCGTCTGCTGCGCCGGGGCAACCTCTCTCTCCGGGAGCTGCGGCATTTTCTATCCAGTTTCAAATTGGTCCCCAACGTGGGGAGCCGGCTCAAAAAGCTGGGCCTGCCCCCAGTGGAGAAGTGCAGCGCCATCTTCCCCACCGAAACCCTCTGCGCCCAGGCCCTGGCGGAGCTGACGGCCCGGGGGAACGTGGAGGCCGCCACCACCACCGGCTTTGATATCGAGATCACGGCCGCCGGAGTCAGCAAGGGCAGCGCCCTTACAGCTCTGGGGGCGCTGCTGGGCCTTCCCAAGGCGCGCATTCTCTCCTTTGGCGACAGCGGAAACGACCTCTCCATGGCCCAGGCCAGCTTTTTCGTCGCCATGGGCAACGCCTCCCCCGAGGTCAGGGCCGCAGCCCACGCCGTCACCGCCCCTGTGGAAGAGGACGGCGTGGCCCTCTACCTGGAAGATTGGCTGCAAACCCTGTAGGGCCTACCCGCACCACCGCCCCATACACGTCAAAAGGCCGACGATTCCTCGTCGGCCTTTTGACGTCTGCGCTATTTCGTCCTGCGCGACAGCAGCCCCCGGCGCACGTCGATGGCCTTGTGGGGGCAGAGCTCGTGGCAGCAGTAGCAGCGGATGCACTTGCCCGGCGCAATGCTCGCCTTCTTCTTTCTCGTCAGGCGGATGGCCTTTACAGGGCAGGCGTCCCGGCACAGGCCGCAGCCCACGCAGCGGTCGGGGGCGGCGTGGGGCGTCTGGGTGAAGAGGCTCTTGGCCAGCCCGCTCACCGGCCCCGGCAGCCGGGGGACCACCACCATGCTCTTTTTCACATTCTTAGGCAGGCGGAAATCCGGTACCCGGATATCCTCTATCCCCGCGCCCACCAGCTCCACCTCAGACAGGCCGGTGGGACCGATCCCCCATCTCTCAGCTGCCAGAAGGAGGGGGTTATAGCGCTTTTCAAGTCCCATGACGGCGGCGGCCACCACATCCAGCGCCAATGGATTTTCCGCGCACAGCAGCAGGCCCACGGGCCGGGGCGTGCCCGACGCGCCGGGCCCCTCTCCCTCCATACCCACCACCGCGTCCATGATGGTGAGCCGGGGGGCGACGAAGTTGGACAGGTCCAGCAGCATTCCGGCAAACTGCTCCTTGTCCTGGAGCTTGGCGTGGTACCCCTTCTTAGAGAGGCCGGGGATCACGCCAAAGCTATTTTTCACACCGCCGGTCATACCCATGAACATATGGGTCTTCATCTTACAGAGGTTGAGCACCCCGGCCGCCTCCAGCACGGGGGACATGACCTCAAAATGCCGCATGAGCCTGCCTTGGGGGTAGCTCACCTCCCGGCTGGAGGTATCGTAGCTCAACTCCGCGCCGGACCGTGCCGCGGCCTCCGCCATGCCGCAGGTCTCATAGGTCCGTCTCAACAGGCCTGCGCTGTGCTGGTACGCGCCGGGGCAGTCGGCGATGACCGCGCGCCCGCCCGCGGCCGCCACCTGCCGGGCCGCCGCCGCTACGACCGCCGGGTGGGTGGAGACGGCCTTCTCGGGTACCGCCGGAGCCAGCAGGTTTGCCTTCAGCAAAAGTCTCTCTCCCGTCCTTACATACCGCTCCATCCCGCCCGCCATGGTCAAAAGCTCTTCCAGCTTCTCCCCTGCCTGGGCGTAGTCGGGGCATTTCACAACATAGACCTTGTTCTGCACTGCGCGGCCTCCGTTTTTACTATGATAGTCAAGCATAGGAATTTTCTAGGTATTTGTCAAGCAAAAATACAGGGTACAAAAAAGGAGACCCGCACGGCGGGCCTCCTTTTCCTTATCCTGCTATGACTGCGCCGGAATCGGGTCGCAGGTCCTGATCTCTCCGCCGTCCGCCGGTACGGCGTACCAGTCGCCGGCGGTGGGATCAGTATAGGCATGAAAGAGGTAGTCCAGCCCGTCCTCCGACAGGCCCAGGTACTCCAGCCGCCAGTCCCCCTCGGGGAGCTGGTAGCCGGTGAAGTCCTCCCCCTCCGTCCATACGGCGCCCGGATGGTCGGCCTCCAGCAGCTCTTCATAGAGCCGGGCCCCAGCCACAGCCGGGCCGGGCTCCACCATGGCGGAGGAGGTAAAGGCTCTCAGGGGCGGATCTTTGACCGTCTCCCCCCCGGCGGGCTCCTCCGGGGCGGGCGTCATCGCAAAGGTCATAGGGGTTTCCGGGATGGCGTCTGTCTGGGTGGACGCCGAGGGCGAGGGCGTTGGCGCGGAGATAGGCCCCATCGCCTTTGAAGGCTGCGGGGCAGACTGGGTGGGTACCTCGTCGCTCTGCGCTGGAGCCTCCGCTCTCTCCGTGCCGTTGAGGCTGCCGTAAGTGGATATATTTCCGGTCCCCGAATCCGTGTCGTCCTGTATCTTGGGAGCCGTGGCGGGCTCGGGAAAGGCGCTTGCCTTGCTCTCGGCGGACGGTGCGGCAGACGGCACGGCGGCGGCGGGGGCCTCCATCGTGGCAGCCCCGTAGCCCCCTCCGCCTGTGCCCCCCTTCAGGGCAAAGGCCCCCAACACCGCCACTGCCAAGACCGCCGCCACGCCTCCCCAGGCGTGCCATCTATGGGCGGGTTTCCTCGGTACGGGGAAAGGGATGGGCGTGGCCCCCTCTTCCCGGATGCGCGCCATTACGTTCTCCTTGATGGAGGTGGGCGGCTCCTCATTCAGGCCCGGCAGGAGCATGTGCAGACACGCCAGGTCCTCCGCCAGCGCCCGGCATGCAGAGCAGCTCTCCAGGTGCTCCGCAAGCGCCTGCTCCTCCTCCCCGGTCAGCACGCCGTCCAGACGGGCGCTGAGCAGATCCAGTATTTCATCACAAGTGCGCATTACGAAACACCTCCTTTTCTCCCGGAGCCGCGCGGAGTCGCCCCCGCGCGTATTCCGTTGATTTTTCTGTTCACGTTATAGACGATATCAGCTCAGAAAAGTTCCCGCCCTCACTCAAAACCCTTCTCAGGGCCAACCGTCCCCGGGCGATGCGGGACTTGACGGTACCCTCCTCCAGCTCCAGCACCGCGCCGATCTCAGCATAGGAGAGGCCATCCAGCTCCCGCATGACCAATACCTGCCGGTGCTCCTCCGAGAGGGAATCCAAGGCGGAGCGAACCGTCTCCATCATCTCCCGTTTCTCGGCCTCCGCCTCGGGAGAGTGGCGGTGATCGGGCAGCTCGGCCTGGCGGGCCCCCTCCTCGTCATCCAGGGAGATGGTCATGGAGATGTTCCTGCGCCGTTTCTCCCGGCGGAGGAAGTCGATACACGCGTTGGATGCCAGCCGGTAGAGCCAGGTGGCAAATGAGCTCTCCCCCTGGAACTTGGGCAGACCCTGCCAGGCGTTGAAGAAGGCTTCCTGGGTCAACTCGGCGGCGTCCTCCGGGACGCCGGTCATGCGCAGGGTAAGGTTATAGATCCGGCCCTGCTGCGCGTCCATCAGTGCCGCGAAAGCGTCCTGGTCCCCGGCCTTGGCCCGCTCCACCAGCTCCTGCTCGTTATCCAACTGCTCACCCGCCTTTCCCGTCCCCGGAGCCTACTCCAGGTCCCGCTTGATCCCCGCCGTGATGCGGTAGATATCCCCCATGGTGGAGATCTGACTGATCTGCTGCTTATAGTACCCCGCGTGGGGCACCCCCTTGAGATACCAGGCATAGTGTTTCCTGGCCTCCAGGCAGGCGATGTGCTCCCCCTTGTGGGCTGCCGCCAGCTCGAACTGGCGCACCGCCGTATCGCACCGCTCCGCAAGGGAGGGCAGAGGCGGTATCTCCTCCCCCGCCAGGGCGGCGGCGGCCTGCTGGAACACCCAGGGGTTCCCGAAGGCCCCTCGGCCCACCATGGCCATGTCCGCCCCGGTGTACTTTAAAATTCGGACGGCGGAGGCAGCGTCGAACACGTCGCCGTTGGCGATGACGGGGATGCCCACCGCCTCTTTCACGGCGCGGATATAATCCCAGTTGGCCGTCCCGGCATACATCTGGGTCCGGGTTCGGCCATGGACGGCCACCGCCGCGGCCCCGGCGTCCTCCATAGCCTTAGCGAACTCCACGCAGTTGATGCTGCCCTTGTCCCAGCCCAGGCGAAACTTCACGGTCACCGGGACCGCCCCCGCGCCGCGGACGACGGCCCTGAGCACCCGCACGGCCTTGTCCAAATCCCGCATAAGGCCGGAGCCATCCCCGTTCTGGGCCACCTTGGGTACAGGGCAGCCCATGTTGACGTCCAGGATCTCACACCCGGAGACCTCCGCCGCGATGACCGCGGCGCGCTCCATGCTCTCCTCCTCGCTGCCGAAGAGCTGGGCGGCACAGGGGTGCTCCCCCTCCCCCAGCGTGAGCAGAGGGAGGGACTTTTTATCCTGATAGCACAGGGCCTTGGCCGAGACCATCTCGGTGACGGTGTACCCCGCCCCCAACTCCCGGCAGACCGTGCGGAAAGCCAGGTCTGTGACCCCCGCCATGGGGGCCAGGGCCAGCCTGGAGTTTACTTCTACTTTTCCTATTTTCACGCAAAGACCTCAGTTGACAAATTCTGAGGTACATTGTATCATAAACTTATCCCTTGGGCAAGCGGATACCCTTTCCGCCCGGGCGGAAATCTATGATGATAAATTAGGGAGTGTATGAAACATGGACAAGTACGTTTGCAACCTCTGCGGCTATATCTATGATCCTGCCGACGGCGATCCCGATAACGGCGTAGCCCCCGGCACCGCCTGGGAAGACATGCCCTCCGACTGGGTCTGCCCCCTCTGCGGGGCCTCCCGGGACGATTTCTCTAAGGCTTAAACAGGAAAAGGACCTCCGGGTAATCTGCCCGGGGTCCTTT
>DATMXU010000163.1:0-8755 GCA_035562355.1 Pseudoflavonifractor sp.
GAGGCGGTGCGAAAATCCTACCCGAATTTTTGGGAGGATTACGCCGCGCTGGGCGGAGTATTTACCGTGGCGGAGTAGCAAAGGATACGTTGCAAGCAGTAAGGAGTGATTATGATGAAACATCATATTTTCGGTGAATCCCACGGCGAGGGCATCGGTGTGGTGCTGGAGGGTGTGCCCCCTGGAATCCTGGTGGACATGGCGTTTATCCGTGGGGAGATGGCCCGGCGTGCGCCGGGGCAGGGCGTTCTCACCACTGCCCGGAAAGAGCCGGACGAGCCCAGGTTCCTCTCCGGAGTCTTCGAGGGGAGGACTACCGGTACCCCTCTCTGCGCTGTGATTGAAAACACCGACACCCGCTCCGGGGACTATTCCGACCTGAAGGTCCGCCCCCGGCCAGGTCACGCGGACTACGCCGGATGGGTGCGCTATGAGGGGCATAACGACTACCGGGGCGGTGGGCATTTCTCGGGGCGGCTCACGGCACCTCTGGTCTTTGCCGGTGCGGTAGCCAAGCTGATTCTCCGGACGCGGGGGGTGGAGATCTCGTCCTTCATCTCCAATATTGCGGGGGTGGAGAACCCCACGGAGGCCCAGATCGAGTCCGAGATTCTGGACGCGCGGCGGGAGGGAGACAGCGTGGGCGGGTGCATCCGCTGCGCCGTCACCGGTCTGCCCGCCGGGTTGGGGAGCCCAGACTACGGCCGCAACGTGGAGGGAATATTCTCTCAGCAGCTCTTTGCCGTCCCCGCCGTAAAGGCGGTGGCTTTCGGCGCGGGGTTCCGTTTCGCCGCCCTGCGGGGCAGCGCCGCCAACGACGCCTTTTATATGGACGGCGTGGCCATCAAGACCCGTACCAACCACTCCGGAGGCGTGAACGGAGGCATCACCAACGGGATGCCCGTGGAATTTGAGGTGGCGCTCCGGGCCACCCCTTCCATTGCCAAGGAGCAGGAGACCGTGGACCTGGAGACCATGACCGACGCGAAGCTGTCTGTCAAGGGACGGCACGACCCCTGTATCGTCCAGCGGGCGCTGCCCGTTATTGAGGCTGCTGCGGCTTTGGCGGCGTGCGAGGTGCTGGGGATTTAAGGGAGGGACTGCAATGTCCGGATTGGAAGACTACCGCAGGGAGATCGACGCGGTGGACAGGCGCATCGTGGCGCTCTTTGAGGAGCGGATGGGTATCACCCAAAAGGTGGGGGAATATAAGCTGGCGCAGGGTCTCCCTGTGCTGGACGCCCAGCGGGAGCGGGAGGTGCTCTCCGCCAAGGCCGCGCTGGTGGAGGACAGCGCCCTCAAAGCCGACGTGGTGGCCCTGTACGAGACCATCATGGGCCTCTCCCGCCGGCAGCAGCGCACCCTGGTGCGGGAGGGGGAGGAGAACGGCGCCTATGCCGCCTATATGGCGGACCGGCGAAACGTCCGCCCTCCGGTACAAAACCCCAGGGTAGTCTATCAGGGAGAGCCGGGGGCTTACAGTGAGGAGGCCTGTGAGGGCTACTTCGGCCCCGGGGTGGGCAGCAGGGGCCTGCCCTGGTTCGGAGATGTGTTTCTGGCGCTCCAGAACGGGGAGGCCGACTATGCGGTGCTCCCCATCGAAAACAGCTCCACCGGGTCCATCCGGCAGGTGTACGACCTTCTGGCCCAGTACGCCTACCACATCGTGGGCGAGTGGCAGGTGAAGGTGGAGCACTGCCTCATGGCATTGCCGGGGGTGGGGCTGGAGGATATCAGGACAGTCTATTCCCACGAGCAGGGCTTGATGCAGAGTGAGAGGTTTCTGGACGGGCACCGGGCCTGGCAGCGTATCCCCACCTTGGACACGGCGGGAAGCGCAAAACAGGTGGCCCAGGGGGGCGACCCCACCGCCGCGGCCATCTGCTCCCGCCGGGCGGCCCAGCTCTACGGGCTGAATATCCTGGCCGAGGGGGTCAACCACAACGCTGAGAACTACACCCGGTTTGTGGTGGTCTCCCCGATCCCGGAGCGGCCCGCCGAGCGGGATAAGATCAGCGCCCTCTTCACGCTGCCCCACCAGAGCGGCAGCCTCCACGAGATACTGACCATCTTCGCCGTCCACGGGCTGAACCTGCTGAAGATCGAGTCCCGCCCGGTGCAGGGGAAGAGCTGGGAATACCTCTTCTTTCTGGAGTTTACCGGGGACCTGGAGACCCCCGGCATGGACGGGGTGCTCCACGAGCTGAGCCAGCTTGCCGCCGACATGCGCGTGCTCGGCAACTTCAAGGGGTATGTGCCGTGAACATCGTATTGATCGGGATGCCCGGCTCGGGCAAATCCACCGTGGGGGCCATGCTCGCCAGGCGCACCGGGCGGAGCTTTATTGAGACCGACGCTCTCATCGAGGCGCGGGAGGGGGCATCCATCCCAGCCCTCTTCGCCGACCGCGGGGAGAGCGGTTTCCGGGATGCTGAGCATGCCGCAGTGCGCGCGGCGGCCGCGGCTGAGCATGCCGTGATTGCCACCGGGGGCGGGGTTATCCTCCGGCCCGAGAACATGGAGGCTCTGTCGGCGGACGGGGCGGTCTTTTTCCTGGACCGCGCCCCGGAGGAGATTGCCGGGGAGGAGCACGGCGGGCGGCCCCTGCTGGCGGGGGACAGAAGGCGGGTATTTGAGCTATATACCCAGCGTATTGCGCTCTATCGGAAATACGCCTCGTATGTAATCACGGCGGGAAATACGCCGGAGGAGAGCCTGGAGCGGCTGATAGAGACCATGGAGCGGGAGGGCTTACTGTGAAATTCCTTGTCATCAACGGACCCAATCTGAACCTGCTGGGCCAGCGGGAGCCCGACATCTACGGCAGGCAGGACTACGCCGCCCTGTGCCGTATGGTGGAGGAGTACGCCGTTGCCCGTGACTCCAGGGCGGTTTGCTGGCAGAGCAACCACGAGGGGGCCATCATCGATGCGATTCAGGCCGCCCAGGGGGTATACGACGGCATCGTCATCAATCCCGGGGCCTACACCCACTATAGCTACGCCATCCATGACGCGTTGAAGGCTATTACGGTTCCGGCGGTGGAGGTGCACATCTCGGACATCCACAGCAGGGAGGAGTTTCGCAAAACGTCGGTTACCGCACCCGCCTGTGTGGGGCAGATCTCAGGGCAGGGGTTTCGGGGCTACACCATGGCCATGGATCTGCTGCTGGAGGGGAGAACATGAGAAAGCTCTGTGTCATCGGAGATCCGGTGGCCCACTCCAAGTCCCCCCTCATCCACAACGCCATGCTGAAGGAGCTGGGGCTTGATTATGTCTACCTACGTCAGCAGGTGGGACAGGGTGAGACGGAGGCCTGGGTGGAGCGGGCAAGGGCCGAGGGGTACGCCGGGTTTAACGCCACCATGCCCCACAAGGAGGCGCTGGTTCCCCTCATGGATGTGCTCGATGAGGATGCCGGGATGTACGGCTCTGTGAATACCGTCTGTATTAGGGGCGAAAGGTTATACGGATACAACACCGACGGGCGGGGCTTTATGGCCGCGCTGGCCGACGAGGGGATCTCCGTCACGGGAAAACGGGTCCTGCTGCTGGGAGCCGGGGGCGCGGCCAAAGCTGTGGCCCTAAAATTGGCCCGGCAGGGGGTAAAGCGGGTGACGGTATGCAATCGGACCGTCTCTAGAGCGGAAGAATTATGTAAACAAAACCCGGCGGTGCTGGCTCCCGCTGATTTTTCCGCCAATACCCTGAGGCGGCTGGCCGAGGAGAGCGAGCTGCTGGTAAACTGCTCCAGCCTGGGCATGGAGGGGACGGGGGGGCAGTTCGGGGACTTCTCCTTTCTGGACGGACTGCCCAACCGGGCGGCGGTGTGTGACCTCATCTACTCCCCGGCTGAGACCGAGCTGCTGCGCGGCGCGCGGCTGCGGGGCCACCAGACCATCAATGGGCTGGGAATGCTTCTCTGGCAGGCCATTTTTGCCCTGGAGCATTTTACCGATATGAAACTCGACGGCCCCGCAATGGCGGCGCTGTTGAGAAAGAGGATAAAAGAAAGTACCGCGTAGGCGGCCGAAAGACTTTTTTGATAGGCTGTCAGAGAAAAATTTAAAGGCGACAGAGCGAGGGGCTATTGCAAAATTACTGTTTTGCGATAGCCCCTCGCTCTTTGTGCCCGATATCATTACCCCGGCAGCTGCCAGCCAATGTAGTCGGTTATGGCAGTTGCCGATTCAGCAGGGCGGCCGCTGCGACACCTTCGAAGTTTCCGTATTTTGTTTTGACAAAAAACACATGGCGGCCATAGGTCTCCTCGGTGATGTGCTTTATGTGCGCGTTGAGCTTTGGGCGGAATAGCAGCGGCTTATAGAAGGCGGAGCCGTCCGCTACAATGCAGACCGGAGCGTCAGGGGACCTCCCCAGGTCCGCCAACACAAGAACTCCGGTAATTGAAAGCGCCGTCAGGAACGCGCTCCGGTCATAGAACGCGTCCAGAAGCGCGTAGAGCGTATCCCGGTCAACTGGCGCACAGATGGAGGAGAGTGCCCCGTTGCCGCCCGGCTCCCGGCAGAACGCATCTGTCTCCGCGGCGCTTAAAGCGGCAAGTGAGGCGATCCCGGCGGCGGTCTCCTCAGAGAAGATGCCATCCGCCGCCGCGGCTTTCAACATGTGCAACACAAAAGACCCCTGGTACGCACCGGACACCATTTTCTCAAAGAGGTGGTAGTTTTGCATCCCGGACTCCCGGTCCACGATCCGGTCAAAATCGCTTTGCGGAAACCCGTCATAGCCCCCCGATTCAATATTGACGCAAATTTGCCCGGATTGCGAGGCGAGCAACCGGTCCTTCCGGATATTGCAGCACTGTTCCATATAGCACATATTGGTCCCGGTGCCAAGGATCAGGCCGATATAGCTGCTGCAGTGATGGCGCCGGCCCTCGGCA
Organism: Pseudoflavonifractor sp.; assembly: GCA_035562355.1. GTDB lineage: Bacteria > Bacillota > Clostridia > Oscillospirales > Oscillospiraceae > Pseudoflavonifractor. The sequence continues at coordinate 4,906 of DATMXU010000163.1, forward strand.
AGACCGCCCATCATGGTTGCCACCGTGTCGTTCAGGATGATGGTTTTCCAGGGATTATCGAAACCTTTTGCGCGCAGCGCCTCGTGGAGGGATTTGCCGACCAGCCTGCCTGCCGCGTCGTCGACCTGAATCTCTTTATTAAAGGTCAGCAGACGGCCATCCAGGTCGGGCGTGATTTCACAGGGGAAAGAGAAACAAAAGCCGATTAGGCTGCTCTGCGCCGCATAGGGCGCAACAATATCCGCCATCTGGTCAAAAAAGGCTTTGGCGCTCAGAGGACCTTGTGTGCCGGGCATTGGGTAGAGCCGCTCATCCGTGAGGATACATTCGTTTTCATCGTTAAAACACGCCAGGGCAATTCGAAGATTTGTCCCCCCGGCATCAATAACGATCACGGGCTTGTTCTGGAGAAGAGGTCCCTCAGCCTTCAGGTAGGAGGGGAGCATCAATAAGGATGAGGGTTTGCCCGCCAGAGCGGACGCCCCCTCCTGGGCGAATTGTCCGATTGCTGGACCGGCATCGCACAAACCCATTCCGTGCCTTTGTATAAAGTCAACTATTTTCTTTTTCATAGAATTTAAATCACGAAACTGTTCATGTAGCGTTTGGAGAGGCGCAAGGAATCCAGGATTTTTTCTCTAGAGCCTTCAAACGCGCGGTCCTCTACCTCGATGCAGGCATGGCCGTCGTAACCAATGTCGGTGAGCGCGCAGACATACCTGCCCCAGTCCACGTCGCCCAGGCCGGGGAGTTTAGGTGCCATAAAGTCCAGAGGATAGGCCATGATCCCTACCTGGTCGAGTCTTTCATGATAGAGCTTAATGTCCTTGAAATGCACGTGGAAGATCTTGTCACGGAAGGTGTAGAGGGGTTTGATATAATCCATCATCTGCCAAACAAAGTGGCTGGGGTCATAATTGATGCCCAAATTGGGGCTGGAGAGGATGCTGAAAACCTTTTCCCAGTTGCGCGGCGAGGTGAAGAGGTTTTGACCGCCGGGCCACTGGTCGGGGCCGAACAGCATGGGGCAGTTCTCAATGGCGATTCTGACGCCGCATTCCTCGGCCAGAGCGAGAATGGGGGGCCAGACCTGGCCTACTAGTTCCAAATTATCCTCCAGGCTCCTGTACTGGTCACGGCCGATGAAGGATGTAACCAGATTGACGTGTAGCTTGGCCGAAGCGCGGATGACCTTCATCAAATGGGCAACGCAGGCGGTGCGTTTCTCCTTCGAAGGATCCATCGTGTTCGGGTAATAGGCGAGAGAGGAGAGCTCAATGTTTTTGGATGCGCAGTAGTTTAAGATATAAGTGGCATAACCGTCGTCTGCCAGGATATGGTCCACATCTATATGGCTTACGCCGGCGTAGCGGCGTTCGCTTTTTCCCTGTGGCCAGCACGCGGCCTCCACACACTGGAAACCCAGCGCGGCGGCAGTATCGATCATTTCCTCAAAGGTCCATCCGTCGAGGATGGCACTGACAAAACCAATTTTCATATAAGACCGTCCTTCCATAAAGCCGGGCATCTCCATGCAGATGCCCGGCTTTGCTCGGTGTTTAAAATAATCAGATCAATCGTTGAAGAGGATTTCTCTTCCGATACGGTGGGATTGGTAAATTGCGTCGAGGATCTTGGTGACTGCAAATGCCTGTTCGGGTTTTACCAGCGGCTCCTTGTCGTTGAGTATCGCGTCGATCCATTGCTGGGCCTCCAGATAGCCGGGCTCCGCAGCCGCGCCGCTGAAATAGGCGACGCTGCCGCCGGAGCACATTTTCTCGTCGGTCAGCAGGCCGTTATGGCCTCGGTTGTAGTAGAGCTCGTCCTCTTTGTAGCTCATGCCGGAGTGGATCTCCGCACCGGCCTTCGTGCCGCAGAGAGTGGTAGACGCTTCCCGGGACTCCAACAGATTGATAGCCCAGGCTGCTTTCACACTGATGGTGGCACCGTTTGCCATCTTGACGAAACCAAAAGCGGAGTCCTCCACCTCGTAGGTCATCGGATCCCAAGGGCCAAAGCAGTTGCCCTCGGTGGCCTGCTGGAGCCCGCCCAGCTTATAGAAGACGCTGCCGGTGACCGAAACGGGCTTGTAGTTATCCATCATCCACAGCGTCATATCAAGGGCGTGGGTGCCGATATCGATCAGCGGGCCGCCACCCTGCAGCGCCTTGTTGGGGAAAACGCCCCAAGTGGGCACGCCGCGGCGGCGAATCGCATGGGCCTCGGCGTAGTACACCTCGCCCAGTTCACCGCTCTGGCAAGACCTTTGCAATGACTGTACCTCGGGGCGGAAACGGTTCTGGTAGCCGATGGTAAACTTCTTGCCGCTCTTCTTCCAGGCGTCCAGCATTTTCTGCGCGTCCTCCGTAGTCGCGGCCATGGGCTTTTCACACATGACGTGCTTGCCGGCGGAAAAGGCGTCGACTGTGATGGGGCAGTGGGCGACGTTGGGCGTGAGGACATGGACAAGGTCAATCGCGGGGTCCGCCAGAAGTTCCTTATAATCGGTATAGACCTTGGCACTGGGGGTGCCAAATTCTTCAGCACCCTTCCTGGCCCGCTCCTCAATCAGGTCGCAGAAGGCGACCAGATCCGCTTTATCTGCATGCGCGGCAAGGTTGGGAAAGTGCTTTTGATTTGCGATTCCGCCGCAGCCGATAATACCAACTTGAAGTTTGCCGTTTTTCATGCTGCATTTCTCCTTATGTAAAATGATTTGCCTGCTTTTAATGCGTTATGTGTCCGCAAGAGCGGGGGCTGATATAGATGAGAGTTTGCTGGCGGTACTTTCGCGGACGACCAGGTCGGCCTCTACCCAGAAGTGCTGAGAAGGGACACTGCCTGTGTGAATCCATTGAAGTAAGATACTGCAGGCCGTACTGCCGAGCTTAAATCTCGGCTGGCGGATCGTGGTCAGGGAGGGCTCGCTCATCAGCGCAATCTCAATGTCGTCGAAACCCACGACGGAGACGTCGGTTGGAACTGAGAGGCCAAGGCGCACGGCGCTCTTGATTACGCCCAGCGCATAGACGTCAGACACGGTGAATACCGCGTCGGGGCGCCTTTGGGCAGATGTATTGGCAAACAGACTCTTTGCCGCAGCCAGGGCCAGATTGTAGTCGATTTCACGCAGGTGGAGAACCCAACTGTCATTTACAGGGACACTATGATCGGACATGGCCTGTAAGAAACCGCGCTCCCGCTCTTTCCCATATAGCGTATCGCACGAAGAGTTGAAAAACGCCAGATTGCGCCTGCCCATGTTGATCAGGTGGGTGGTTGCATTGTATGCGGCCTCATAATTGTTGATGGAGACAAAGGGGTATGGAAGAGCCTCGTTATACTCACAGCACTGAACCACGGGGACATGCCCGGGAAGTGTTTTTAAGAGCCAATTGTCCACATCCAGGCGCAGCATGGAAATCACGCCGGCGATCATCGCGCCGTTCTCCGGCGGGGTTAGGTTATTCTGCACGCTGCCGGCCGTTTGCGCGGCCGCAGAGGTTATCATGACATGATAGCCTGCTTTGGCTGCGGTGCACAGCACGCCGTCAAGGATCTCATTATAAAATGGGTTGGATAGGTTGGGGAAAATGACGTAGATCATCTTTTGCGCTCCGCCTGGCTGCTGAGCGGCATACCCGACCTGAGAGGCGGTTTTCAGCACCTTATCCCGGAGTTCATCCGAGACGCGGACGTTTCCGCTCAAGACCCTGGAAACTGTGGCAGGGGATACTCCAGCGATATTCGCGACTTGCCGTATTGTATATTTGGCCATTCGAAGCATTCCTTTAGTTTAAATTTAGCTGTATGGGAAGAAACTTGTTTCTCAACAGATGCAATTTTGTGA
>DATMXU010000164.1:0-6945 GCA_035562355.1 Pseudoflavonifractor sp.
TAACTGGGCTTATTGTAGCATGGTTTCATCAAAAAGTAAAGAAGAAAAGCGGAGCACCCAACTAGGGTGTCCCGCTCTCTTGCGCTAATTCCTTCAAAAGTTTCTGGTCCTGCTTGGAAGAGAGGTCCAGCCGCTCAAACATATCCGGCCGCCTCTGGCGGGTGCGGAGGATGCTCATCTTCCGTCGCCAGAGGGCGATGTTCTTGTGGTTGCCCGAGAGGAGAATGGGGGGAACCTGCCGGCCGTGCCACACCTCGGGCCGGGAGTACTGGGGATACTCCAGCAGGCCGTTCCAGTGGCTCTCGTCCTCAAAGCACTCCGGGTCGGACAGGACGCCGGGCACCAGGCGGCACACCGCGTCGGCCACTGCCATGGCCGCGATCTCGCCCCCGGTGAGTACAAAGTCCCCCAGGGAGAGCTCCTCGTCCACGCACTCCTCCAGAAAGCGCTCGTCGACACCCTCGTAGTGTCCGCAGACCAGAATAAGGTGGTCGTATGTCCGGACCAGCTCCTTCGCCTTCTCCTGGCAGAAGGTCCTGCCCGCCGGGGACAGGAAGATGGTGTGTCCCGGACCGTACGCGTCCACGATATGCCTCCAGCACTGATAGAGGGGGTCGGCCTGCATGACGGCGCCGTGGCCGCCGCCGTAGGGGTAGTCGTCCACCTGCTTTTGTTTGCTGAGGGTGTAGTCCCTGATCTGGTGGGTCTCAATGCGCAGGATATCCCGCTCCTGGGCCCTGCCCAAAATGGACTCGCTGAGCACGTCCCCCACGGTGAGATCGAAGAGGGTCATGATGTCGATCCTATACATCGCTCTCCATCCCCTCGATGAGCTGTACCCGGATATAGCCGCCCTCCACGTTGGTCTCCTTTAAAAAGGCGTCCACCGCCGGGATCATATATTCGTGGGCCCCGCCCTTTACCACATAGACCTCGTGGGCCGGGGGGGTGAGGACCTCGGCAATGCTGCCCAGCACAGCGCCGCTCTCCGCGTCCCGTACCTCCAGACCGATGAGGTCGGCCAGGAAGTGCCGCCCGTCGGGGAGCTCGACGCCGGCGCGGTCGATCTCCACGCGCCTGCCCTTCAGGCGCATGGCGGCGTTCACGTCGTCCACGCCCTCCAGCCTTGCGAGGACGCTGTTCTTGTGGGGCCGGGCGGACAGTACATTCACGGGCGCGCCGTCAATGTAAAGCGTTTTAAATTGGCAGAGGAATTCCGGCGAGTCGCACCATGAGTTGATCTTGATCTCCCCCTGCACCCCGTGGGTGTTGACGATCTCCCCAGCCTCTAGAAATTTTTTCATAAGCGCCTCCAATTGCCGTATGAGAAAAAAGCGGCGGGGGACAGCCCCCGCCGTTTTCTGACGTCAGTCCATGATTTCTACGGTGACTCTGGTCCCGTTCTTCTGGGCGACGGAGCGCATCAGCGTGCGGATCTCCTTGGCGATGCGGCCCTGACGGCCGATCACCTTACCCATGTCGTCGGGAGCCACTCTGAGCTCCAGGACGGTCTCGTCCACGCCCGCGTGCTCGGTGACCGTCACCGCTTCGGGATGGTCCACCAGGCTCTTGGCGATATAGCTGAGCAGTTCTTTCATGGTGCCCTCCTTATGCCGATTAGATGGCGCCGGCTTTTTTCAGCAGGGCCTTCACAGTCTCGGTGGGCTGAGCGCCGGTCTTGATCCAAGCCTGGGCGCGGTCGTTGTCGACCTTGACCTCCACGGGAGTGACCAGGGGATTGTAGGTACCGATTTCCTCGATGAAACGGCCGTCACGGGGATAGCGGGAATCGGCCACAACGATGCGATAGAACGGGGCCTTCTTGGCGCCCATGCGACGCAGTCTGATTTTAACCATTGTAGATTCACCTCCAAATTTGATCAACAATCTCTATATGGAAGCGCTCCGGAAGAGCGCGAACCAACGTCCTTCTACTTAAAGGGAAAACCGCCTTTTCTGCCGCCCATGCGGCCCATCTTCCCCATCTTCCCCATCTTTTTCATCATCCCGCCGCCCGCCATCTGCCGGGTGAGCTGCTGCATCATCTCAAACTGCTTGAGCAGGCGGTTCACATCCACCACCTGGGTGCCGCTGCCCGCCGCGATACGCTTCTTACGGCTGCTGTTTAGGAGGCTTGGGTCGTCCCGCTCCCTGGGGGTCATGGAGAGGATGATGGCCTCGGTGCGGCCGAGAGCCTTCTCGTCCACGCTGGCCCCCTCCAGGGCCTTGGCGTTCACGCCGGGCAGCATCCCCATAATGTCGGACATGGAGCCCATACCCTTGAGCTGGACCAGCTGGTCGTAATAGTCGGTGAGGGTGAGGCGGTTTTTGCGCATCTTCTGCTCCAGCTCGGCTGCCTTCTGGAGGTCGAAGTTCTGTTGGGCCTTCTCAATGAGGGAGAGCATGTCGCCCATGCCCAGAATACGGGAGGCCATGCGGTCGGGGTGGAAGACCTCGATCTGGTCCAGCTTTTCGCCCACGCCGATGAACTTGATGGGCTTGCCGGTCACCGCCTTGATGGAGAGGGCCGCGCCGCCCCTGGCGTCGCCGTCCAGCTTGGTGAGCATCACCCCGGTCAGGTCCAGGGTCTCGTCAAAGACCTTGGCCGCGTTCACCGCGTCCTGGCCGATCATGGCGTCCACGATGAGGAGGATCTCGGTGGGGTTGACGGCCTCCTTCATGCGCGCAAGCTCAGCCATCAGCTCGTCGTCCACATGGAGACGGCCGGCGGTGTCGATAAAGACCAGGTCGTTCCCGTGGGCCCTGGCGTGCTCGATACCCGCCCTGGCGATGGATACCGGGTCCCCCAGCCCCTGCTGAAACACGGGGACGCCCAGCTGTCCGCCCACGGTCTCAAGCTGCGCGATGGCGGCGGGGCGGAAGGTGTCGCACGCCACCAGGAGGGGCCGCTTTCCGTTTTTCTTTTTCATCAGCCCTGCCAGCTTGGCGCCGTTGGTGGTCTTGCCCGCGCCGTTGAGGCCCACCAGCATGACCACGGTGGGGGGCTTGGAGGAGATATTCAGCTTGGCGCTCTGGCCGCCCATGAGAGCGGTGAGCTCCTCGTTGACAATTTTGATGATCATCTGCGCGCTGGTCAGGCTCTCCAGCACGTCAGAGCCCACGGCCCGCTCCGTGACCTTGGCCACGAAGTCCTTGACCACCTTGAAGTTAACGTCGGCCTCCAAAAGCGCCATGCGGATCTCGCGCATGACCTCCTTCACGTCGGCCTCGGAGAGGCGGCCCTTGCCGCGCAGCTTCTTAAAGGCGTTGGAGAGTTTTTCAGTCAATCCCTCAAAAGGCATGGGGTCACTCCTGTTTCATTGCGGCCACGGCGTTTTTGATCGTGCCGACCAACTGGCCGGTGCGCATATCGTCGCTGAGATTGAGGATCTCGTCCGCGGCGCTGCCGATCAGCTCCAGCTGCTCCTGCATCTTCTGAAAGCGGCGGATGATGCCGGTCTTGTCCTCCAGCTCGGTGAGAATGCCCTCGGCCCGGACGATCACATCCCGGACGCCCTGGCGGGTGATGTCGTAATTTTCAGCAATCTCGGCAAGGGAGAGGTCCTCATTATAATAGAGGTCGTAGAACTCTCTCTGCCGCTCGGTGAGCATATCCCCATAGAAGTCGAACAGCAGGGCCATGCGATAAGCCTGATTCTTCACCAATGGCGCCCCCTTCCGTTTTCCGTAAAGTATTATAGCTTTACAACGAAAATTATCATACAATATTTTGTGGTCTTTGTCAAGAACAGATTTCATGTTCCGCATGTTTTCCTCATCCGATGTCGCGCTGCCGGAGACAGGCGATGCCGGCCGCCGTCAGTGCCATGGCGAGGACTGTCGGTTTCCTCTTTAAGGAAAGCGCGTTCTTGCGCGTCTCTCCCGTCACAGGGCGGGAGGCATATGAATAATCCCATCCCGTCGGGAAAAACTGGCATGGAATCGGAATAACGGCATGGGAGAATGAGCATGAGAGAGCGCATGGAGATCAGGACGGACGACAAACACTTGGCTCAGCTGGGCGAAAACACGGCCAAGGCGCTGGTCCAGGACGGGTGGACCACCGGTTACAAGGTCCGGCGGGACATCCAGCGGGACCTGGCCGCCATCCGGGAGAGCCAGGCCAGGGTGAGCCAGTGGGCACAGCGCCGGGCCGAGCTGCCCCAGGCTGTGGAGTGGCTGCTGGACAACTGGTATCTCGCCCAGCGGGAGGGGCGGGACGCGGCGGACGCCTTCCACCGGGCGGGCCGTCTCCCCGCCGTGCGCCGGGAGGGCCGCCAGCCCGCCGTGCTGGAGCTGGCGCGGGCCATGGCCTGGGCGGGGGAGGTCACGGTGCCCCGGCTCGCCCTCTTTTTAGGCCACGCCCAGGCCGCCCGCCCTCTCACGGAGCGGGAGCTCTCCCTGTTCATGCCCGCCCTCAAGGGGGCGCTGGCCGACCGGCTGGCCTGTCTCTGCCGCGCTCTGGAGCGGCTGCTGGCAGGGAAGGCGGAGGAGGGAGAGGGGGACCGCCTGGACCGGGGCATGGAGGAGGTCTTCACCGCCCTGCGCACCCTCTCCAACGCAAACCTGGGCCGTCTGCTGGAGGAATCCAGCCGGGTGGAACAGCTCCTGCAGCAGGACCCCACGGGGGAGTACGCCGGCATGGACGACGCCACCAGGGCCCGCTACCGCGCGCGGGTGTGCCGTCTGGCCCGCAAGCGGGGCATGGGGGAGAGCGAGGTGGCCCAGAAGGTCCTAGACCTCGCCCGGGCGGGAACGGAGGAGGAGCGGCACGTGGGCTGGTTTCTCTTTCGAAAACCCCTTGGGGAGGAGCCCCGCCGGGCCACCGGCGTGCTCTACGTGGGCGGGGTGATCCTGCCCACGCTCTTTCTGGTTTTGCTCACCGGATTCCTCTTAAATAGCCCCATCCTGCCGCTGCTCCTGCTTCTGCCGGTATCCGACCTGGTGAAGAACTGCCTGGACTTCTGCGCCGTGCGCCTGGTGCCGCCCCGGCCGGTCTGCCGGATGGAGCTGAAGGAGGGAGTGCCCAGCCAGGGTAAGACCCTGTGCGTCATCGTCTCTCTTCTGACGGGGGAGAAGAGCGGGCCCACCCTTGCGGCCCTGCTGGAGCGCTACCGCCTCGCCAACCGGGACGCGGGGGAGCACCTGCTCTTCGGCATCCTGGCCGACCTGCCCGACAGTAATCTGCCTATGGGTTCGGCCGGGCGGAGCCACGTGGAGAAAGCCCGGGCCGCGGTGGAAGCCCTCAACCAGACATACGGCGGCGGCTTTTTCCTGCTGTTCCGCCCGCCTGTGTTCCAGCCGCGGGACGAGCGGTATATGGGCTGGGAGCGCAAGCGGGGCGCCCTGGTGGAGCTGGTGCGCCTGTTGAAGGGACGGCGCAGCGGCCTCCAGGTGGCGGCGGGGGACAGGTCCGCCCTGGCGGGCGTCCGCTTCGTCATCACCCTGGACTCGGACACCAACCTCAACGTGGGCGCCGCCCGCGAGCTGATCGGCGCCATGCTCCACCCCCTGAACCGGCCCAAGGTGGACGCCCGCCGCAAGATCGTCACCTCCGGGTACGGTCTTCTCCAGCCCCGGGTGGGGGTGGAGCTGGGCTGCGCCAACAAGAGTCAGTTCTCCCGTATCTTCGCCGGGCAGGGGGGCGTGGACCCCTATGGCGGCGCGTGCAGCGACGTATACCACGACCTCTTCGACCAGGGGACCTTCACCGGCAAGGGCATCTTTGACGTGAACGCCTTCTTCCTCTGCCTCAACGGCCGCCTGCCCCAGAACACCGTCCTCTCCCATGATCTGCTGGAGGGGTCCTATCTCCACGCGGGCCTCATCGGGGACGTGGAGCTCACCGACGGCTACCCCTACAAGGTGACCAGCTACTTCAGCCGCCTCCACCGCTGGGTGCGGGGGGACTGGCAGCTCCTGCCCTGGCTGGGCCGCACCGTGTCTAACGAGGCGGGAGAGCGGGTGCCCAACCCCATTCCGCCCATGGCGAAGTGGAAGATCTTCGACAACCTGCGCCGCAGTCTCTCGCCCATCTGCACCCTTCTGGCCCTGCTGCTGGGCATGTGCTTCTCGGGCGCGGCCTTTGGCGCGGCGGCGGCCGCCGCCATCCTCTCCGCCGCCTCCAACCTGCTCCTCTCCGGGGCCGACCTGGCTTTCCGGCGGGGGGCGGGTCTGCGCGCGCGGTATCACTCCACCATCATCGCGGGCTTTGGCGGCGTGATTTTGCAGACGCTGGTGCAGCTTCTCTTCCTGCCCTACCACGCCTGGACCTGCGCCTCCGCCATGGTCACCGCCCTGTGGCGCAGCCTGGTCTCCCGCCGGGGGATGCTGGCCTGGGTCACCGCGGCGGACGCGGAGCGCAAGATCGGGGACAGCGTCCTGGCCAACTACCGCAAGGAGCTCTCCTCTGTGGTGGCGGGCCTCGCCGCCATCGTCTTCTCCATCCTTCCGGCGGGGGCGGCGGTGGGGCTGGTGTGGGTGCTCTCGCCCATCTTCGCCTGGGCCATGAGCCGCCCCATCGAGGAGGGGCGCAGCGTCTCCACCGCGGACCGGGCCTTTCTGCTCCATGAGGGGGCCCTGATCTGGCGGTATTTTGCCGATTTCCTGCGCCCAGAGGACCACTGGCTTCCCCCCGACAACTGGCAGGAGCAGCCCAATCTGGGCCTCGCGCGGCGCACCTCGCCCACCAACATCGGCATGGCGCTGCTCTCCATTTTGGCGGCGGTGGATCTGGACTATCTGACCCGGGACCGGGCGGTGCGGCTGCTGGGGCATATGCTGGACACAATGGAGACCCTGCCCAAGTGGAAGGGGCACCTCTACAACTGGTACACCACCGACACCGCGTCCCCCATGACGCCCCGGTACGTCTCCTCGGTGGACTCGGGCAATCTCTGCGCCTGTCTCATCGCGGTACGGGAGGGGCTGTACGAGTGGGGGGAG
>DATMXU010000165.1:0-12455 GCA_035562355.1 Pseudoflavonifractor sp.
GGGGTGGACACCGCCCCCCGTATCTCCTCAAAGATCCGGTCCGACCCCAGAAACCACCGGGGCTCGGTCAGGCAGGAGAGGGCGTCGGCCCCCGCCGCCCGGTAGTCCCGGGCGATGTCCAGGTAGGGAAATTCGGGCGAGATGACCCCCTTGGAGGGGGAGGCCTTCTTCACCTCACAGATGAGGCTCATCCCCGGCCCCCGCAGGGCATTTTCAAAGGCCCTCACGCCCGGCCCCAGGGCGCGGCAGCGCTCCTTCAGCGCTCCCAGGGGGAGGGCGGCCTGGTCCGTTTCCACCCGCGTTCGGGCATAGGCGGCGATCTCCTCCAGAATGCTCATCGCGTACTCTCCTCCACGAACTGCTCCAGCTTCCGCTTGGCTTTGCCGCTGTCCAGCAGCTCCTCGGCCAGGCGGACGCCCTCTCCGATGTCTGCGGCCCTTCCACCGATGTAGAGGGCGGCCCCCGCGTTGAGGCAGACCGCCTGCCGCTTGGCCCCCCGCTCGGTCCCGTCCAGGACGGCCCGGGTGATGGCGGCGTTCTCGGCGGGCGTGCCGCCCACCAGCGCATCCCTGCCGCAGCGGGGGTAGCCGAACTGCTCGGGGGCGATCTCATAGGACTGGAACCAGCCGTCCCTGATCTCGCACACCGTGGTGGGAGCGCTGATGGAGATCTCGTCCAGCCTGTCCTGGCCGTAGACCACCATGCCGCGGGTGACGCCCAGCTTTGCCATGACCTGGGCCAGGGGCTCCACCAGGGCCTCCTCGTACACGCCCATCAGCTCCCTGTTCGCCCCGGCGGGGTTTGAGAGGGGGCCCAGGATGTTGAACACGGTGCGGATGCCCAGCTCCTTGCGGATGGGGGCCACGTACTTCATGGCGATGTGGTAGTTCTGGGCGAAGAGAAAGCAGATGCCGATGTCCTGGAGGAGCTGTGCGCTCCGCTCGGGCGCTATGGTGATGTTCACCCCCAGGGCCTCCAGCACATCGGCCGCGCCGCTCTTGGAGGAGGCGGCCCGGTTGCCGTGCTTGGCTACCGGGACGCCCCCGGCGGCCACCACCAGCGCGGAGGTGGTGGAGATGTTGAAGGAGTTTGCCCCGTCACCGCCGGTGCCCACGATCTCCAGCACGTCCATGTCGTGGAGGAGCTTGACGCAGTGGGCGCGCATCCCGGCGGCCGAGGCGGTGATCTCGTCGATGGTCTCCCCCTTGAGGGAGAGGGCGGTGAGATAGGCCGACATCTGGACGGGGCTTGCCTGCCCGCCCATGATCTCGTTCATGACGGCCTCGGCCTGGGCATAGGTCAGGTCCCTCTTCTGGGACAGGCTGATGATGGCTTCGCGTATCATGGTAAACCCTCCTGTCTAAAGACTGGTGAAAAAGTTGCGGAGGATGGCCTCCCCCGCCGGGGTCATCACCGACTCGGGGTGGAACTGTACGCCGCAGACCGGGTAGCGGGTGTGCTCCACGGCCATGATCTCCCCGTCCCCGGTCCTGGCGGTGACCCGCAACACGTCGGGCACTGTCCCATCCTCCGCCGCCAGGGAGTGGTACCGCGCGGCGGGGAAGGGGCGCTCCAGGCCGCGGAACAGGCGGCTTTCCCCCTCGGCGCGGATGAGAGAGGTCTTGCCGTGCATGAGCCTTTTGGCGTAGGACACCGTGCCGCCGAAGGCCTCCACGATGGCCTGGTGGCCCAGGCACACGCCGAAGATGGGCACCCTGCCCGCGAGCCGCCGCACGGCCTCCTCGCAGATGCCCGCCGCCGCCGGGCGGCCCGGACCGGGGGAGAGGAAGAGGGCCTCGGGGGCCATGGCCTCCAGCTCGGCCACGGTACGCTCGTCATTGCGGATTACTTTGATATCGGGCCGGATGGAGCCGATGAGCTGGTACAGGTTATAGGAAAAGCTGTCGTAGTTGTCGATGAGAACGATCATTGCAGTCCCTCCTCGGCCAGCTCCATCGCCCGCACCACCGCCCTGGCCTTGTTGACGCACTCGTGAAACTCGGTGTCGGGCACGCTGTCGGCCACGATGCCCGCCCCCGATTGGACGCAGACCCTGCCGTTCTTCTTGTAGACCAGGCGGATGGCGATGCAGGTGTCCAGGTTGCCGGTGAAATCGAGGTAGCCGATGGCCCCGCCGTAGATGCCCCGCTTGCGCCCCTCCAGCTCCTGGATGATCTGGCAGGCCCGCAGCTTGGGCGCTCCCGACAGGGTCCCCGCCGGGAGGATGGCGTCCACCGCGTCCACCGCGTCCCGGTCGGGCCGTATCCGCCCCGACACGGTGGAGCCGATGTGCATCACGTGGGAGAACCGCTCGATACTCAAATACCGCTCCACCTGGACGCTGCCCAGGGTGCTCACCCGGCCGATGTCGTTGCGGCCCAGGTCCACCAGCATATTGTGCTCGGCCAGCTCCTTCTCGTCGGCCAGCAGCTCCGCCTCCAGCCTTTTGTCCTCCTCCCCGGTGGCCCCACGGGGCCGGGTGCCCGCCAGGGGAAAGGTGTGGAGGGCGCCGTCCTCCAGTTTCACCAGGGTCTCGGGGGAGGCCCCGGCGATCTCCACGTCGTCGCTGGAGAAGTAGAACATGTAGGGCGAGGGGTTTTCGGTGCGGAGGGCCCGGTACACGTCGAAGAGGCTGCCCTCCGCCAGGGCGGTCAGGGGGTCGGACAGGACCACCTGGAAGATGTCCCCCTCCCGGATGTAGTGCTTTGCCTTTTCCACCATGGAGCAAAACTCCTCTTTGGGGAAGGCGGGGGAGAGGGGGGAAGCCAGCCGCAGGGGCTTGAAGTCGGCCCGCGCGCCGCTGCCGAGCAGCCGGGCCATCTCGTCGAGCGTCTCCCCGGCCTCGGCGTAGGACGCCTCCAGCCGGGCGGCGTCCGCCCCGGCGATGAGGATGAGCTTTTGCCGGGCGTGGTCAAAGGCGATGACCTTGTCGAAGAGCATCAGGTCCATGTCCCGGAAGTCGGCCCCCGGCCCGGCGGCCAGCTTGAGGGTGGGCTCGGCGTACTTGACGTAGTCGTAGGAAAAGTAGCCCACCAGGCCGCCGGTGAAGGGGGGCAGCCCCTCCACCTTGGGGCTGCGGTAGCGCTCCAGCAGCTCCCGGATGGCGGCGCCGGGGTGGCCGTACTCGGCCGCAGTCTCCGCCCGCGCGCCCGCTCCGTCCACCGAGCGGAGGGTGAGCACGCCGTCGGTGCAGGTGAGCTCGTGGGTGGGGGCGTAGCCCAAAAAGGAGTAGCGGCCCCACTGGTGGCCCCGCTCCGCGCTCTCCAGGAGATAGCAGTGGCGGCTGGCCGCGCGGAGCGTGCGCATGACCTCCACGGGGGTGAACCGGTCCGCCATCAGCTCCCGGCTCACGGGGATGCGCCGGCAGTCGCCGCTCCGGGCGATGGTTTTGGCCTGTTCCAAGGTTGGATACATCAAAAAACCTCCGTTTCGCCTGCCGGAGGCGACAAAAAACCCGCCCTCGACAGAAATAAAATCTCTGTCAAGGGCGGGTATGAAATCATTCCCGCGGTGCCACCTTGATTCACGGGTCGCCCCGTGCGCTCGTCGAGATGCCAACACATCTCCGGCAACTGACGTATGCCCACACGTCGCAGAATACTTGGCCAAAAGCCGTTCCCTGCGCCCTCAGCGGTCCATTTGGCAATCTGCGTTCGGCCCGGCTCACACCCTCCCGGACTCTCTGTACGTGCACGATTGCTTTGATCTCCGCCTCTACGGTTTGCGGTATAAAATTGTTGGTATGATTATAGCCGCCTTTCTATACTCTGTCAAGCGTTATTTTGCGCGGGTAGTGCGCCGCCCGGACGAGGGCATCATTGGGACAACGAGAGGGATAAGGGGGAGCTCCAATTGGATGGCCGCGTGTTTCGCTTAGAATAGGCTGCTGAGTATCGTTTTTGGAACCTCCATCCGCACCGTGCGCTTGGGGTCTACCATCTGGCAGAACTGAAGATTTCCAGCTGCGCTTAAAAGCATGCCTGCCTCGTTGAACGAAAGTTGGTTTTTCCGCATCAGAAGATGGGCCATATCCAGCGTTGCGGCTTTAACAGCCTGCTCCACATCCTCGTGTGACGCGATGGTGTAGCATGCATGGGGGCTTTCCAGCATGGGATTTTTTATGCCCGCATTTTTTATCACTTCAATGTGAACCGTGATTTCGGCCGGTATTTCCAGACCGCTCACCATAATTTCACCGTCGCCCATGCAGGCATGAACGTCGCCCATGGCAAGTAGTGCCCCCGGCTGAAACACCGGTAAATACACAGCCGACCCGGCGGCAATTTTGGTAGTGTCCATATTGCCGCCATGGCTGCCCGGCTCGCCGCAGGATATCGCGCCACGCTCCGGCGCAACGCCTATCACGCCAATCATCGGTGTACACGGCAGATGGATCTTGCTGTTAAAATATGCAATGCCGTTCTTGACTTCAATGCGCTTGATCTGCCCTTCCTGTACATATTCCCCCAAAACCCCGTTTTGCGGCAGGGCGACCATTGTGCCATACTGCGCCACCTTGATATCGAGGACAGAGATTTTAAGTACGTCGCCGGGCTGTGCGCCGCGCACATAGACGGGGCCCGTGGCGGGGTTAATGCAGCTCCAATCCAGCGTTTCGATTTTTTGCTCCTCGCTGGTCAGCTGGTTTGAAAAGCAATCCATCGTCTCAAAAACAACCGTTGATTTGTCCTCTACTTCAAGTACCGCAGCGTTATCTGCCGACATTGCAAAGACCGCCGTATTTCCCAGCCGATACATGGTGACCTCCGCTTAGCTTATTTTAATGTTCTTCACGTAAAGATTCCAGAACCATGTGCCTGTCAGGTTATCTATGCCTGCTGTGATGCGGTTATTTACGGTAAAGAGCCAGTTCTGATGTGTCCAAATATAGTACGGAACCTCATCGTTTATGAGATCCAGAGCCTGGAGCATAAGCGCGGTGCGCTCCTTCTCGTCGGAGGAGGCCGCCTGCTGGAGCAGCAGCGCGTCAACCTTGGCGTTGACGTAGGCGCTGGAGTTGGAGCCGCCCTCGCCGCGGTTGGTGCTGAAATACAGCGGGGTCAGAACACCGGAGGGATCGGGGAAGTCGGAGGACCACTCGAAGATGGCGATGTCGTAGGGGCGTATGCCGTCTGCGTCGATGCCCGAGCCGAACTGAAGGGAGACGACCTCGTCATTGGAGACCTTTTCGATGGTGGCATTGATACCGATCTGGGCGACCGCCTGCTGCAGAATCAGAGCCACGGAGTTTGTAATGGACTTTTCGTCAACGGTTATCGTACAGTCAAAGCCATTGGGATATCCCGAAAGGGCGAGACTTTCCTGCGCCTTTTCCAGGCTGTGCTCATACTTGAGGCAGCTCTTTTCATACGCAAGCCAGGTATCCCGCTCAAAGAGGAAGAGGCTTTCCGGCACCGGCAGATAATTGGTCATGGTACCGAAGTCTTTTACAATGTTCTCCTGAAGTGAGCCGGCGTCAATGGCATATGCGATCGCCTTACGGACGTTGACGTCGTCGAACGGCGCCTTCTGGCAGTTAAAGGACAGGAATTCCAGTCCGGCAGAGGCGATCTTGGTGAGGTTTACCTGCTGACTGCCTTCAACGTCGCCCAGCATTTCAACAGGTGTGGAGAGGTTTAAGTCGATCTGTCCGGACGTGGAGGCCATGACGCGGGTGGTATCCTCGGGGATGACCTGGAAAACGATATGCTTAATATCGGGCTCGCCCTCGGTTTCCTTATTCCAGTAGTTTTCATTGTAGTCAAGTACGATCTGGCTGCCGACATCCCATTTGACAAAGGTATAGGGGCCGGTCCCTAAAACGCCGCCCTCGGGCGTACCGTACTGATCGCCGGTGCGTTCGACATAAGCCTTGCTGTGGATATGTCCGCCGGTTGTTGCAAAGGTGTGTTTCCACAGGGCGTCAGCCTGCTTGAGCTTTACGGTAAACTGCCAGTCGCCCGTCTGCTCAATGGATTCGACATTGTCGTACATCCATGCAAGATAGGAAGCGGCGTTCGGATCACGGTATCTGTCAAGGGAGAAGAGCACATCCTCCATGGTCATGGGTGTGCCGTCGGAAAAGGTGACGTCATCTCTGACATGATAGACATAGGTCAGAGGGTCGACCTCCTCCCAGCTCTGCGTCAGGCCGTTTTGAAGCTGGTCGTTTTCATCATAGTAGAGGAGGCTTTCGGTTACCTGAATCACGACCGGGTTTGTCGAGAAGTCATATGCGAAAGCCGAGTCCATGGAGATGATCTCCGCGTAGAGACCGACATTCAGCGTGTCGCCCTCAACAGACGTGCTGGGTGTGGGAGCATTTCCCGAGGCGCTGGGCTGCGGCGTCGTACCTGCTCCGCCGCCGCAGCCTGTTAAAAGCGCGGTACACAGAGCAAGAGCCAGACATAGAGCAATTACCTTTTTCATGGTTTTCCTCCTAACGATTATTTGCGGACGGGATGAAACGTTATGTAAATTCTTTCAAAAAGAAATTACGCCAGGTCCATGAGATACTGTGCGGCCAAAATGGCGGCATGTTTCACGTCGTCTATGCTGACGACCCCGATCGTCGTATGGATGTACTTCTCGGGGATAGAGATGCCTCCGGTCACGACGCCCAGATTGTTATAGGCAATGGCGCAGGCGTCTGTGCCGCAGCGCAGCATAATGGCATACTGATAAGGAACGCCCGCCTTTTCCGCAGCCTTTTCCAGAGACTGAACCATCGCTCTGGGCACGATGTTGCCTGTGCAGCTTTCCGGATTCCAGTCATAGAGCTCTATGGCGGGGCCCTTGTTGATATAGCAGCGTGCCGCGTCCGGATTCAGATCATCCTGCTCCGTTGCAAGGCCCACGTCAATACAGAGCGCAAGCGTCGGGTCTATTCTCCGGGTCAGGACCGCCGCGCCCTTTAAGCCGATCTCCTCCTGTACAGTGCCGCAGGCATAAATCGTGGCCTCCGTCTCGACATCCTTAAGCGCCTGCATAATAAGCACGAGCGCTGCGCAGCCGGAGCGGTTATCGACGGCCTTACCGCTGAAATAGCGGTCATTCAGCACATGGCTCTCCTTTTCGATATTGACAAAGTCGCCCTTCTTAATTCCCAGAGCTCTGATCTCCTCCACATTAAGAGCGCCCACATCGATCTGTATATCGCCGAAATGAAAGCCGGCGCTCTCTTTGCCCATGGTTTGATGGATGGGCTTTCCGCCGCCAACGACACCGTAAACCGGGCCGTTTTCGGTATGTATCGTCATCACCTGGTTGACCAGCACATTGGGATTGTGGTAGCCGACCGGTACGATGGTGACATAGCCCATATCCGTAAAATCTGTCACCATAAAGCCGATTTCATCCATGTGAACCGAAATCATGATCTTGAGCTCAGGATTTTTCCCCTTCTTAACAAAGACACAGTTACCCAGCGCGTCGGTATAGTGCTCGTCCGTAACCGGGACGAGATATTTGGCGAGGCGCTCGGCCACAGCCTCCTCATTGCCGGAAATACCGTTTAGGTCGTTGAATTCCTTTAATAAGGGCAGCACCTGTTCCCGCGTGATCATGCGCACTCCTCCTTGCTTTCGCTCTGTGCTTTTTTCTGAAATTCCGCTGCGGCAGACTCTGCCAGATAACAGGCCACCCAATGCCCTTCAGACACCTGGTACAGCGGAGGCGGCTCCACATTGCACCTGCCCGCCATTGCCTGCGGGCAGCGGGAGTAGAAACGGCAGCCCGGCGGAACGTCCATCGCGCTCGGAATTTCCCCCTCCAGCGGTACGGAGGTTTTTTCTTCCTCCGGCAGCAGCTTGGGCTTAGAGGCGATAAGCGCTTTGGTATAGGGGTGCATGGTATTTTGGAAAAGCTCCTCCGTCTCCCCGATCTCCACCATGCTGCCAAGATACATGACCAGGACCCTGTTGCAGATATGCTCGACCACCGTGAGCTCATGCGAGATAAACAGCAAGGTCAGCCCGAATTTGGTTTTCATGTCGTACAGGAGGTTTAAAATTTGCGCCTGGACGGAGACGTCCAGCGCTGAGACAGCCTCATCGGCCAGGATAAAGCTGGGCGACGGGATAAGCGCCCTCACAATGGCAAGCCTCTGAAGCTGGCCGCCGCTGAGCTCATCGCTCCGGCGGGACAAGGCGGACTTGTCCAGATTGACATAGTTGAGCAGCTCATATATTTTCCCCTTGGCCTCTTCCTTGCTCATGCCGTCGAAACGGGCGACATTGAAGAGCGATTTGCCGATGGTCATTTTGGGGTTAAACGAGGAAGACGGGTTCTGAAATACCATCTGCATGTCCCGCCTCAGCTTTTTCAGTGCGGCGGGAGTCGCTTTGGCGAGGCTCATGCCCTTAAAAAGCACTTCGCCCTCTGTCGGTTTGATAAGGTCTAGGATACAGCGGCCAAGCGTCGATTTGCCGGACCCGCTCTCCCCGACTACGCCGAGGCTTTCCCCGCGGAAAATCTCAAAGCTTACGTGATCAACAGCCTTTAATACGACCTCCTGCATTCTGCCATTGATCTTTTTCTTTCCCACCGGGTAGTATTTTTTTAAATCCCTGACTGTAAAAAGCGGCTCGTTCATGCCTCTTGCCCCCTCTCTAGCGTTTTGTGGCAGGAGAAACTGTGGGTGGCCGACTCCTGCCGTGATACGGGCGCCGACTGCCGGCAGAGGTCGTCCGCCATACTACAGCGCGGCGCATAGGGACAACCCGTAATTTTAAACTTCAGGTCCGGCGGCGTCCCCTGGATGGTGACAAGCTTTTTGCCGCGGCTCTTTGGCTGCGGAATGCTCTGCATGAGGTCACGCGTGTAGGGATGGCGCGGATGATGGAAAATCTCATGAACCTCACCGGACTCCACAATATTTCCGGCATACATAACGGATACTCTGTGGCAGATTTCAGCCACCACGCCGAAATTATGCGTAATGATCAAAACCGACATATTGCGCTTTTGCTGCAGCTTCAGCAAAAGCTGCAGGATCTGCTCCTGAACGGTGACATCCAGTGCCGTTGTGGGCTCGTCCGCAATAAGCAGCTTGGGCTTGCAGGCAATCGCCATTGCAATCACGACCCTCTGCAGCATACCGCCGCTCATCTCAAACGGATATTGCCGACAGCGCTCCGCGGCTGGATGGATGCCGACATCCTCCAAAAGCTTGACGGCCCGTTCCTTTGCCTCTGCTTTCCCGCAGATCCTGTGCAGGAGTAAAATCTCCTCGATCTGGCTGCCGACGCTGCGTATGGGATTCAGGGCCGTCATGGGGTCCTGAAAGATCATGGATATTTCCTTGCCGCGCAGGGCCTGCATTTCCCGCTGTTTCAAATCAAAGATATTCTGATCGTTGTACATAATCCGCCCGCTGTACAGCATGGCCTTTTCATTGTGCAGGCGCATGATGGCCTTTGCCGTCATGGACTTACCACAGCCGCTCTCACCGACAAGCCCATGAATCTCGCCCATTTTGACCGATAGATCGATGCTGCGTACCGCGCGCACAGCGCCGCGCGAAGACATGAGGTTTACGCTAAGGCCCTGGATTGAAACCAGATGATCTGCATTATCCGGCATGTTGCGCACCCACCATCCTTTTAAATTTCCTCAGCGAAGGCAGCTTTCTCTGAGCCGGATCCAAATACGCACGCGTCGCGTCTCCGAAAATATTGATGGCAACCACGGTTATGACGATCATAATGCCCGGCGCCAGCGCCACAAGCGGGCTCTTGGTTATCACGATACGGCCGTCCTCCAGCATAGCGCCCCAGTCCGCCGTCGGCGGCTGAACGCCAAGGCCCAGAAAGCTCATGGCCGCGAGGTCCAAAATGGCATACCCGATATCCAGCGTCAGCTGAACGACAATTGTGGCCAGACAGTTGGGCAAAATCTCCGCGATCATGATATGCAGGTTTGAATATCCGATGGATTTTGCCGCCTCGACATATATCTTGTTTTTCTCGACCAGCACCATTGACCGCGTCAGTTTTGCCAGCATCGGCACATAGACGATGCCAAGCGCTAAAACGGCATTGATCACGCCGCGCCCAAAGGCGGAGACGAACACGAAGGCCAAAAGCAGGGAAGGGAAGGATAAGATGACGTCTGAAATCCGCATGAGCATCTTATCAATAAAACCGCCGTAGTAGCCGGCGATCATCCCATACGGAATCCCGATGAGGGCAGAGATCAGAACCACGCCGAACGCGCTCAGAATCGTGATTCTTGAGCCGATGACCAGGCGGGAGAACAGGTCACGGCCTGTTTTATCCGTCCCCAACAGATGCTCCGGGGACGGACCGGACAGCATATTGGCGATATTGAGCGCATTGGGATCGTGCGTTGCCAATTGATTGGCAAAGACCGCCATAAAAATCACCAGTAGCAGTAAAATAAGCGAGATGCATACTGGGACGGTAAAAAAGCTTTTCAGCTTTTCTTTGGTAGACTCTTTCATCGCCTTTCCCCCCTTTTCTATTGTAGGCGGATGCGTGGATCGATCACGCCATACAGCACGTCCAGAATGGTGCTGATCGTCATAAACACAAAAACCATAAGCATGGTAATGCCCTGCACCAGCGGATAGTCAGAGGCCTTGATGCCTTCGATGAGTATGGAGCCAAGCCCGGCAAGAGAAAAGACATTCTCCACCAGAACTGCGCCGACGATAAGAATACCGATTTGTGTGCCTAAAATCGTGATGACCGGAATGATGGCGTTTTTCAGGCAGTGCTTCAGCACAACCTCTCTGGTACTCAGCCCCTTGGAGACGGCGACCGTGTAATAGTCCGACTGCAAATGCTCGTCCATGCTTGACTTCATGACTCTTGCGGTCAGCGCAATCATAGAGAAGGAAAGCGCCACGGCTGGCAGGCTTATGCGCTGTAAAAACTGCCCGAACGTCGCAAACGAGCCTGTAAACGAAAAGTTTGGCGCGACCATGGTAATCAGCCAGATCATCAGAATGCTGGTCAGGAATGGCGGGAATGCCACCAGAATAAGCTGTAAAACGGAAAGGCCTGTATCGACAAAGCTATGCTGCTTCTCGGCTGTCAGAATACCGGTGGGGATGGCAATTAAGATGGAGATGATCGTTGCCAGAATGACGATTCCGGCTGTCACAGGAAGACGTTCTTTCATCAGCGAGACGACCGGCTGCCGGTATTTAAAGCTGACGCCCAGATCGCCTTTAAAGATGCCGGAAACCCATATCTTGTACTGTTCCGGAGTGCTCTTGTCAAGGTGGAACTCTCTTCTGATGTTTTCCACGGTTTCAGGCGTGGTCTGCTTTCCTCCGACAATAACCGCCACCGGATCGGCCGGATTCAGCCTCACCATGGTGAAAATAATGATGCTGCTCACCGCCAAAACAATTGCGTACTGCAGAATCTTGCTTCCAACATATCGTTTCATGTGCGATTCCCTCCCGTGACATGACGCTCAACCCTCTGCAAAAAGCGCTCGACAAGCCGGTTATACGGTTCACGGCATTCAGCGTGCACCAGATGCGTGCCCATGAGCAGCTCCCATTCGCAATTTGGAATCCTGTCGTAAATTTGCTTGACAATATATGGGGTGGCCTCATCCATAACCCCGGAGGTCAGCAGGGTGGGAATCTTGATGGTGTGCAGCAGCCCGGTGATATCCCAGTTTTTCAGCTTTCCGAGGACGGTAAATTCACTGGGGCCCTGCATAACGGCGTATACCTTACTGGACCTTTGAAAGGATTCCTTGACGTATTCGGGGTAGGGCTCAAGCATACATACATGCCGCCGGTAATACTCCGCCATCGCCTCACTATACTCCGGCCCGCTATATTCGCCGGTTTTTGCGGCGATCTCTATCGCCTGCCTATGGCGGGGCTCCAGATACCCCACAAGCCGCGCGGCTTCACTTTCCCAGAGCGCCATCGAGGCGGGTGAGCTGGCGATCACCATGCTTTTCACACCTTGCGGCTGCGCTATGGCATATTGCATAGCGAGCATTCCGCCCCAGGATTGCCCCAAGATGTGTACCTCACGCAGATTCAGCGCCGCGCGGACAACGTCGATCTCCTCCTGCCAGAGGGGGGTATCCCAAAAGGCGTCCGGTGCGGCCATGGCCGAGTTTCCGCAGCCCAGCTGGTCATAATAAATCACCTCACGTCCCTCGTCCGCAAGATCATCCAGTGATTTCAGATACTCATGGCCCATTCCCGGTCCGCCATGCAGCACAAGCAGGGGGGATTTGCCGCTTTCGCATTTACCAACGCGGCGATACCAGGTATATCCTCCTCTAAAGGCGATAGTCCCTTCCGCAATCCCGGTATTCCTGTCTATTGGGGACACCCATAACACCTCCTCGCAAACTGGAATAAAAAACAGGCGAAGGTGCTAACCATAGCACCTTCGCCTGTTGTTACACAGTATAGCGAAAAGATATTTGAGCGTCAAGATAAGATGTCTTAATAT
>DATMXU010000166.1:0-13250 GCA_035562355.1 Pseudoflavonifractor sp.
CTCCGTGGCCTGCGCCTCGTGAACCGCTATGACGTGGAGGGCGTTGGGGAGGAGCTCTTTCGTGCCGCCGTCTCCAATATTCTCTCCGAGCCGCAGCTTGATACCGTCAGCGACATCTTGACTGGAGCGGAGGGGAGGACCGTCTTCGCCGTGGAGTACCTGTCCGGCCAATTTGACCAGCGGGCCGACTCGGCCGCCCAGTGCATCCAGCTCCTCTCCCAGGGGGAGCGGCCCGCTGTCCGCTCCGCCAGAGTCTACGTGCTGGAGGGGGACCTGACGGCGGAGGAGCTGAAACGGGTCAAGAAGTACCTCATCAACCCCGTGGACAGCAGGGAGGCGGCGCTTGGGACCTACGACACCCTTACGCTACAGTATGGGCGGCCCGCCACCGTGGAGAATCTGACCGGATTCCTTGCGCTGGACGGGGCGGGGCTTGCCGTCTTTGCAGCGGAAAAGGGCCTTGCCATGGACCTGGACGACCTTAAATTTTGCCAGGCATACTTCCGGGCCGAGGGGCGGGAGCCCACCATCACCGAGGTGCGGGTCATCGACACCTATTGGTCCGACCACTGCCGCCACACCACCTTTTTGACCGAAATTGACGCCGTCCGCTTTGAGGACGCAGCGCTGGAGGAGACCTATGCCGCCTATCTGGCTGCCCGCGACGAGCTGGGGACGGAGAAACCCATTACCTTGATGGACCTGGCTACCGTCGCCGCCAGGGTGCTCAGGGCCAGGGGGCAGCTCCCCAATCTGGACGAGTCCGAGGAGATCAATGCCTGCACGGTAAAGATAAGCGTCGACGTGGACGGGGTGGAGGAACCCTGGCTCCTCCTCTTCAAAAACGAGACTCACAACCACCCCACCGAGATCGAGCCCTTCGGCGGCGCGGCCACCTGCATCGGCGGTGCCATCCGGGACCCCCTCTCCGGCCGGGCCTACGCCTATGCCGCAATGCGCCTTACCGGCGCGGCGGATCCCACCGTTCCCGTGGCCGACACGCTGCCCGGCAAGCTGCCCCAGCGCCGGCTGGTGACCGCCGCCGCCGCCGGGTACAGCTCCTATGGAAATCAGATCGGTCTCGCCACCGGCCAGGTGGACGAGCTCTATCATCCCGGCTACCTTGCCAAGCGTATGGAGATCGGCGCGGTGATTGCCGCCGCCCCAGCACGGAACGTCCGGCGGGAGGTTCCCATGCCCGGCGACGTGGTCATTCTCCTGGGGGGCAGGACAGGACGGGACGGCTGCGGCGGGGCTACCGGCTCCTCCAAGTCCCACTGTGCCGCGTCGTTGGAGAATTGTGGGGCCGAGGTGCAGAAGGGAAACGCCCCGGAGGAGCGAAAGCTCCAGCGCCTCTTCCGCAGTGCCGAGGCCGCCGCTCTCATTAAGCGGTGCAACGACTTCGGCGCGGGCGGCGTCAGCGTTGCCATCGGGGAGCTGGCTGACGGCCTGGAGGTGGACCTGGACGCGGTGCCCCGGAAGTACGAGGGGCTCGACGGCACCGAACTGGCCATCAGCGAGTCCCAGGAACGCATGGCCGTGGTGGTGGCCCGGGAGGACGCGGAGCGTTTTTGCGCCCTGGCCCGGGGAGAGAACCTGGAGGCCACGCTTGTAGCGGTGGTCACTGCCGCGCCCCGGCTGCGCATGCGCTGGAACGGAACCGACATCGTGGACCTCTCCAGAGCATTTTTAAGCTCCAATGGCGCGCCCAAGCATGCTCAGGCCGCCCCGGCTGCAGCCCAGCCCTTTGCCCGGGAGACGGAGGGGACCTTTTCTGACCGCTACCGTGCGCTGGCCGCTGACCTGAACGTCTGCTCCAAGCGGGGGCTGGCCGAGCGGTTTGATTCCACCGTGGGGGCGGGGACTGTGCTCATGCCCTTCGGCGGCAGGGATCAGCGCACGCCTCCCCAGGCGATGGTGCATAAGGTCTCCGTGGAGCGGGGGGATACCTCCGCCTGCTCCTACATGGCCTGGGGCTATAACCCCTTCCTCACCGAGCGTAGCCCCTACCACGGCGCATACCTCGCCGTGGTGGAGTCGGTGTCCAAGCTGGTTGCCACGGGGGCCTCCTTTGACGAGGTTTATCTGACCTTTCAGGAGTACTTCGAGAAACCGGGGAGGGACCCCGCGCGCTGGGGCAAGCCGCTGGCGGCGTTGCTGGGGGCCTTCCGGGCCCAGATGGACCTGGGGGTGGCCGCTATAGGCGGCAAGGACTCCATGTCCGGCAGCTTTGAGGGGCTGGACGTACCCCCCACGCTGGTCTCCTTCGCCGTCACCACCGGGCGGGTGGGAGAGGTCTGCTCTCCCGAGTTTAAGGTCCCCGGCCACCCGGTGGTGCTGCTGGAGCCGGAGTATGGCGGGGACGGCCTTCCCACGGCGGCCTCCCTGCGGAGAAACTTTGCCCTGGTGCATGCGCTCTTTGCTGAGGGCCGCGCCGTCTCGGCCTGGACGCCCGCTTACGGAGGCGCTGCCGAGGGTGTGCTCAAGATGGCGCTGGGCAACGGGGTAGGGTTTCGCTACGCGGAGGGCCTGCCCAATGACCTGCTCTTCGGCTGCCGCTACGGCGCCTTCCTCCTGGAGCTGACGGGAGATGCGGAGGTTGGGACGCGCCTGGGGGAGACGGTGACTGAGCCGTTCATCGCCATGGGAGACACAGCCCTCTCCCTGGAAGAGCTGAGCACTCTCTACGAAGGGCGGCTGGAGGGCGTTTTCCCCTGCAGCCCGAAAACGGAGGGGGAAACCCTCCCCACCTTTACCTCCCGGCGGGAAAGCGTGCTCACCGCGCCGGAGCGGTTTGCCAGGCCCCGCATTCTGGTCCCCGTCTTCCCCGGCACCAACTGTGAGTACGACACCGCCAAGGCAATTTTAGAAGCCGGGGCCGTGCCCGAGCTCTTTGTGGTCAAAAACCTCACGGCCGACGCGGTGGCCGCCTCAGTCCGGGACTTTGCCGCACGGGTGAGGAGAGCCCAGGCCATCGTGATCCCCGGCGGGTTCTCGGGCGGGGACGAGCCCGACGGCTCCGGGAAGTTCATCACCGCCTTTTTCCGGGGCGGGCCCGTGCGGGACGCAGTGACGGACCTGCTGAATGAGCGGGGCGGCCTGATGCTGGGCATCTGCAATGGATTTCAGGCCCTCATCAAGCTGGGGCTGGTACCCTACGGGCGCATTGTGGAGACCGGCGCGGCCTCGCCCACCCTGACTTATAATGCTATTGGCCGCCACCAGTCCAAGATCGTCCGCACCCGTGTGGCCTCCAACCGGTCCCCCTGGCTGCTGGAGGTCGAGCCGGGTGAGGTGTTCACCGTTCCCATCTCCCATGGGGAGGGGCGCTTTCTGGCGAAGGAGGGGCTTGTTCGGCAATTGGCGGCCGCAGGACAGATCGCCACCCAGTATGTGGACCTGGGCGGCATGCCCACTGACGACGTGGTGTTTAACCCCAACCACTCGGCCTTCGCCGTGGAGGGCATCACCTCCCCTGACGGGCGGGTCCTGGGCAAAATGGGCCACAGCGAGCGCATCGGGAGGGACCTCTACCAGAACGTCCCCGGCAGGTACGACATGGGCCTCTTCCGCAGCGCGGTGCGCTATTTTAAGTAACCTCCAAGGAGCAGCAAGTCCGCCCATCCCGTACGGGATGGGCGGACTTGCTGCTCCTTTCTAAGATGCCCGGTCAGTTTTTCCCGGCGCGTTTCTTTCTGGGACGGAACCCCAGGTAGATGAAGAAGGCCAGAGCCGCGACAATGAGTACGGCGGCAATGTCTACCCCGATCAGCACCTTCTGGGCGGCGGTCATGGGGGTGACGAGCTGGGAGCCCGGCATCATGCCGCTCATAAGCTTGGAGTTGGCGACGGTGTAGAGGATGCGGTGCATGGCCTCCCTGCCGTAATGGTAATGAGCGGAATTGTCCTTGTCGAAGGTCCAGCGGGCGCCGTCTACGTTGGTGAGCTTGGCGTCGGCCCCGGCCTCGATCATCTGGTAGGCGTCCATGAAGAGGCCGGTATTGGCGTTGTCCGTGATGGCAAAGCCGGTAAAGCCCCACTCGCCCCGCAGCACGTTGGTGATGAGGTTGTAGCACCCGCCGGTCCAGGTGTAGCCGATGCGGTTGAAGGCGGTCATGATGGCGTTGACGGGGGTAATCTCGCGGCTGGCGTTCACGTAGCCGCCGCTGCCGTCCTCCTCCAGATAGTTGAGGGTGATGGGGTCGTTCTCCACACACAGCTCAAAGGGCTTGAGGTAGAGTTGGCGGATGGTCTGTTCGTTGGCCCAGGTGACCAGACCAAACTGCCCGTTCCGGTCGCCCCGGTGGTTCTCCTGGTCGTTGAGGGCGAAATGCTTGATAAAGGTGTACATTCCCTTGCTGGCCGCGCCCCGGCTGGTGGCGGCCGCAGTTGTGCCGGCGAGGAAACCGTCCTCGGAGTAGTACTCGTTGTTCCGGCCGCTGAAGGGCAGACGGTGGATGTTCATGGCGGGGGCGTACCAGCCCACGCAGCCGCCGATGAGGGCCTGGTTGCCAATCATCTCGCCGTAGCGCCCGGCCAGCTCCTGGTTCCAGGTTTGGGCCAGCACGATGGTACCGCTGTAGCTCACGCCCGTTCCGCCGCCCGTGAGGCCGGTGGCCGCGTCCTGGTCCAGAGCAAAGGGCTTGCCCACGCTTTTGAGCTCCGGCGTGCCGTAGCCGGACTCGGTGAGGGTCTTCTGGTAGTCCTCCGGAGTCAGATTATCCAGGAGTTTTTCCCAGAGCGGGTCGTCAAAGCCCTTGCCCCGCAGCTCAATGAGGGACACGCCGGTCTTGGCGCTGTAGACGGGGGTGTCGGTGAGGGTAGAGGCGTCGGTGGGGTTTAGAGAGTCGGTGCCGTCCAGCGCAGCGAGGTCCCCGCTGCTGACGGTTTTCCGATAGGTATAGGAGGCGGGCTGCCCATTGGCGTCGGTGCCGTTGATCTCGTTGCCCCAGGTGCTGATGACGCTGCTCACCTCTCCGTCTGTCGTGGGCCAGGTGCCCTGCCAGTCATTGCGGGAGAGGTACTGGAGCCCGCCGCTCGCAAAGTCGAACTGATTGGTGATGGCGGCGCCGGTGGTGGTGTCCTTCGCGTAGGTCACCGGGTCGGCGGAGGGGATGCCAGGGTTGTAGAGCGACGTCATAGCGACGTTCCCGTCGGCAGTCATGCCGTCGGCCGCCATCTTGCCCTTGGCGGCGAGGACATTGTTGACCGCCTGGTGCGCGTCGGCCGCGGCGGTGATGTAGTAATCCCCGGCGTCCAGGATGTAGGTCTTGGCGTTTACATAGTCGTAGGCCTTAAGCTGCTCCTGATCAAAGGTAACGGCGACGGTCTCAGTCTCGCCTGGCTGGAGGAGGGGAGTCTTGCCATAGCCTACAAGGTCCACGGCGGCCTTCTCCACCTTATACTGCTTGTCGTAGCCGGTGTAGGGGCTCTGGGCGTAGACCTGCACCACATCATTGCCGGCGACGGCGCCGGTGTTGGTCACGTCCACGGTGACGGTGCAGGCTGTGCCATTCCAGGAGGCCTTGAAGTCAGTCCAGTCAAAGGTAGTGTAGCTCAGCCCGTACCCGAAGGGGTAGACCACTTCGGCGGCGTAATCGTAGCCCCCGGCATTGCCCTGGCCCAGCACCACGTCTTCATAGCGGGTCTCGTAGTACTTGTAGCCCACGTAGATGCCCTCTTTGTAGGAGACGTAGTTGTACTTGGTGGGCTGGCCGTTCTCGTCGTAGTACTGGAAGTCGCCGTAGTTGGCGGCGGCCGGCGCGCTGGCGGCATCGGCGGCGAAGGTGTCCACCGTACGGCCGGAGGGGTTGATGTCGCCGCTGAAGATGTCGGCCAGGGCGTAAAGGCCGAAGTTGCCCGCGCTGGGGACGTAGACGATGGAGTGGATATGTTCAAACTGTGCCACCCAGCCCAGCTCCATGGCGGCGGAGCTGTTGACCAGGAGGACCACATCGTCAAAATTGTCGTTGAGGTAGCTCAGAATGGACAGCTCTACGCTGTCGGGCTCCAGATAGCTCTTGGTCTGGTCCTCCGGGATGTCGGTGTGGTTGTACATAGAGCGGGGCATGTCGCGGCCCTCGCCCACCTTGCGGCCCCACACGAATACCGGGACAGTACCCGCCGCACTCTCCAGCAGACCGGATTCGCTCTCTAGCACGCCGATGGGGCACTCGTTGATGGAGAAGTCCTCATCGTCTCCATAGCTGACGGAGCCGACGCCCAGACCGTACTTGCTGCCGTTGCCGCTGTTATAGAAGTTCCACAGGGGCTCGTTGACGCCGAAACCCGCCTCCTCAAAGCTGTTTTTCAATGTGGTGCCGGGGTTGCCGGGATAGCCCATCTGCACCATAATGTCGTACCAGGGGTTACCGATCAGTTTTAGGGCGGAGCGGCCAAAAAAGCTGAAGGAGGTACCCTTGTCATAGGGCATGGCGCCGTTTTCATTTTTCAGCAGCACCACGCCCTCGCCCATGATCTCCTCGTTGAGGGCCCGCTCCGCCGCGGCCATTTCCTCGGCGGTATAGTCGGCCTTGTTGTACTGCAGGTCCAGAGCCTCGGTGTAGGTGCTCGGCTGCCTGACGGTTGTGCCTCCGGAGTCGCCCAAAAACGCGTTGACCATGTTCATGTTGGGCGGAATCATCACGTTCGCCACGATGGCCACAGCCAGCGTGACGGCGATGAGCACGCCGGAGATACTGGTGCGCAGGATCTTTTTGAGTTTCATAGACAGATTCCTCTCTTCCTCATATCCTCATAAAAATAATGCTTATGACGCGGCGACTGCCTTAGTCATAAGCATTATACAAACGGACCTTTTATAGAAAAAGGTTTTTGCCGCAGTTTGCACAAAAAACGCCGCAGTTGGTCAGCCGCCCTCCGAAGGGGGCTCCTCACCGCCGTTACTTGCCATTATCACGTCCAAAGAAAACACCCCGTCTTCGGTGCTCACCGTTAGCGTGCCGCCATAACGCTCGGCGATGGTTTTGATGCTCAGCATGCCAAAACCGTGAAAGTCCCGGTCACCCTTGGTGGTGACGGGCAGGCCCTCCCGTAGGGAAACCGCGCCGGAGTAGCGGTTCTCCATGTGGATGCTTACCAGGCTGCCGATGCTCTTGATGGAGAGGCTGATGTCCTGCTGGTCCTGGGGGAGGGCCTGCACGGCATCAATGGCATTGTCGATGGCGTTACCCAGCAGGGCGTAGAGGTGGTGGGCCTTGATAAAGCCAAGCCCCCGCCCGTCCGCGATGCAGATGAGCCGGATGCCCCGGTTCTGGCAGAGCATGGTTTTCTCGGTGAGGATGGTGTCCAGCACCTCGTTGCCCGTCTTCACCTGGGCCACGTACTCCTCCAGCACGCGGTCCAGCTCCGCTTTTTCCTCCAGGGCCAAAGAGCCCCGGCGGTGCAGCAGCTCGCTCTGGTGGCGCAGGTCGTGGTACTTCATGTTCACCAGATCCACGCTCTTCTTTGCCATCTCA
Organism: Pseudoflavonifractor sp.; assembly: GCA_035562355.1. Classification (GTDB taxonomy): domain Bacteria; phylum Bacillota; class Clostridia; order Oscillospirales; family Oscillospiraceae; genus Pseudoflavonifractor. The sequence continues at coordinate 7,479 of DATMXU010000166.1, forward strand.
TACTGCTTTTTCCCCTGCTCCAAAAGGTGCTGTACCCCGTCCAGCTCCGCCTTCAGCTCCCGCCGGGAGAGCTGGTTGTAGAGGAGGGCCAGGATCAGTACGCAGATCAGAATATTGTAGCTGCGCTCCAGCAGCAGGGAGATGCGGGAACCAGTGGTGTAGTAGTTGGTGATCATGTTGAAGATCACGTCGGCCACGATGAGCAGGCCGGACAGGGCCACCAGGTCGGTGCGCCCAAGGCGCAGGTCATGGTTGCCCTCCAAAAGCCGGTCGAACAGGGTAAAGGCAAAGGCGTAGACCAGGAAATAGCAGTCGATGTAAAAGACCACCTGAATGGCGGGGATCTTGGTCAGATCGAAGGGGGTGTTGCTGTAGGGGTCGAATACCGCGCCAAAGAGAAGGCCGATCTGGGTGGCTTCGCTTATGAGGGTATAGAGCAGATAGGCCAGGTGCTGTACCGTGTACCCCGCGATGCCGCAGAAGAGCAGGTTCTCCCACGGCTCGTCGTAACAGAGGCGCATGGCCAGCAGGCTGCACCCGAACAGCGCGAGAAAGAGAAAGGAGATGTACCACGCGTTATAGTGCACAATGGGGAACCACCCCGTCAGAAGGAACATGGCGGGTAACGTCACCGCCAGCCGGAGGCCAAACCGCCGCTGCCGCTCCAGCCGGAAGAGGAACATTCCCTCGCCGAAGAGGAGCTGGGCCATAAACAGTAGCTTATACTGGGCAAGCCCGGTCAGCATCCCTCATACCCCCCTGCCCAGATAGGCGGCCATGGCCGCCATCAGCTCCTTTTTTCTGGCACGGCTTACCCGGACGTCCGTGCCCGCCACCCGCACCGTCTCCCCGCTGAACTGGGTCACGTACCGCAGGTTGATCATGTGGGACGCGCTGCACCGGAAGAAGGAGTCAGCGGGGAGCTGCTGCTCCACTCCGCTCAGCTTGCCTCGCACCAGAAGATCCCCCTCCTCGGTGTGATAGGTGAGGTCATGATCCATCACCTCAATATAGTAGATGGCGGACGACGGCATCACGCGCACGCCGCCGCCCACATTGAGCTGGACCTCCCGCCCCTTCTTCATCTGCACCGACTGGATGGCCCGGCGCATCTTGGTTTCAAAGGAGGGGTAGCGCACGGGTTTGACGATGAAGTCCAGCGCTCCCACCTCATAGCCCTTGACGGCGTACTGTACCATGCTGGTGACAAAGATAAGGGTGGTCACGCTGTCCATCTCCCGCAGCTGACTGGCGGCAGACATCCCGTCCAGCCCCGGCATCTTGATGTCCATGAAGATAATGTCGTACCGGGGCGCATACCCGCTCAAAAAAGCGGAGCTATCCCGAAACCGGGCGGCGGAGTAGGCCGTGCCGTTTTTCTTGCGGTAGGTCTCCAGGCAGGCCTCCAGGTCCCCCGCCGCCCTGTCGTCATCCTCGACGATAGCTACGTTCAGCATTACCCAATACCCCCCATTTTTCGCTCAAGTCTTATTTATGATCGCCATTATAGCGTAAAAACGGCGGTGCGTAAATAAGGGAAATCGGCGCGGGCGGCGCTTATGCCTCCTCCAGGAGCCGCCGGACCTCCCCGATGGTCTCCACCGGCTGGGCGCAGGACTGGCCGCGGCAGAGGTAGTACTTCACGCCGGAAGGGGGAGTGGGGTAGTCTGCCGTGAAGGGGGCGAGACGTGTCAGGAGGGGTTCGGTCAGCGGTGTCTTGACCAGAACGGAGAGCTCCGGGCGGGGCCGCTCCCGCAGGAAGTCCAGAAGCGCCTCCGGGACTTCCTGGGTCGCGCAGACCAGCTCCGCCGAGGGCCACAGCTCCTCCAACAGGGCCAAAAGAGCAAAGCTGTGCCCTTCCGGGTAGGGCTCCATAACGCCCGCCAGATAGGCGAGCTGCCGGTCGGCCACCGAGCGCCAGCGGCCCTGCCCGGTGAGCCGGGCGAGCCGGGAGAACACCAGAGCTGCCGCGGAATTGCCCGAGGGCATGGCGCCGTCGTAGGTCTCCTTGTTTCGGGTAATGAGCTGCTCGGCGTCTGAGGGGTAGGGGTAGAGCCCGCTGCCCCGCTCGTCGGAGAAGAGGTCCAGCAGCAGCCCGGCCAGCCGCGCCGCCTCTGCCAGATGCTCGGGCCGGAGGGTGGCGGCATACAGCTCCAAAAGGCCACAGGCGCAGAAGGCGTAGTCGTCCAGCTTGCCAGGATGGGCGGCGTCCCCCTCCCGCCACCGGGCCAGAAGATGGCCCTCGCTATCGGTGAGGGCCTGTTTTAAAAACTTGGAGGCCCTCTCCGCCGCGTCCAGGTACCTCGGTTCCTCCAGCACAAGCCCCGCGCGGGCCAGGGCGGCGATCGCCAGGCCGTTCCACGCGGCCAGGACCTTGTCGTCCCTGTGCAGGCGCGTGCGCTCCAGCCGGTAGGCGTACACCAGTTCCCGCAGCGTACCCATCCCCTCCGGCTCCCGGTCGATGTCGGACTGTGTGATGAGATTGGGGATGCTTTTCCCCTCAAAGTTGCCCTCGGGGGTGACGCCGTACCACCGGCAGAAGGCGGCGGCATTCTCCCGGCCCAGCAGTTCTCCCAGTTCGCCGGTGGAGAGGAGGTAGTATTTTCCTTCCGCCCCGTCGCTGTCCGCATCCTGCCCGCAGTAAAAGCCGCCCTGCGGGTCGGTAAGCTCGGCGAGCACATAGTCCAGGGTCCGGCGGGCCACCTGGCCCCAGAGGGGGCGGCGGGTCTGCTGGTATGCCTCGGTGTAGGCCAGGACCAGCAGGGCGTTGTCGTAGAGCATCTTTTCAAAGTGGGGGATAAGCCACTTCCCGTCGGTGGAGTACCGGGAGAACCCTCCGCCTACGTGGTCGAACAGGCCGCCTCGGTACATCCCCTCCAGCGTCCGCTCGGCCATCTCACCGGCCGCGGCATCTCCAGCCAGGCGGGCATACCGGAGGAGGAAGAGCAGGTTGTGGGGAATGGGGAACTTGGGTGCTGCCCCAAAGCCTCCCCAGACACGGTCAAAGCCCTGGCCCAGATGGACCACGGCCAGCTCGGCCAGAGCCCGTTGGGGCGTGCCGGGCCGGGTGTGCTCCTCCCGCCGGAGGTAGGCCGTCATCTCCTCCCCCGCGGAGAGGAGGTTCTCCCGGTCTCTGCTCCATAGTCTGGAGACCTGGGTCAGCAGGGAGATGAGCTGTTTTTTCGGCAGATAGGTCCCCGCCCAAAAGGGTTTCTGCTCCGGAGTGAGGAGCACGGTGAGGGGCCAGCCGCCCGAGCCGTTCATGGCCACGCAGGCTGCCATATAGACCGCGTCCACGTCGGGCCGTTCCTCCCGGTCCACCTTGACGGGGATGAAATGTGCGTTGATGACCTCGGCTGCGGCCCGGTCCTCAAAGGACTCGTGGGCCATCACATGGCACCAGTGGCAGGTGGAGTAGCCGATACTCAGGAAGACGGGCTTGTCCTCCGCCTGGGCGCGCTCAAAGGCCTCCGGCCCCCAGGGGCGCCAGTCCACCGGGTTCTCCGCGTGCTGGAGGAGGTAGGGGGATTTCTCACGGCTCAGTCGGTTCATGGCGTACTCCTCTCGTCGGCGTATTCAAAGCTGGCGTTTTCGTCGGTGTGGTCGAAGAGCAGGGCGTCCCCCCGCCAGAACCGGTAGCGCACCTTGGAGCGCAGGCTCTCGCGGATGGTGCGCTCCATGCGGCCGTCCTTGGGGGCTCTCAGGGGCTGGGCGGCGCTCTCCAGCAGCTCCACCGTCAGCCGCAGGTCTCCCTGGCGGATGACCGCCCCCGCCGCCGACCACCCTGCTGCACGCGCCCCCAGATAGGTGGCCAGCCGGTATTCCCGCCCGCCGTGGAGCACCGCGCAGATGCAGCCGGTGAAACGCCCGCCCAGAAAAGGGATCTCCGCGACCGAGAGCATGAGACTGCTGTTTCCTCCCTCTCGCCAGGCGCACTGGGTCCAGAGATATGCACGGGGAAAGGAGGAGCCCCGGTCAGTCTCAATGTATCCCGTGCCGCCGCTAAAGTCAAGGGCCCTGCCGTTGAGCTCCAGTACCCCCTCCAGCCGGTGCCCCATGCTCACCACCCCATGTCTGCACTCCATGGCGGGCACAAAGCGGAAGGGACCCATGATATCGCTTTTTAAGGGCGTGAAGGGTCCGTAGTGTATTTCGCCCCGGAGCACCAGCCCGGGGGTGCGCAGATCCAGATGCAGCCCCTTGCGGTTGAAGAGATTTCCGCCCAGCCAGAGCTGAAAAAGCCCCTTGGCGGACAGGAACGCATCTCCGGGGAAGTCCACTGTCCAGGCCCGCCCCGGCGTGACCACCTGGAGGGAGGCGGTGGTCCGCCCCGCGCCGTCGGTATGGCGGGCGGGAATCAGAGCCAGGAGGTCCCCGCCCGAGGACTGGTGGCGGAAGTACCAGCCCTCAAAATAGGACGCGGAAGTTTTATTTAAAAACGTCAAATTTTATCACCCGGTATAGCATGCCCAATAAAAGGCAATATTTTGTCCAGATCGCGCAAATCATTGCGCAAACTCGCTATCTATGGTATACTATCCTACCCGGAATCTAATTTGGAAATGTGAGGGGCACACCAATGCTTCAATTCGACGAATATAAAGTAAAGCTCAACAATCTTAAGCCCGATCTGGAGGAGCTGGGCAGCGCTCTGGGTCTGGCCGCCGCCGAGCGGGAGCTGGATATGCTGGAGTCTGAGAGCGCGTCCGACGGATTTTGGAACAATCTGGAAAAGGCCCAGAAAATCCAGCAGCGTATCAAGACCCTCCACGGCAAAGTGGACGGGCAGAAAAAGCGCCTTGCCCTGTGGGGCGACCTGATGACCCTGTGCGAGATGGGCAACGAGGAGGAGGACGAGTCCCTGGTGCCCGAATTGGAGGAGGGGTTTGAAAAGCTGGAGCGGGAGATCGAGGAGGCCCGCCTCTCCACCCTCTTCACGGGCGAGTATGACTCCTCCAACGTCATCATGACCATCCACGCCGGCGCGGGCGGCACCGAGGCCCAGGACTGGGCCGAGATGCTCTACCGCATGTACACCCACTGGGCCGAGCAGCACGATTTCACCTATCAGACGGTGGACTACCAGGACGGGGACGAGGCGGGCATTAAATCTGCTACCATTATGATCCAGGGCGAAAACGCCTACGGGCATCTGCGCAGCGAGCACGGCGTCCATCGGCTGGTGCGTGTCTCCCCCTTCGACGCCAACGCCCGCCGTCAGACCTCCTTTGCGGCCATCGAGGTCATGCCCGAGATTACGGACGACGTGGAGGTGGACATCCGCCCTGAGGACATCGAGATGCAGGTCTACCGCTCCTCCGGCGCGGGTGGCCAGCACATCAACAAGACCTCCTCCGCCGTTCGCCTCATCCACCTCCCTACCGGCGTGGTGGTGGCCTGCCAGACCGAGCGCAGCCAGCTCCAGAACCGGGAGACCTGCATGCGCATGCTCCGCTCCAAGCTGGTGGAGCTCAAGATGCAGGCCCATGCCGATAAGATCTCCGACATCAAGGGCGTCCAGCTCAAGATCGAATGGGGCAGCCAGATCCGCTCCTATGTTTTTATGCCCTACCAGCTTGTCAAGGACAACCGCACCGGGTATGAGACCAGCAACATCGGCGCCGTTATGGACGGCACTCTGGACGGCTTTATCAACGCCTATCTCAAGTGCGAGGCCACGGGCATCTGGGCGACAAAATAAAAAAAGTTACAGGGGCCCTACCGCAGATACGGCAGGGCCCTATTTCTATCCATTTTTCATCCTGTATAGAC
>DATMXU010000167.1:0-11842 GCA_035562355.1 Pseudoflavonifractor sp.
CTTATGACGAAAAAGTCAAGTAAAAATCGACACTATTTTATGAAAAACGACAACATGCCCGCTACACCCAAAGATCCGCAGTTTCCTAATCCAAAAACTTTAGTTCTTTGACAGACTGCAGAGTGCCCAACGTGCTTGCACGTTGGGCACTCTGCTCCTATACGCGGAAACTCAGGGCTGATAGAAGGTGTACGGGTACAGACCCTCCTCGGTCCAGATGCGCTCAATGCGCCAGAACTCGTCCTCGCGAACCAGCCATAGCCTCGCATTGTAGCACTCGAACGGGCCGGTGCTGGTCGCCGTCTCGAAACTCAGAGCCATCTCGGCATGTGCGTCGTCGGGCCGGGACGCCTCCATAACGGTGTAGCGCTGCACCCAGGGGCTGGACATACCCGTCACCCAGTTGGAGCTCAGGGCGTCGAGCTGCGCGGCGTATTGTTCCTTCAGCGCCTGGGTCATCACGGTGTACTGCATGGCGGCGCTGCGCCGCATCAGCCCCTGCGCCCACACGCCGGCAGCCTGCTCCGGGGTGCAGACACCGGTATGGTTTGACGCATCCATCAAGAGCTCGGAGCGGGTTCTGTACGGGTCTACCTGGCCGGGCTGCGCCGTAATCTCGGGCGCCGCCGCCGCAGCCCCCGCCGATGAGACAACGCATAGGAGCAGAAATAAAAATGCTGTCGATTTGCGCAAAAAAATCACCCCCAAGGATAATTTGCGGCGGTGAGAGGTGATTTATTCCCCCAAGATATGACTACGCGCGGCATATTGGAGCTGTACGCGACGGAGAGGACGGTGGTTTCATTCTTGTTTTTTTGTAAAGATTATATTACAATGAGTTGCCACAGTCCTTGGACCTTGTAAATTTTACCCAATGAAACAATGAAGTGGAGCAGATTTATGGAGAAACGAAAGTACGGCTTGTTCACAGCGATCGCCATGATCACGGGCATCGTCATCGGTTCCGGCATCTTTTTTAAGAGCGACAATATCCTGGTCTGGACTGGCGGCAGCGTTCGGGACGGCGTACTGGTCTTCGTGGTGGCCGCCATCGCGATCATCTTCGGCTCGCTCTCTATCTCACAGCTCGCCACCATGACCGACAAGCCGGGCGGCATCATCACCTACGCGGAGGAGTTCTGCTCCGTCCCGGTGAGCTGCGCCTTCGGTTGGTTTCAGACTATGGCGTACATGCCGAGTATCACCGCGGTGGTGGCCTGGGTGGGTGGGATCTACACCTGCATCCTCTTCAATTTTCCCAATACCCTGGAGAACCAGGTGTTGTTCGGCATGGGGTATATCGCGCTCCTCTTCCTCTTCAACGTCCTCTCCGCGAAACTGGGCGGATTTATTCAGAACGGCACGACCATCATCAAATTGATTCCTCTCTTCGTAATTGCCGCCGCGGGACTGGTGGCGGGGGATCCCGTTCAGACCTTCACCCGGGCGCCCTCCGGCGCCGGCGTGCCGGGCCTCATGAGCGCGATCCCGGCCATCGCCTTTTCCTTTGACGGCTGGGCCATCTCCACCTCGATCTGCCATGAGATCAAGGACAGCAAGAAGAACCTCCCCCGCGCCCTTGTGATCTCGCCCCTCATTATCCTGCTGGCCTATGTGCTCTATTTTGTGGGCATCAGCAATTTGGTCGGGCCGCAGAGGATCATGGAGATGGGTGACGAGCACGTAAGCTACGCAGCGACGCTGCTGTTTGGCGGCGGGGGCGCCAAGCTCATGCTGGTATTTGTCCTGGTGTCCATCCTGGGGACAGTGAACGGCTTGATCCTGGGCGCTATCCGCCTGCCCTACGCCCTGGGTATCCGCAATATGATCCCCGGCTCGGATTTTCTGAAGAAGGAGAACCACAAGCTGGGGGATATGCCCGTCAACTCGGCGGTTTTTGCGTTTCTTGTCACCCTCGTCTGGCTTGGGCTGCACTATGTCACGCAGAAATATCAGCTTCTTCCCAATTCGGATGTCTCCGAGATCAGCATCGTCACCAACTATCTGGGCTATATCATGCTCTATGCCGCCGTGATCCGCCTCGCCCGTCGCGGGGAGATCAAGAGCATCTGGAAGGGGTACGTCGTCCCCGTGTGCGCGACGGTGGGTGCGCTGATCATCCTCATGGGCGGCCTGCAGAACCCGCTGTTCGGCGCGTACCTGCTGTTTTGCATCGCGGTCATCGCCGCCGCAGTTTTCTATGCCGTGACCAATAAGGCGCGCATCGCGTAACTCCTGTTCAGTGATTGCCGCCGCGAAACGCGGAGCCGGTTCGCCGCCTTGGGAGACCAAGGCGGACAGCGAGCCGGCTCCGTGTTTTTTCTGCGCCATGGTGCGCAGGCGCTGCGGCGGCTCCGTCCGCATTTATGCCGATAATCCTGCCCGGCGTGGGGATACTACCGTGTATGAAACCATGGAAGGGAGCGAAGCCTATGCAGCCACAGCCCCACGACACATTTCCGCCCCAGCACCAAGACCGCCAGCCCGGCCGGGAGGCCGAGATGAATCCGCCGCCCCAGTATGACAACCCGTCCTACAAGGCGTCGGGCAAGCTGGCTGGGAAGAAGGCCATGATAACGGGAGGAGACAGCGGCATAGGCCGCGCCGTCGCCATGGCCTATGCCAAGGAGGGGGCCGACGTGGCCATCGTCCACCTCTGCGAGAACAGCGACGCGCAGGACACCGTCCGGGCGGTCGAGGCGCTGGGGAGGATATGCCGTCCCATCCAGGCCGATCTGCGCACCGAGGAAAACGCCGTAAACGCCGTCAATCAGGCGGTGACCCAGCTCGGAGGGCTCGATATCCTGGTCAACAACGCCGCGGTCCAGTACCCGCAAAACAGCATCCTGGATATCACCAAGGAGCAGCTGGCCAACACCTTTGAGAGCAATTTCTTCTCCTGCTTTTATGTGACCAAGGCGGCGCTGCCGCACTTGTCGCGGGGGGGCGCCATCGTCAACACGGCGTCCATCACGGCGTTTGAGGGCAAGCCGACACTGATCGATTACTCCGCGACCAAGGGGGCCGTCGTCTCGTTCACGCGGTCCATGGCCCTCTCCCTGGTGGACTTGGGGGTCCGCGTCAACGCAGTGGCCCCCGGTCCCGTCTGGACGCCGCTGATCGTATCCAGTTTCTCCCCCCAGGAGGTGCAGACCTTTGGCTCCACGAGCCCCATGAAACGCGCGGCGCAGCCCTATGAGCTGGCTCCCGCCTATGTCTTTCTGGCCTGCGACGACTCCTCCAACATCTCGGGACAGATCTTGCACGTAAACGGCGGAACCATCATCAATTAGCTTGTCGCTCAAACAAAAAAGATTTCCTGTCCATACAGGAAATCTTTTTTGTTTGACTCTCAATTCTGGTCCCCATAGTACATGCCGCGTACGGCGTTTCTGATCTCCTGGTAGCTTGTGCAGCGGCAGAGGTTGGACTGGAGCCACTCCTCCACCACGTACTCCTCCGGCATGGTCGGGTACTGGGTCCGGAGGGCGTGGCAGACCATCAGAAAGCCGGACGTACAGTACCCACACTGAAAGGCGTTTGCATGGACGAAAGCCTTTTGGACCTCCGCCTCCCCGCCCAGGCCCTCAACCGTCAAAATCTCGTGGCCCTCCGCCTCCACGGCCAGCACCAGGCAGGACTTCGCGGGCCAGCCGTCCATCATCACCGTGCAGGCCCCGCAGTCGCCGTTTTTGCAGCCGGGCTTTGCGGCGGTCAGGCCGAGCTGTTCCCGCAGCACGTCCAAAAGCAGGTCGGAGGGGCGTACCGCCACCTCGCGCCTCTCCCCGTTGACCGCAAGCGGTATGACCGTTTTTCCCTCGTATCTGACCATCTTAAAATTCCTCCAGAAGGGTGCGCAGCATGTTGCTGAGCACGAATGCCCTGTATGCGCCGCTGCCCTCCACGTCGCTATGGGCCGGTTCGGGCAGCAGCCGTACCGCCTGCTCCGCCCGGGCAGAGGGGGACAGCGTATTGTCGTTCAGGACCGATTCCATCTGCGTGCTGCGAAAGGGGTAGGAGCAGACGCCCGACAGGGCGACGCGCAGGACGCCGTCTTGCCGCAGGGCGGCCATGCTCACCAGGGGGTAGTCGATTTTCTCCTGGGCGGTCCGCTTGACGTGAAAATGTGGCGCCTGGAGCGCCCAGCCGGGGATATGCGCGCGCACCACAAGCTCGCCGGGGCGCAGCCGTATCCGCTCCTGGAACACGCTCTGAAAGGGTGCGGTGCGCAGCCCGTCCTCGCTCAGCAGCGTGACGTCGGCGTCTGACAGCAGCAGAGCCAGGCTGGTCTCTCGGTAGAGGATGCTGCCGCACAGATTGCCCCCCAAGGTGATCCGGCACTGGTTGGTGTGGTCCGCGATCCTCCCGCAGACCAAAGAGAGGAGCGGGAACAGCTTGGTCTCCTTAATCTGATTCAGGGTGCAGGCCGCGCCGAGGCTCAGACCCTCGCGGTCCGCGGACAAAAGCGTGCAGTCCGGAATGGCCTTGAGGTCGACCACGGCGCCCGGCTGGATATCTCCCGCCCTGCACATGGTGATGACCTCGCTGCCGCCCGCGTAATAGACGGGGTTTTTGCCCTCGGCCTGCAGTTGGACAAAGGCGCCTTGAGCCTCCTCCAGGGTGGCGGGGCGGCAGTAGACAAAGGAAAAGGGGATCATCGCTGTTCCTCCTTGCCATGGGCCCAAATGCGCTCGGGGGTGAGGGGCAAAAAGAGCAGCTCCGTCCCAAATGCCGTAGACAGCGCATTGGCCAGAGCCGCGGGCATCGCAATGGTGCCGTGCTCCGCGTAGCGGCGCATGCCGTAGGGGGAGCCCTCCTCTGGCGTCTCCACGAAATCCACCCGGTAGTCGGGCTCCTGCCCGATATGCATGAGCTTATAGGTGCGCAGATTTGGCGCGCCCGGAATCCCCGCGTTGTCGTAGGAGAAGGCCTCCCGGCTGGCAAGGCTCAGGCCCATCGCCATGCCCCCGGCCACCATGGCGCGCATCAGCTCCGGATTGATGACCTTTCCCACGTCCATCACGGTGGACGCCGCAAGGATGCGGTAGGAGCAGGTCCTCAGGTCCGCCTCCACCTCCACGGCCTGCGCGCCCAGGGTCCAGGCGGGCGCGGTCTGCCCCCGGCCGGTCTGGGGATCGAGCATGCTCAAGCCTTTGAGCATAAAACCGCCGCGGCCCAGGGCGGGCTCACCCAGGGAGGCCCCCTCCGGAGACTGGTATCCCTGGGCGATGTCCTGGAAGGGAATGAAACGGTTCGGGTCCCTCTTTGAGCAGACCCGCCCGTCGGTGATCTCGATCTCCTCCGGGGTGCAGCCAAAGGCCTCCGCGCCGTTGCGGCGCAGCTGGAGCAGCAGATCGTCCACCGCGCGCAGCACGGCGTGGCCCGCCATGTACTCGGTAAAGCTGGCCACCGTCTTCCAGTGCTCGGGCGCGGTGCGCGTATCCACCGGCATGACGACGTGGACCTGGGCGGGCGCGATGCGCAGCCGCTCGGCCAGGAACTGGGCCAGGTGGGTCTGCCCCCCCGACCCCATCTCCACCACGCCGGTGTTGAGATTGACGCTCCCGTCCGGGTTGAAGGTGATGAGCGCGCCCGAGACGGCGTCGGTAGGGGGATTCTCGGTCTTCCAGAAACAGGCCACGCCCTTTGCGCGTACCGTGCCCTCCTTGATGGGCAGGGCCTGCCCGCCGTCCCACTCGGCCAGCGGCTTTATCCGGTTCAGGCACGCGGTCAGGTTGCCGGTCAGGCTCTCGTTGCACATGACCTGGGTGGGCGTCAGGCTGCCCGGATAGATGGCGTTCTTCAGCCTCAGCTCCAAGGGGTCGACACCGCATCTGCGGGCCAGGATGTCCATGGCGCGCTCCACACAGAAGGAGCAGGACTCATGGGCAAAGCTCCGGTAGGAGGTAGCGTAGGTGCGGTTTGTATAGACGCACAGGCTGTCGCAGGAGAGGTGCTCGATGTGATACGGACCGGTGCAGTCCACGGCGATCGCCTTGGCCATATAGGGGGAGATGTCTGTATAGGCGCCGCAGTCGAGCCAGTAGGTCATCTCGGCGGCCTGGAGGGTTCCGTCCTTGGTTGCGCCCAGTTTCAGATCCGCCTCCAGACCGAGGCGGCAGGGCGCCGAGGCCATGTCCTGCTCCCGCGGGATGGTCAGGCGGACGGGCCTGCCCCCGACGCTGCGGGAGGCCAAAAAGGCCAGGATCTCGAGAAAGACGGGGGCCTTCCCGCCAAAGCCGCCGCCCACGAAGGGGACCCGCACCCGTATCTTGCCAGGGGGGATCAAAAAGGCCTCCGCGAGCTGCTTTCTCACTGTGTAGGGGGCCTGGGACGCGGTGGCGATCGAAACCTCCCCATCGGCTGAGATCTCTGCGCGGGCGGAGCGCACCTCCATCGCGAGATGGTCGGAGGGCGGCAGGGAAAACCGCTGCTGTACGATAACGTCGCATTTCTCCAGCGCCTCCCGGGCGTTCCCCTTGCGGATTGGATAGCGGCTGGCAATGTTGGTCCCGGCCTGGGGATAGATGTCCCTGATGACTTTTTTGTATCCGCCCGGCCGGTCATGTACCAGAATAGCCCCGTCGGCCAGGGCCTGGGAGGGAGTCAGCACGGATGGGAGGGGATCGTACTCCACCTCGATCAGCCGCGCCGCCGCCTCCGCCGTGGGCTCGTCCTGCGCGACCACGAGGGCCACCGGCTCCCCCGCGTAGCGCACCACGTCCCGCGCCAGCGCGGGCCTGTCCAGCATCAGCGGGCCAAAGAGCTCCGGGCACTGCGCCCCCGTGACAATCGATTTTACCCCGCTTACCGCCAGAGCCCTGGAGGGATCCATGCGCCGGATTTTTCCATGCGCGCAGGTGCTGGTGAGCAACCGGGCGGAGAGAACGCCCGTTGTCGGGAAATCGTCGGCATACCGCGCCCTTCCCGTCACCTTGTCCCATGCCTCCTTGCGCGGAATGCTTTTGCCAACTGCCAAGCTCATGCTGTGCCTACCGCCCCTTGCTTTTGTTGATTCTCTAAGCTTTTCCATATCGGCCTTGATTATGCAGGCGAAAGCCCGTGCGGGGGAGCGGGGGCGACATTTCGGTGGCAATTTGGCGCGTCCTGTGGTATCCTTTCGTTGGAGCCATCGCCGCCCGCCGATCAAGAGGTGGCTGCCGGGCCTGGCTCCCGGAATGAAAAACCGCGCGATGGGGGCCGCTATGGACTTACCTAGAAGACTACTGAAACAGCATTTTGGATATTCGGACTTTCGCCCCGGGCAGGGCGAGGTGGTGGACCGGCTCCTGGGCCGGTGGGACGTGCTCTCTGTGATGCCCACCGGCGCAGGGAAGTCGATTTGCTATCAAATCCCGGCCCTCTGCATGGAGGGCCTCACGCTGGTGGTCTCCCCCCTCATCTCCCTGATGAAGGACCAGGTGGAGGGGCTCCTCCAGGCCGGGGTCCCCGCGGCCTATCTGAACAGCTCCCTGACCGAGCGGCAGTTTGCCCTGGCCCTGCATAACGCCAGGATGGGGAAATATAAGCTCATCTATGTGGCCCCGGAGCGGCTGGAGACGGCGTCCTTTCTCACCTTCGCGCGGGAGGCGCCCATCTCTATGGTGGCAGTGGACGAGGCCCACTGCGTGTCCCAGTGGGGGCAGGACTTCCGCCCCAGCTACCTGGCCATCCCCCGCTTTACCGCAGCCCTCCCCTCCCGGCCGGTGGTGGCCGCCTTTACGGCCACCGCCACGCCCGAGGTGCGTGAGGACATCATCCGCCAATTGGAGCTGCGGGAGCCCTTTTTGCTGGTGTCCGGGTTTGACCGGCCGAACCTCTTCTGGGAGGTCCAGACCCCGCGCAGCAAACGGGAGGCGCTGCTTGCCTTCCTGAGCGCCCATGAGGGGGAGAGCGGCCTCGTCTACTGCTCCACCCGCAAGAACGTGGAGGAGGTCTGCGCGTTTCTCCAGGAGCGCGGGTTCTCAGCCACCCGCTACCACGCGGGGCTGGAGCCGGCGGAGCGCAGCCGGAACCAGGAGAACTTCGTCTACGGGAGCACCCAGGTGATCGTGGCCACCAACGCCTTCGGCATGGGCATCGACAAGCCCGACGTGCGCTACGTGGTGCACTACAATATGCCCAAGGACCTGGAGAGCTACTACCAGGAGGCGGGAAGGGCCGGGCGGGACGGCGACGCCGCCCACTGTCTGCTCCTCTACAGCGCGGCCGACATCCAGACCAACCGCTTTCTGATCGAACAGCAGGGCAGAGAGACCGAGACCGACGAGGAGGAGCGGGCGCGTCGCATTGAGCAGGACCTGGCGCGCCTTAAGCAGATGACCTACTACTGCCACACCACCGACTGTCTGCGCCACTATATCCTGCGGTATTTTGGGGAGGGGACCCGGGAGTACTGCGGAGACTGCGGGAACTGCCGGGCCTATTTTGAAGAGCGGGACCTCACGGAGGACGCACAGAAAATATTAAGCTGCGTCAAGCGGGCGGGGGAGCGGTTCGGCACCACCGCCATCGCCGACGTGCTGCGCGGCGCACAAAACGAGCGCGTCGTCAAGTGGGAGCTCCATAAGCTGCCCACCTACGGCGCGCTGTCTGCCCTGTCCCGGGACGAGGTGCTCAGCCGCATCCGGCTGCTGCTGGAGCGCGGCTATCTCAGGCAGCAGGACGGACCCTACCCCACGCTGGAGCTTACCCCCACGGCGGGGGACATCCTCTTCCGTGGGGAAAAGCTCACCGCGCGGGTCAAGGTATCCACAGATCGCGCCGCACCGCAGCTATCCGCACAGCAGGGGGATGTACCGCCCGCGCTCTACGCGCGGCTCCAGCAGCTGCGCCAGCAGCTTGCAAAGCAGCTGGGCGTGCCCGCCTACGTCGTCTTCTCCAACGGGACCCTGCGGGAGATGTGCAGGCAGCTCCCCCGGTCGGAGGGGGAGCTGCTGAAGGTGTCGGGCGTCGGCGAACAAAAGCGCAAAAGATTCGGGAGGGCCTTTTTGGAGGCCATCGAGGCATGGCGCCAGGAACAGGGCGGCGCGTAGGAGGAGAGAGGGGGAACCTTACATGAAGTATACCCGGCTCAAGCTGCGGATGCTGCTGCTGGTGGTCATAGGCACCGTAGTCGCAGGCGCGGTAGGGATTTTTTTGCTGGAGGTCGTGGTGGACGGCGTGCTGCAGGACCCCTTCGCCAAGCTCTTCCTCTGGGGGGCTGAGCGGGTCTTCGGCAGGACCGAGGCCGATGCGCTGGCCCTCTACCAGACCCATATCCGCGCCAACAAGCAGGAGATATTGACCTTGGGCATGATGGGCCTCATGCTGATCGCGTTTTATCTCGCCATGGGCAGGTTCACAAGGTGGCTTGACCAGGTGGGGAAGGCCACCCGTCAGGTGGTGGGCAAGAGCGGGGAGACGGTCAGCCTGCCCCGGGAGCTCGCCCCGGTGGAGGAGGACCTGCGCGCCATCCAGCTCCAGCTGCGGGCGCGGGAGGCCGAGGCGCGGGAGGCCGAGGGCCGCAAGCAGGACCTCATCGCCTTTCTGGCCCACGACCTCAAGACGCCGCTCACCTCCGTGGTGGGCTACCTCACGCTCCTGCGGGACGAGCCCGACCTGAATATGGAGCAGCGTTGTAAGTACACCGGCATCGCCCTGGAGAAGGCCCGGCGTCTCCAGGAGCTTTTGGGCGAGTTCTTCGATATCACCCGCATGGACCTGGGAGCCGGGCTGGCGGACGGGGAGCCCATCCAGCTCACCGTTCTCCTGGAGCAGCTGGCCGATGAGTTCTACCCCCTCTTTGCCGAAAAGGACCTCCGCTGCCGCACCGAGATCGAGCGGCAGCTGGTGGTCCTTGGGGAGGCGGACAAGCTGGCACGGGTCTTTGACAATGTGCTCAAAAACGCGGTGAGCTACTCCACCCCCGGCGGTGAGGTGGCCGTGATTGCGGCCCGATCGGGGGAGCGCATTCGGGTCACCGTCACCAACCAGGGCATGGAGATCCCGGAGCGGGAGCTGAGCCGCATCTTTCAAAAATTTTACCGCCTGGACGAGGCACGCTCCACCCGCACCGGCGGCGCGGGGCTGGGGCTGGCCATCGCGAAGGAGATCGTGGAGCGCCACGGCGGCAGCATCCGGGCTGAGAGCGACGGGAGCTCCGTGAGCTTTGTGATCGAGCTACCGCAATATACGGAGGGGAATTAGCACTTGAACGAGAGAGAATGGGCGGTCGGCTATCTGGAGCGGGACAGGCTGCGCTATATGAACCTTCTGGAGGTGTTTCGCCGGGGGAGCGCCGAGATGCTCCTCCTCCGGGAGGACGGGCTGCTCCTGCGCGACAGGGAGAGTCTTGCCTATATGCTCACGGCGGAGAGCCACCAGGCCGCTTCGGCCATGATTGCGCACATCCCCCGGGGAAGCGGCCTGTGCGTGGCTCATCAGGACTGGTATCTCCCCGTCCTGCGGGCCCGGCTGGGGCTGGGCGGAGGCATGACTTGCCACCAGGCGGCCTGGCTGGGGGAGAGGCCGCCTGAGTCCTCGGACTTTCCGGGGGAGCTGCGGCCTCTGGACGCCGCCTGGGCGCCGCGGGTGCGCGCGCTTTACGGCCACGACTATGCCGACGAGGCCTATATCGCCGGCGCGGTGGAGCGGGGCATGCTGGGGGCCTTTGTGGACGGCTCGCTGGCCGGGTTCGTGGGCACCCATGACGAGGGGACCATCGGGCTTTTGCAGGTCCTGCCCCAGTACCGCCGCCTGGGGGTGGGGGAGGCCCTGTACCGGGCGATGATCCGCCGGAGGCTCGATCGCGGAGGATATGCCCTCGCCCATATCGAGGCGGGGAACGAGGCGTCTCTGGCCCTCCAGCGCAAGGTGGGCATGGCCCTCAGCGCGCACCTGCTCTACTGGATGTTTTAGCGGCACTCAACTTGCCGTCCGCTCCAGCTCCACGCCGGTATAGTACCACTTGATGATCTCCTCGCAGGTCTTGCCCTCCTCGGCCAGGGCGTTGGCCCCGTACTGGCTCATGCCCACCCCGTGGCCGTACCCGGTGACCTGGAAGGTGACGCTGCCATCCGCGACCTCTATGGTGAAGTTGGTAGAGCGTAGGCCGAAGAGGGTCCGCAGCGGCCCGCCCGCTATGGTGACGCCGCCGACGTCCATCTGCTCCACCCCGCCCGCCGAGTTGTGGACGACGTTGGTAAACCACCCGGCGCTGTCGCCCTCCAGGCTGGCCTCCGGATACTGGGAGAGGAAGATGGACTTAAAGCCGTCGACGCTCAGGCTCATGGTGCTGTGGTAGTTGGGCACCTCCTCCCCCTCGGGGCTCTCCACTCCGGTGAGGTAGGGCACAGCGTTGCCCCAGACCTCCACCGCGTCCACCGTCCGCCCGGCGGCCGAGGAGAAGAAGACGGCCTGAATGGGCGCGCCGCCGTAGGTGGCGACCATGCCGTCGGTTCCCGCCACAGCCTGGGTGATCTTGTCGGCATAGCTCTGGGCGTCCTCGCCCCAGGCGAGGGCCGCAGCCTCCGGCTCGATATAGGCCTGGCAGCAGTTGATGTCGGTGCACATGTCGGCGTCCGGGTGGTTCTCCACCGGAGATGCCATCTTGGCCACCGTGTAGGTCCGGGCCGCCACCGCCTGGGCCTTGAGGGCCTCTAAGTGGAAGGAGGCGGGCATCTCGGCGGCCACCACCCGCCAGAGATAGTCGGCCATGGTCATCTCCTGCACCGTGCCGTCCGCAAGCTTGACGCGCACAGTGCGGTCCTTGTCCCCTTTTTCCCCATTCGGGGAGGGGCTCACCACGGTGTGGTCGATGGGCAAGGTGGCGGTGGGGGAAGGGGAGGGGTCCGGTCCAGGG
>DATMXU010000168.1:0-6579 GCA_035562355.1 Pseudoflavonifractor sp.
CTTTTAAAGCTATGCCCGTGTTTTACCCTCTTCGCCGCATTTTACTTGCACTTTCCGCTCAGTCTGGTAAAATAGACGGGAACGGAGGGGGCGCGTGACGCCTGCTCCGCCCCCAACATCGATGCCAACACTGCCCCTATACCCATGTCGAGGTCTGCCCCCATCTCATTATCGGAATCGACTCCCGTGGCCGTAAGGTTGGTTGCCCGGTGACGATCGGTTTGCAATATTATGAGGCTGCCTGCAGATGCTCTAACGGGAATTTCTTAATATAGCGGTTCAAACTAAATGGAAGAAAGGGAGGCCCTTTTATGTCCGACTGTCTGTTCTGTAAGATTGCCAACCGGGAGATCCCCTCTAAAAAGGTGTATGAGGACGAGCTCGTCTTCGCCTTTTACGACATCGACCCCCAGGCGCCCACACATTTTTTGGTCATCCCCAAAGAGCATATCTCCTCCTGCGCCGCCGTCACGGCTGAGAATTCACCTGTCGTGGCCCATATCTTCGAGGTCATCGCCCAGGTGACGGGAGAACTGGGGCTCGCCGACTTCCGGGTGGTCTCCAACTGCGGGGCCCAAGCGGGGCAGAGCGTTGCCCACCTCCACTTCCATGTGCTGGGCGGCCGGGACATGACCTGGCCCCCGGGTTAGGGACGTGGAGCGCACAGTTTTTTTCCCCAGGGCTGCCGGACTGGCGGCCCTGCCGGGGCTGTTCGGGCTGTGCCTGGTCCGGATGTGGGCCGTCCTGGGCGGGCATCTGCCCGGCAAGATACTGGCTCCGGCGGCCCTGGTGCTGGCAGGGGCCTGCGTCTTTGCCTTTTTGCGCTTTGATTTAGCCAGGCGGTACTTCCTGCCCTTCAGGGCATGGTGGAAGAACCTGCTGCTCTTTCTCCCGGCCTTCGCGCTGGGCGGTGTGCTGGACACCAGCTACGCCATGTTCAACGGGGATGGCCTGCTGGTGGCGGCGCTGCCCTTCCGTCTCCTCTGCCATATGGGCAGCGGCATCTTCCTGGGTATGATCGTCCTGGCCCTGGTCAAGGCGGCCCGGAGCTGGGGGCTGCCGGAAAAGGTGGACGGGCGGGTGGTTCTGGCCCTGGCCCTCTTCCTCAACATCCTGGCGGCGGTGTATGTGGCAGGCAGCTCCACCGTCTACATCTGGGATACGGCGGGCTTTTGGCTCAACGCCAGGACCCTCGCCCAGGCTCCGCTGGGCCTTGCGCAGGTGCGGGAGGTGCTGGCGAGCGTTATCACCCTGGACTATAACTATCTGCTGGCCTGGCCCATCTCGCTTGTGATGCGCCTGATGGGGACGGGGCGGTATGTCTTCGTGCTCGCCACCGTAAACCTCTATCTCATGCCCGGCGTGTGGGGCCTGTGCGCCCTGAGCCGCCGTGTGGGGCGCGGGGGCGGGGCCATGCTGGTGCTTGGCCTGCCCATGCTGGCATATACCGCGCTGGTGGGTTTCGTGGATGTGGCGGCAGCCTCCGCGGCGGTCTGGGTTTTCGTGGTCTATACCGACGAGAAACGGCCCGCGGAGGCCCGGGGGGTGCTTGCCGGAGCCCTTTTGGTGCTCACGTTTCTGCTGCGGCGCTATTTCTTCTTCTTCGTGATCAGTTTTGGGGCTGCAGCACTGCTCAAAAAGCTGCTGACCGACCGGAAACACTGGGCCGATTGGGTAAGCATGCTCTGCTCTGCCGCTGTGTGCGGGGTCTTCTTCGCCCAGAGTTTTCTTGTGGACAAAATCCTCCACTCCAATTACGGGGATATCTACTCGGCCTATGCACTGGGTCTGTGGAGCGACGTGCGGCTCTTCTCCCGGTATTTCGGTTGGGCGCTGCTTTTCTTCGCGCTGGTGCTGGGGGTAGCCATGCTCCTGCGCAAAGGCCCTGCGCGGGGGGAGGCCGTTCTGGCTCTGGGGCAGGTGGTACTCTGCTTTCTCCTCTTCACCCGGGTACAGTCCCATGGGCAGCAGCATCTGCTGCTCTACCTGCCCGGCCTTGCGGCTCTTTTGGTATCGGGGCTGGCTGAGCTGCCCGACTGGGGCTGGCGTACTCCCGTCACCTGGACCATGACGGCGGTGCTGGCGGTGAGTCCCTTCCTGCCCCGGACGCAGCCTGCCGCCATCTCTGAGATCAAGATTCCCGATGTCCTGCCCGCCTTTTCCTACCGCAGCCCCCGGCGGACCGACCTGATGGAGCTGCTGGCCCTGCGCAGCTATATGGACAGCCTCTCTCAAGGAGGGGAGAAGACGGCCGCGGTGGTGGCCTCGTCCCTCCTCTTCAACGGCAACACCTATGAAAACCTGCTGATTTCTCTGGGCATTCCAGAGGGGGATGGGCCCAGGACAAAGCTCCTCTACATGGCCGATGTGGACAAGCGGGACGGCTTTGCCTGGAACGTACTGAGCGCCAACTATCTTATCGTCACGGACCCGGTGCAGACCCACCTGGGGGAGGAGAACCAGCGCCTCGTCACTTTGCTGGCCCGCGACCTGCTGGACGGCACCGGCCCGGGGGCCGCGTTCAAGCCCCTGAAGGTGCGTTTTACCCTGGAGGGCGGCATAAAGGTCTATGTATACGCGCGCACCAGGGATGTGACGGAGGAGGAATACCGCTCGGTGTCGGAGCGGCTGATTGAAAAATACCCGGACTACGCCTGGCTCTATCAGGTGCCGGAGGAGCTTCTCAAATAAAGAGACGGACAGGGGGGAGGACAAAGCGTGCGGATACTTGCAGGCGTTGCGATCCCCTTTTCGGCGGCAGTCTTCGCGGCGGTGTACCTGGCCCCCGCGTGGGCTCTGCCCTGGCTGGCCGCCGGGTGCGCGGCGCTGGCTCTCCCAGCCCTGCTCCTGAAGGGAGAGCGGCGCATGCGCGCGCTCCTCGCCGCCCTGGGGCTGGCCGCCGGGCTGCTCTGGTCCTGGGGGTATGACGGCCTTTTCCTCGCCCCTGCCCTGGCGCTGGACGGAGCGGAGGGGACGTATGCCTTTACCTTAACAGACTGGCCCAGGGCCACCGCCTATGGAGTCTCTCTCCCGGCGCGCCTTGCGCTGCCCGGCGAAAGGGACCCGAAGGTCATCCTCTATGCCGACGAGGGGCTAAACTTGAAACCCGGCGACACAGTTACCTGTACGGCGGCGCTCCGCCGGGCAAACCTGCGCTATGGAGAGGAGAGCGAGTACTACCTCTCTAAGGGAGTTGCCCTTCTCGCCTACGCCAGGGGGGCGCCGGAGGTTTTCTCGCCACCCGGCCTTCCGGCGCGGTACTGGCCCCTCGCGGCGGCCCGGGCCGTGAAGGAGCGCTTGGTCATCCTCTTTCCCGCAGATACGGCGGGCTTTATGGCCGCTCTCCTGACGGGGGACACGGGCACCCTGGACGGCGGAATCTACGCGGCGTTCCAGCGGACGGGCCTTGCCCATGTGGTGGCGGTCTCCGGCCAGCATGTCTCCTTCCTCGCGGGGCTCCTCGCCGTTCTGATGGGTAAGCGCCGCAGGGTGTCAGCCGCGGTCACCATCGCTGTTCTCTTCTTCTTCGCAGCGGCGACAGGGGGCTCCCCCTCGGTTCTCCGGGCCGTCTATCTCCAATGCGCCCTCCTCCTCGCGCCTCTCCTGGGGCGGGAGGACGATAAGGCCACCAGCCTCTCGACTGTCCTTATGCTCCTATTGATGTGGAACCCCCATGCCGCCGCCAGCGGGAACCTGCAGCTCTCCTTTGCCGCCGTGGCGGGCATTTATCTGCTGACCGGCCCCCTGTATGACCGCTGGACCGGAGCCCTGGGGGGAAAGCCCCTGCATAGGCTCCTGCGCCTTCTCTACGGCAACCTCGCCGCCAGTATCGGCGCGCTGGCTTTCACCACGCCCCTGCTGGCCTGGTATTTTGGCACCGTTTCCCTTGTGGCCCCCATCGCTAACCTTCTCGCCCTCTGGGCGGTGTCCTATGCCTTTCTGGGCGGTCTGGCCGCGGCGGCGGTGGGATTTTTGCTGCCCGGCGTCGGGCAGGCGCTGGGCTGGGTGATAGCGTGG
Organism: Pseudoflavonifractor sp.; assembly: GCA_035562355.1. Taxonomy (GTDB): domain Bacteria; phylum Bacillota; class Clostridia; order Oscillospirales; family Oscillospiraceae; genus Pseudoflavonifractor. Next base: position 4,018 of record DATMXU010000168.1, read on the forward strand.
CTGGTGCGCTATGTCCAGTGGGTGGCCTCGAGTTTGGCGAAACTCCCCTTTGCCGCCGTCCCCGCCCATGGCTATCTATGGCTGTGGCTGGGCTTTGTGTACGTCCTGCTCGTTCTCTGGGCGCTGTGGAGGGGGGAGCGCAAGCGCCCGGTCGTTCTCGCCTTCGCCTGCGCCGTGACCCTCTGCGCCGCCCTCTTTTTCAACGTACTCACCCTCCGAGGCGGGGATCTGCGCGTCTCGGTGCTGGACGTGGGCCAGGGGGCGAGTGCTCTGCTCTGCTCCGACGGGATGACCGCTCTGGTGGACTGCGGCGGGACAAGCGCATCGGGCAGCGGGGACGCGGCGGCCAACGCCGTCCAGGCCACGGGGAGCAGCCTCCTGGATTATCTTATTCTGACCCACTTCCATGCCGACCACGCGGGCGGCGTGGAGCGGCTCATGCAGCGGCTGGAGGTGGGGACCCTCATCGTCCCCGACGCCCAGCCCGACGACCCTCTCAGGGCCAGAATCCTGGCCCTGGCGGAGGAGGAGGGGGCCGAGGTGCGGTTCCTGCTGGACGATGACCGCCTCGCCTTGGGAGAGGCAAGTCTCACCCTCTATGCGCCTTTGGGGGACGGGGGCGCCAATGAGGAGGGCCTGTCCGTCCTCGCCACCTGCGGGGACTTTGACGCCCTGGTGACGGGCGACATGAACGCCGCGGTGGAGAAACGGCTGGTGAAGTACGGGAACCTGCCCGACATTGAGCTCCTGGTGGTGGGGCACCACGGCTCGTCCTACTCCAGCTCGGAGGAGCTGCTGATGGCGACGAGGCCGGAGTATGCCGTCATCTCGGTGGGCTATAATAACTACGGCCATCCCGCGCCCGAGGCACTGGAGCGCCTTGCCGCCGCGGGCTGCGAGATCTACCGCACCGACCTCATGGGGACGGTGTCCATTACAGCGAACAGGGAGGCCCCCTAATGGCATACGGCAGCGCGAAAGCAGACAGCAGCGCCTATAAAAAATTAAAGAAGGACATCACGGAGGGGACCATCGGCAACCTCTACGTCTTCCATGGCGAGGAGGCCTATCTCCGGGAGTACTATCTTGGGAGGATGAAGGAAAAGCTCCTCCCCGCAGGGCTGGAGGACTTCAACTACCACGTCCTCCAGGGGAAGGACTTCGACCTGAAGACCTTGGCCATGCTCATAGACTGCTTTCCCATGATGAGTGAGCGGACGCTGGTGGTGGTAGTGGACCACGACCTCTACAAGGGGGACCGGGAGGGGCTGGCTGCCCTGCTGGGGGACCTGCCGGAATACCTCTGCCTCATCTTCGTGTACGACCTCATCGAGTACAAGGCCGACGCCCGCACCAAGCTCGCCGCCGCCATCAAGGCGGCGGGGAGTGTGGTGCAGTTCGCGCGGCAGGAGCAGGGGGACCTGGTAGACTGGATTCGCCGCCGCTTTAAGGCCGACGGGCACGACATCGACTCCGAGGAGGCCCGCTACCTCATCTTCCAGTGTGGCGACCTGATGACCGGGCTCATCTCGGAGATCGGGAAGATCAGCGCCTATGCCAAGAACCACCGGGTCACCCGGGCCGACATCGACGCGGTGGCGACCCCCCAGCTGGATGCGGTGGTCTTCCAGATGACCGACGCCATCGCCGCCGGGAATTTTGAGAAGGCCGCGGCGGTGCTGGGGGACCTGCTGCATATGCAGGAGCCGCCCATCAAGCTCCTGGCCGTCCTGGGCCGGCAGCTCAGGCAGCTCTACTCGGCCCGCCTGGCCCTGGAGGCCGGGAGGGGGAGCCCCTACCTCATGGAGCTGTGGGGCCTGCGCTCAGCCTATCCGGCCGATAAGCTCATGCAGGCGGCCCGGCGTTTCTCACTGCCCTGGTGCCGCCGGGCGGTGGTCCGCTGCGGCGAACTGGACCTGGAGATGAAATCTACCGGGGCCGATGGTGAGGAGCTCTTGATCGGTTTCCTCCTGGAACTCGCCCGGAAGAAGAGCGCGTAAGGTCGTGACCACACTGGTCGCCCGCCGTCTCTTGTGTGCGCAAGAGGAGACTTCCAAAGGAGGCCCGTCCATGCTTAAAATCAAAGAGGCCATTGTGGTGGAGGGGCGGTACGACAAGAACACCCTCTCCCAGTTGGTGGACACGGTGATCCTGGAGACCTCCGGGTTTGGCGTTTTCAAGGACGGGGAGCGGCTGGCCCTCCTGCGGCGGCTGGCGGCGGCCAGGGGGCTCATTGTCCTCACCGACTCCGACGGCGCTGGCTTTGTCATCCGCAGCTATCTCAAGGGAGCCATTCCCCCGGAGCAGGTCAAGCACGCCTATATCCCCGACGTCTATGGCAAGGAGCGCCGCAAGCGTATCCCCGGCAAGGAGGGAAAGCTGGGCGTGGAGGGAATGAGGCCTCAGGTGTTGGAGAACGCCCTCCGCCGTGCGGGAGCCACCATCCTGGACGGAGAAGAAAAAACGGCGGGGGAGAGGAGGCCCATCACCAAAGGGGACCTCTATGCCGCCGGGCTCTCCGGCGCGCCCGCCGCCGCCGCCCGCCGCTCTGCGCTCCTCAAG
>DATMXU010000169.1:0-21317 GCA_035562355.1 Pseudoflavonifractor sp.
GAGCTGGTGAAGGCAAAACCGTACCCGGGGCGGGCGGGGGCGGGCGTACCCGCCAGGTGGGGCAGCCCCACGCCCATGACCGAGCGGTACTGGATCTCCAGGGAGTCGTCCAGATCCACCGCCTCGGCGATGCGGTCGCAGATGCCCAGGTCGATATTGGCCCGCTGGAGGGCGGCGTAGGCCTCGGTAAAGACGGTGTCGATCTGGGCCTGGACCTCCTGGGCCCGCTCCATCAGGGACATGATCTCGCGGATGAGGATATTGCGCTTGCGGTCCATCAGCTCGTAGCCGGTCTGGGCCAGGGCGCGGGAGCGCTTGGTGGCCATCAGGTTGCCTTTTGTGGGGAGCACGGCGGCCATAGTGGGACACCTCCTTTGGGGAAGGAAATACGGATTGCCATGCGGCTCAGCCCGCAATGAAATTGCGGTGGAACGGGGCGCACGGCGTACACCCGTTGAGGGAGATCAGAGGGCGCTGTCAGAGGGGGCGGCGAGGGCCTTGTAGGCGCCCTCCACATAGTGGGCGTCGATGGTGGCGGCATCCATGCGGTCCAGCTCGCCCTTGGAGAGGAAGGTGAGGAGCTGCCAGCCCAGGTCCAGAGTCTCGTCGATGGTGCGGTTGGCCATCATATCCTGGTTGATAAAGTGGGTTTCAAAAGCCCGACCGAACTCCAGATACTGCCGGTCGGTCTCGCTCAGCTCGTCCTCGCCGATTACAGAGGCCAGACTCCGGGCGTCCTGCACCTTGGAGTAGGAGGCGAAGAGCTGGTTTGCCACGTCGGGGTGGTCGTCGCGGGTAAAGCCCTTGCCGATGCCGTCCTTCATCAGACGGGAGAGGGAGGGGAGGATGGCGATGGGGGGATAGATGCCACGCTGGTCCATGTCCCGGTCCAGAACGATCTGCCCCTCGGTGATATAGCCCGTCAGGTCGGGGATGGGGTGGGTAATGTCGTCGTTGGGCATGGTGAGGATGGGCACCTGGGTCACCGAGCCGGTCTTGCCGTGGATCATCCCGGCGCGCTCGTAGAGGGAGGCCAGGTCTGAGTACAGGTAGGCGGGGAACCCCTTACGGGAGGGAATCTCACCCTTGGAGGAGGAGAACTCACGCACGGCCTCGCAGTAGGAGGTCATGTCGGTCATGATGACCAGGACGTGATACCCCAGCTCGAAGGCCAGGTACTCGGCGGCGGTGAGGGCGCAGCGGGGGGTGAGGATACGCTCGATGATGGGGTCGGACGCCAGGTTCGTGAACATGACCACCCGCTGGAGCGCCCCTGCCTCCTCAAAGTTGCGGCGGAAGAACTCGGCGGTGTCGTTCTTCACGCCCATGGCGGCGAAGACGATGGCGAACTCCCCGTCCTCGTCACCCACCTTGGCCTGGCGGACGATCTGGGCGGCCAGCTCGTTGTGTTTCATGCCCGAGCCCGAGAAGATGGGCAGTTTCTGGCCCCGAATCAGGGTGGAGGTGCCGTCAATGGCCGAGATGCCGGTGTAGATACAGGAGCGCGGGTACTTGCGGGAGACGGGGTTGATGGCCGAGCCGTTGATATTGCGGCGCGCCCTGGGATAGATGGTCCCTAACCCGTCGATGGGACGGCCCGCGCCGTCGAAGATGCGGCCCAGCATCTCGCTGGAGAGGGAGAGCTCCATGGGACGGCCGGTGAAGTGGGTGCGGGCGTTCTCCAGGGAGATGCCCTTGGTGCCCTCAAAGACCTGCAGAATGACCTTGTCGCCGTCGATGAGGATGACGCGGCCATAGCGGCGTTCGCCGCTGTCCAACGTGATCTCGGCCATCTCGTCGTAGCTCACGCCGGTGACCCCCTCCAGGGCGATGAGGGAGCCGGAGAGCTCGGAAAGGCCGATATATTCCATGCGCATAATTGTCACCTCGATGGGCGGCAGGTCTGCCGCCCCTACACGATTTCTATGATTACCGGTTGGCCTTGTCCACCTGGGCCAGGGCGTCGATTACCTTGTGCTCGTAGTTGGCGAATTTTCCAAGCTGGTCGTTGGGGACCTCGTATTTGAGGCGGATCAGCTCGTCGAAGATGCCGGTAGCCTTGAGCTGGGAGAGGGGGATGCCCCGCCCGAGCTGGACCTTGGCCCCGTCGTAGAGGCGGAGGATGAGCTCCATCATTTTGAGCTGTTTCTCCAGGGGGACATAGGTGTCGACAGCGTGGTAGGCGTTTTGCTGGAGGAAACCCACCCGGATGAGGCGGGAGATCTCGATGACCAGCTTCTGGTCCTCGGGCAGCACGTCGGAGCCGATGAGCTTGACGATCTCCATCAAAGAGGCCTCCTCCTGGAGGAGATTGGAGATCCGCCCCCGGCAGCGGACGAAGTTTGCGCCCACGTTCTTATCGTACCAGGGCTTTAGGTCGGCGGCGTACTCCGAGTAGGAGGTGAGCCAGTTGATGGAGGGGAAGTGGCGGGCGTAGGCCAGGGCCCGGTCGAGGCCCCAGAAGGTGCGCACGAACCGCTTGGTGTTCTGCGTCACCGGCTCGGAGAAGTCGCCGCCCTGGGGGGAGACGGCGCCGATGACGGTGACGCTGCCCTCCTTGCCCTCCAAAGTCTCCACGTACCCGGCGCGCTCGTAGAACTCGGCCAGGCGGGAGGCGAGGTAGGCGGGGAAACCCTCCTCCGCGGGCATCTCCTCCAGGCGGCCCGAGATCTCGCGCAGGGCCTCGGCCCAGCGGGAGGTGGAGTCGGCCATGAGGGCCACATGGTAACCCATGTCACGGTAATACTCGGCGATGGTCATGCCGGTGTAGACCGACGCCTCACGGGCCGAGACCGGCATGTTGGAGGTGTTGGCGATGAGGATGGTGCGGTTCATCAGGGGCTGCTGGCTCTTGGGGTCCAGGAGCTCGGAGAACTCCTCCAGCGCCTGGGTCATCTCGTTGCCGCGCTCACCGCAGCCGAGGTAGACGATGATGTCGGCGTCCGACCACTTGGCGAGCTGGTGCTGGGTCATGGTCTTGCCCGCGCCGAAGGGACCGGGGATGGCGGCCGCGCCCCCCTTGCCGATGGGGAAGAGTGTGTCGATAACGCGCTGGCCGGTGATGAGGGGCCGGTCGATGGGCAGGCGCTTTGCCATGGGGCGGGGGGTACGGATGCGGCAGTCCTGGGAGAGGCGGAGCCGGTGGACCTTGCCGGAGGGCTCGGTGACCTCGGCCAGGACCTCATCCACATTGTAGGAGCCGCTGGGCAGGACCTTGGTGACGGTGCCGCTGACCCCGGCGGGGGCGATACAGCGGTGCTTGATGAGGGTGGTCTCGGGGCACTCGGCGTAGAGGGTGCCCGGGCGGACGGCGTCCCCCAGCTTGAGAGTGACGGTGGTGTCCCACCGTTTCTCCTCATCCAGTGAAGAGATATTGATGCCCCGGCCGATGAAGGGACCGCTCTTGTCCTGGATGACGGTGAGGGGCCGGGCGATGCCGTCGAAGATGTGGCTCAGCAGGCCGGGACCCAGCTTAAGGGACATGGGCTCGCCCTTGGAGACCACGGACTGGCCGGGGGCGACGCCCGCGGTGTCCTCGTAGACCTGTACGGTGGTCAGGCCGCCGCGGACGCCCACCACCTCGCCGATGAGGCGCTCGTCGCCGACGTAGACCATGTCCATCATGGCGAGGCCGGAGCCGCCCACGACGGTGACCACGGGGCCGTTGACCCCCCGGATGCGGTATTCGCTCATGCGCGCTCTCCTCCTTCGTCCATCTCACTGGGCAGCGAGAGCCCGAAGAGCTCCGCGAAGTGGCCGGACAGCTCTTCCATGGAGCTGTCAAAGGTGGCGTCGACCCGCTTGCCCAGGGCAGGCGCGTCGGCAACCAGGCCGCCCAGGAGGAAATCGCCCTCCAGGACCTGGACCTTCACCTGGGGCTGGGAGGCGGTGAGGGCATCGGCCAGGACCGTGTCGGCGGGGCGCAGGAAAAGGCGCACCTCAGCCGCGCCGGACAGGACGGCCAGCGCGTCGGCATAGAGGGCGGCCATACGGGTAGCGTAGGCGGGGGAGGCGGTGTAAGCCGCCAGACGCGCGCGGACCTCGCCGCAGACCTCGGCGGCGATCTCCTCCCGGCGGAGGTAGAGGGTGCGCTTGTTCTCCAGCATATGGCGGGAGACCTGGCGGCCCGCCTCGGTCTTGACCCGGGCCACCTCGCCGTGGATGTAGCGGTACACGTCGCCCAGGACTTGCTCCTCGGCGGCAGAGTAGGCGGCGGCGCGGCGCTGGGAGAGCTCGGAGAGGGTGTGCTCGGTGTCCGCGGTCGCCTCGGCCACAATGGTCGCGGCAAAACGGTCAATTTTTGTATTCAGGTCGGACATTTGGGGATAACCTCCCTTGGACGCGGCGGGGGCGGACCCTCGCACGATTGGATGATGGTTTGGCGCGGCCGGGGCCGCGGGAGAACGTGTGCCTTAGAGCTTGACCCCGATGGCCTCGCGGATATAGCGGGTAATGGAATCGGGCGCGCGGCCCTGGCTGTGGCGGTCGGGGATCTCCACCACAAGGGGGGTGTGGCTGCTCATTTTGACGGGGGCGAGCAGGTCTGCGCAGAGTGCGGCCAGGCCCTCGGTGACCAAAAGCACACCAATGGAGGGGTCAGCCAGGGCGCTGCGCACCGCGTCGCGCACGGCCTCCTCCTCGCGGACCACCACGCCGTCGATCCCGGCGAGGCGCAGACCGGTCTGGGTATCGGTGCTGTCGGTGATGACGAAATACTTCATAAGGAACACCTCATTGATTGGGGCATGCGCGCGGGCGGGTGCGGTGCGGGACATTGGGATGGGAGAACGTAGGGCGGGGGCTTGCCCCCGCCGTTTGGCATAAAATCAAGTAAACAGCAGGAGCAGGGCCACGATCAGGCCGTAGAGGGCGACGCCCTCGGCCAGTCCCACGAAGATCAGGGCCTTACCGAAGGCCTTGTCGTTCTCGCTGATGGCACCCAGAGCGGCGGAGGCGGAGGAGGCCACGGCCAGGCCGCCGCCGATGCCGCTGAGGCCTACGGCCAGGGCAGCGCCGATATACTTCATGCCCATCATCAGGCCGTTGGCCGAGGCGGCGGCGGCCTCGACGGTGACGTCGGCGGCACTGGCGCTGCCGCCAAAGCCCAGAAGGGTGGCGATCACGAAGAGGGCGCAGAAGGAGACGATATTGGCGCACAGGGCGCGCTTGGCCTTTCTGCCGGTGTATTTACGGATGCCCGCGAGGAAGAGGGGGGAGAGCATGGCCAGGGTGGCAATAAACAGGACGAGATATTTCATAATAAAACCTCCATTGTTGAGGGCGGCATGGGGGCATGCGCCCGACGTGAGCGTGGCGGGGATGGTGAGAGCTGCGGAGACGGGACCTACGCGGCGCGGGTGGTGTAGTCGATGACCTTGGGGACGAAGGGGATGCCGCCGTCGTCATAGAAACGGCCAAAGAGCTCGTAGAACTCAAGACGGAGCACTTGGATGCCCACCAGCAGGCCCTCAAAGCCCATGACGAAGATATTGCCCGCCACCATGGCGATGATGCCGCCCACGCTGCCCATGCCGCCGGCCATACCGGCCAGCATCTGTACCACCAGCATGAGACCCACATGGGTGATGGCGTAAGCGCCCACACGCATGAAGGAGAGGGTGTTGGTGAGGTAGCTCAGCAGGGTCTCGAAGAGCTCGAAGAACCCGGTGGAGAGGAGGGCGCCGATCTTCATATGTTTCCACTCGGGGTCCCCCTCCAGCATGAGGGCCAGGGGCTCCTTAAAGAGGATGAGGAGGAGGGGGAGCACCAGCACGGGCAGGACATAGGCGGGGACAAAGAGGTCCACGCCCAGGAGAAGGGTGCATACGGCGGCGACGATGAGGCCGATGTAGAACACCATGCCCGCAAGACCGTTCTGGCCGAAGAAGATTTTTTCGTAATTGTGCTGACGGACGCCGTTGATAATGTTGAGCAGCATGACGAAGGCCAGCATGAGCACACCCGCCGCGATAGAGGCGATCAGGAGCACCAGCACGTTGCTGACGCCGGGGATGGTGTAGTGCTCGGGCTCGGCCAGGATCTTAAAGCCGGGCAGGAGCTCCTCCAGGCCGAAGACGCTGCCGTACAGGCAGCCGAAGACGGCGCCGGCCAGACCGCAGCAGGCGATGATGTTGCCCAGCCACATCTTCTTCCATTTTGCCAGAAGGATGCCCACCAGCGCCAGGCACAGACCTTGTCCCACGTCCCCGAACATGACGCCGAAGAAGAGGCAGTAGGTGAGGGCCATGAAGATGGAGGGGTCCAGCTCGTTGTAGGCGGGCAGACCGTACATCTCCAGGAAGGGCTGGAAGGTCCGGCCCAGGAAGGAGTTTTTCAGCTTGGTGGGGGGCTTGGCCCCGGGGGCGTCGATGGCGTTGTCCACCACGCAGGAGAGCTCCGGGAAGGCGGCCAGCCGCTGTTTCACGTCGTCGGCTGCCGTTTTGGGTACCCAGCCCATGAGATAGAAGGTCTCCTTCGAGTGGGCGGCAAAGCGGCGCAGGTCGTAGGAGTCGTTGGCGTAGCGGAGGTAGGAGTAGGACGAGAGGAGCCTGTCATGCTCGGCCGAACAGAGGGCCTTGAGGGTGCGCTCTGCCTCGGCGGCGTCTTGCTCCGCCTCGTCGGCCATACGGGACATGTCGGCCATGGCTTCAACGGCCGAGCCGTGTGCCTGGGCGTCCACGTGGATGCGGGCGAAGTGAAGGGAGTTGAAGAGACGGTCCACCTTGTCGTGCTGGGACTTGGTGGTGAAGTAGACGGCGTAGACCACCTTGCTCTCCACGTTGGTGGGGAAAAAGAGGAAGTCGTCCGCCTCCTCCAGGCTCTGGTGGAAACTGTCGTAGGTCTCCCGGGGCAGGTAGCCGTATCGGAAACGGGACCAGTCCATATGCCACAGGGCCTCCAGGTTGGAGGTGACGCCCTTGAGGTTCTCAAGCTGGGAGACATAGTTGCGGTAGCTGGAGGCGGTCTGAAGCTGCTTTTCCCGGCGGGCGGACAGATCCCGGACCTGCTGCTCCAGCTGGTCGAAATAGTCGCCCATGGCCTGGGGGGTACGCTCCTCGTCGCCAAAGGAGGAGTACTCCAGCGCAATGCCCACTTGGTCGGCCACCTGCTCGGCCCTGTGGAGGAGCGCCGTGTAGGGGTTGGAGGGGTCGAAGGGGCGCAGGCCGCGGACCCCCTTCATGAACTGCATGGCGCTCTCGGGGTGAAACTCCTGGTTGACGATGCAGGAGCGGACGACGGCGTCGAATTGGGTCAGAGGACCCGCGATGGTGAACAGCTTCATCGGGATGACTGACACATGGATCATCTCCTCTTTGTCAGGTATATGGGGGCACGACCTTGCCGTGCCCGGGGGTACTGGTGGGTTAGCCGCCGGTCAGGTGGGCGAAGATACCGTCGTAGCGCACACCGTACTTCACGCATTCGACCAGGTGGACCAGGGCCTGGAGCTCCAGCTCCTTTAGGTTGAGGTAGGCCACTGCGGTGTAGACCGAGGGCTCCCCGGCCGCGAGCTGGCCCTTGTTGAACCGGTAGAGGGCCCTGCGGTAGTACTCCTCCACGCCGGCGGCCGTGTGGGACAGGTTCTCAAAGGCCTTGGCGTAGGGCGTGTCAGACAGGAGGGCGAAGACCTCCTCCACGCCGGCGGCGGCGGAGAGGGTTTTCATCTTATCGTCCGTGAGCTTATAGCTGAACGGGAAGAGTGTGGATCGGAAGGCCACCTCGTCCGGGAAATAGGTCTTGATGCGCAGCAGATGGATCAGGTTGAGGAGGTCCACTTGCTCGCCAAAGGCCCGGAGAAGGACCCGCTTGGTCTCACCCGCGTAGTTTTGGTGGACGGTCTTGTAGAGGTGGGAGAAATAGGCGCTCTGGAGAATGGCCTCGGCCATGGGATAGTCGGGCAGGCCGCCGGACTGGTCGGGCCGGAGGGACGTGAGAGGCGTGTAGTAGATGCTGCCCTTGGCGGCGTTCACCAGAGCGGTATAGTTGGTGCAGGTGCGCATGGCGGCCCGGTCGATCTTCAGGGCGGACTCATACTCGGGCGCCGCCGGCGCGGCGTCGCCCCCCGATTTGAGGCGTCGCAGGGCGGTCATGATCTCGGAGAGCTCCGCAAGGCGCACCGGAAAGGAGACGATGGCCTTGTCGGCTTTGGGGACGAAGTGCACGAGCGCCGCGTAGTCATGGCTGACCTGGCGTCGCAGGGCCTCCTCCAGCTCCGCCCGGCCCACATAGCCCCGGTCGGCCGAGAGGGCGGCGACGGCGGCGGTCCAGCCGGGCTGGGCGCGCAGGTACTCCAGCACGTCCCGGGGATCGGTGAGGGAGGCCATATGCTCGAAGTCGGCGGAGCGAAGCCGTTTGCCGTACATGGCGCGCACCTTGGCCGAGAGCGCGCCGTATTTCATATAGCTTGTAATCATAGGATCGGATTCAACTCCTCCCGTTCCTGGGCGATAAAATCTGTTTTCGGCGGAGTTCACCTCCCCTAAAAACACCTCGCGCCGCGCCGCAGGGCGCGAGACCGAAGTATTGAGGGGAATTGGTTTCCCACCTTGGGGCATTATTCGCCTATAATTTTATGGAAGAGGAGGTCCACCCAGGCGTCTCTGCCCTTGGTGTAGGCGCGCTCTACCTCGGCCATGGCGCGTGAGAGCTTGGCGTCCCACTCGGACATGGTTTCCCGGGCGGCGGCGCGCTCGGTCTCCTCCACCAGGGCGACCCGGTTGCGCGCGCGGGCAAAGCAATCCTCGCGCAGCGCCTCCACGTCCCGCTTTAAATCGCTGTCCAGGCTGGACTGTTTCTCCTGCGCCTCCCGGGCGATCTCCTGGGCGGTCTCCTCCGCCGCGACGATCTTGCTGACCAGATTGACGTATTCCATATCCCTGCCGCCTCCCGTGGGAAGATAATCGTGTTTCTTGCTGCCGTTCAATGTCGAGGCAACTATCATAGCACTTTAATTTTTAGATTTCCATAAAAAAATGCACAAAAATTTTTCGCAATGCGAAGAAATAAATGCGCACAATCACACACAAAGGCGCGGCCCCGGTTTTGCATACCTCAAACCGTAGAGTCGCAGGCGATTTCCGGGCTGCGGGCGCGGCAATTTGCACTTGCCCCACGGCATTTTACGCATTATAATGGAAACCACACTTATCATGTGGACAGGAGGCGTTTTTATGACAAAGCTATTGAAATTACTGGAAGAGGACTGCACGCTCACCCATGAGCAGCTGGCGGCCATGGCCGACATGCCGGTGGAGGAGGTCGCACGAGCTATTAAGCAGTATGAGGAGGACAAGGTCATCCTCGGGTACAAGGCGATCGTAGACTGGAACAGCACCAACCGGGAGGATGTGACCGCCCTTATCGAGGTCAAGGTCACGCCTCAGCGGGAGGAGGGGTTCGACCGGGTGGCCGAGCGCATCTACCAGTATGAGGAGGTGGAGTCCCTCTACCTTATGTCGGGCGCCTTCGACTTTACCGTCATCATCTCGGGCCGGACGCTGCGGGAAGTGGCCGGCTTTGTCAGCGACCGGCTGGCCCCCTTGGAGGGAGTCACCGCCACCGCCACCCATTTCATCCTTAAAAAATATAAAGAAAAGCACCTGATCTTTGAAAAGCAGGCGCCGGGAGAAAGGGAGTTCATTTTCGTATGAATTACGAGCATATACTGTCAGAGAAGATCCAGAGCGTTCCCCCCTCCGGCATCCGCAAGTTTTTCGACATTCTGGAGGAGATGAAGGACGCCATCTCCCTCGGCGTGGGCGAGCCCGACTTCGTCACCCCCTGGCACATCCGGGACGCGGGCATCTACTCCCTGGAGAAGGGCAAGACCCGCTACACCTCCAACGCGGGCCTTGCCGAGCTGCGCCGGGAGATTGCGTCCTACCAGGCCCGCCGGTTCGGCCTGCACTATGACTTCGCCAGCCAGATCGTGGTGACGGTGGGGGGGAGTGAGGGGCTGGACCTGGCGCTGCGCTGCCTCCTCAATCCGGGGGATGAGGTCATCATCCCCGTACCTAGTTTCGTGTGCTACGGCCCCCTCACCACCATGGCGGGGGGCGTTCCCGTACTGGTGGAGACCCGCGCGGAGGACGCCTTCCGCCTCACCGCCGCGGCGCTGCGCGCCGCCATTACCCCCCGTACCAAGGCGGTGGTGCTCCCCTTCCCCAACAACCCCACTGGGGCCGTTCTGCGCCGGGAGGACTTGGAGGAGATCGCCGCCGTCCTGCGCGGGACCGACATCATGGTGATCTCCGACGAGATCTACGCCGAGCTCACCTACGATATGCGCCACACCTCCATCGCCAATATTCCCGATATGTACGAACGCACCGTTCTGGTGGGGGGATTCTCCAAGAGCCACGCCATGACGGGCTGGCGCATGGGCTACCTCTGCGCGCCCGCGCCGGTCATCAAGCAGATGCTCAAGCTGCACCAGTTCGGCATCATGTCGGCCCCCACCACCAGCCAGCACGCCGCCGTGGAGGCCATGCGCAACGGCGACCGGGACATTGAGAAGATGCGTGACGAGTACGACGGCCGCCGCCGCTACCTGGTGGAGGGCCTGAACCGCATCGGACTGAAGTGCTACGAGCCCAAGGGGGCCTTTTACGTCTTCCCCGACATCACCTCCTCCGGGCTCTCCTCCGACGAGTTCTGTGAGCGGTTCCTTTTGGAGGAGAAGGTGGCCGTCATCAGCGGCAGCGCCTTTGGCCCCGGGGGAGAGGGCTTTATCCGCTGCTGCTACGCCACCAGCATGAAGGACATCGCCGAGGCGCTGACCCGGATGGATAACTTCCTCACGAACCTGCGCAAAAAGCGGGATCGGGACGGGAAATAAGGGGGATTGCACATATGAATCTTGTCTGCCTGGATATGGAGGGCGTTTTGGTCCCGGAGATCTGGATCGCCTTTGCCGAGGCCACCGGCATCCCCGAGCTGAGGCGCACCACCCGGGACGAGCCCGACTACGACAAGCTGATGAACTACCGCATCTCTATCTTGAAGGAGCACGGCCTTGGGCTGCGGGAGATCCAGGACACCATCGCCGCCATCGACCCGCTCCCCGGGGCCAAGGAGTTCCTGGACGAGCTGCGCTCCCTCACCCAGGTCATCATTCTCAGCGATACCTTTGAACAGTTCGCCCAGCCCCTAATGAAAAAGCTGGGGTGGCCCACCATCTTCTGCAACACCCTGGAGGCGGCCCCCGACGGGACCATCACCGGTTACCAAATGCGCTGCGCGCAGTCCAAGCTCACCACGGTGAAGGCCCTGCAATCCATCGGCTATCAGACCGTCGCCGCCGGGGACAGCTATAACGACCTGGGCATGATTCTGGCGAGCGAGGCTGGTTTCCTCTTCAAGAGCACCGACAAGATCAAGGCCGACTACCCCGAGCTCCCCGCCTACGAGACCTTCCCCGAGCTCCTCGGCGCCATCAGGCGGGCCTGCGGCTGCTGACGCCGGCAGTGGATTGCTCTGAGTTTCCAGTCCCAACTTCTAAGGAGGTGCCCCCATGTTTGAACGGCTGGCCTTTTCCCCGGCGGACATCCTGCTGCCTCAGAACTGCGAGTACCGCAAGTGGAGCGTGGTGGCCTGTGACCAGTACACCTCCCAGCCCGAGTACTGGCAGCGGGTGGAGGACTATGTGGGCTCCGCCCCGTCCTCCCTCCGGCTCATTTTGCCCGAGAGCTGCCTGGAGGGGCCCGACGTGGAGACCGACATCATGGACGTGAACAACACCATGACGCGCTATCTGCGGGATGGGGTGTTCAAGGCCCTGCCGGGGGCCATGGTCTATGTGGAGCGGGGCCTTTCCAACGGAAGGACCCGCCGGGGCCTGGTGGGCATGGTGGACCTGGAGCAGTACGATTACGAGGCGGGCGCGGACACACCCATCCGGGCCACCGAGGGCACCGTCCTCTCCCGTATCCCGCCCCGGGTGGCGGTGCGCAAGAACGCCCCCATCGAGCTGCCCCACATCCTCCTCCTCACCGACGACCCGGGCCGCACCGTCATTGAGCCGCTGGCGGAGGAGAAGGAGCGTATGGAGCCCCTCTACGACTTTGATCTGATGGAGGGGGGCGGCCATCTCTCCGGCTGGCTGCTGCCTGGCGCGGCGCTGGAGCGGGTGTCGTGTGCCCTCCAGACCCTCACCGACGGCGCGTCCATCCAGTTTGCCGTGGGGGACGGGAACCACTCCCTGGCCACGGCCAAGGAGTGCTACGAGCGGCAGAAACGGCTGACCCCGCCCGAGAAGTGGGCCGCGCTGCCCGCCCGGTACGCCCTGTGCGAGCTGGTAAACCTTCACGACGAGGCGCTGGAGTTCGAGCCCATCCACCGGGTGGTCTTCGGCGTAGAGCCGGAGGCGCTGCTGTATGAGCTGATCTCCGCCTACCCCGGGGCCCGTTTCGGCCCCGGCGGGGAGGGGCACAGCCTCTCCTTCCTCCATCGGGACGGGGTGGGTATGGTGACGGTGCCTAACCCCAGGCTGAGGCTGAGCGTCGGCACCCTCCAGGCCTTCCTGGACGCCTACGCCCAGCGGCACAGGTGCCGCATCGATTACATCCACGGGGAGGACGTGGCCCGCAGCCTTGGAATGCAGGAGGGGAATCTGGCCTTCCTCCTGCCCGCCATGGACAAGGCGGAGCTCTTTCCCACCGTGGCACAGGACGGGCTTTTGCCCCGCAAGACCTTCTCCATGGGGCAGGCCAGCGACAAGCGGTTTTACTTAGAGGCACGAAGGATACGAGGATAGGCGAAGAGGGAGAACATATGCAGGTCGAGGCCCGCGCAAAACTGAATCTGACCCTGGACATCCTGGGCAAGCGGCCCGACGGGTACCACGACCTGCGGATGGTGATGCAGTCGGTGGCCCTCCACGACCTGCTGAGCGTGGAGACCGGCACGGGTACAGGGCTGCGGCTGTCCACCAACCGCAGCTTTCTCCCCTCGGACGAGCGGAATCTGGCCGCCGCCGCCGCCCTCCGCTTTGCCGAGGAGACGGGAATCGACCTGGGGGGCGCATCCATCCACATTGAAAAGGAGATCCCCGTCTGCGCGGGCCTGGCGGGGGGGAGCAGCGACGCCGCCGCCGTCCTGCGCGCTCTCAACGCCCTCACCGGGGCGGGGCTGAGCGGGAAGGAGCTCGGGCGCATCGGCGCTCTGGTGGGCTCCGACGTGCCCTACTGCGTCCACGGCGGCACGGCCCTGGCCGAGGGGCGGGGTGAGGCGCTGACCCCTCTGGATCCGCTGCCCTTCTGTTGGGTTGTGTTATGTAAACCGGATTTCCCCATCGCCACGCCGGAGCTCTTCCGCCGGGCCGACCGCGTGCGGCTGCGCCGCAGGCCGGACACGGCGGGGCTCGTCGCCGCGCTGGAGGCGGGGGACCTGGAGGGGGTGGCCCGGCGGCTCTATAACGTGTTTGAGGACGTGCTGCCCCCCCGGAAGGCGGCGGAGATTGCCGCAATCAAAAGCGTCCTTTTGGGCCACGGCGCCCTGGGAGCCAGCATGAGCGGCAGCGGGCCCACCGTCTTCGGCATCTTTCAGCAGGAGGAGGCCGCGATGCGAGCGGCGGAGGACCTATCATGGGCCTATCGGGAGGTTTTTTTGACGCAAACGGTATAAAACTGAAAATTACCGTCCAGAATGTAGACATTACATAGGGACGGTGATTTTTTATGTCAACTTCAAAAAACAGGCTGCGCCGCTGGGAGATCGCCCTGCTGCTGGGCGTGGCGCTGGCAGCCCTGCTGGGCGGGTGGCTCAGCGGACAGCAGAGAGAGCTTGCCGACAAGGTGATCCGCCTGCACGTGATCGCCAATTCGGATTCTCAGGAGGATCAGGCCCTCAAGCTCCAGGTGCGCGACCGCATTCTGGCCGAGGCCGGAGACCTCTTTACCCAGGGGCTGAGCCGGGAGGAGGCTGAGGCGGCCATCACCGCGCGGCTGGGCGATCTGGCCACGGCCGGGGCCGATACGGTGGGAAAGCAGGGGTACGGCTACCCGGTGACCGCGTCGATGGAGCATGACGTGTGGTTCCCCACCAAGGAGTATAGCGACTTCGCCCTTCCCGCCGGGGAGTACACCGCACTGCGGGTGGTCATCGGGGACGGGGACGGCAAGAACTGGTGGTGCGTGGTCTTCCCGCCCCTGTGCCTGGGCTCGGTGACCGAGACCACCGCCCAGACCGCCGCCGAGGGCGGCCTTACCACCGGGGATATCTCGCTGATCACCGGGGAGAACGAGGGATATATCGTCAAGTTCAAGGCCATGGAGCTGTGGAACGAGCTGCAGCGGTGGGCAAAAAGCCAGTGACCGTAACGCCCCCTCCGGCTTGTGCCGGAGGGGGCGCTGCAGTTTTCACGGGGAGGGCGCGGCGCGCCGCCCTGTGGGGATAGGGGCGGATATGGAAGATTTGTGGAGATGGACTGTTGACCTTGGGGCCATTTTCCGATAAAATAAAAGCAACGAAACTTGACGGAGCCGTCCACCTCGTGGACGGCTCCTATGTTACCGAGGTGTATTATGCTGACACAAGAGAGAGCGGTTCGGTTCTGCAGGGCCCGGCGGGCCGCCATCGAGCTGGACTACATGAAATTGAATCCGGAGCAGCGCAAGGCCGTCCTCGCCACCGAGGGGCCGCTCCTCCTCCTGGCCGGGGCGGGCAGCGGGAAGACCACGGTGCTCATCAGCCGCGTCGCCAACCTGATAAAGTACGGCCGCGGTTCGGACAGCGACGAGGTGAGCGACTGGGTGAGCGACGAGGACCTGGAGTTCCTGGAGGAGTATGTCCGGTCGGGCGGGAAGACCGGCTCTAAAGCCAGGCAGGAGGAGTTATGTAAGCTTGATCCCGCCGTGCCTTGGTCCATCATCGCCATCACCTTCACCAACAAGGCGGCGGGGGAGCTGAAGGAGCGGCTGGAGCGGATGCTGGGCCCCTCGGCGCTCGACGTGTGGGCCTCTACCTTCCACTCGGCCTGCGTGCGCATTTTGCGGCGGGACATCGAGCGGCTGGGCTTCAGCAAGAGCTTTACCATCTACGACAGCGCCGACGCCGAGCGGGTGGTGAAGGATATTTTGAAGGATTTTAACATCGACGACAAGGCCTTCCCCGCCAAGACCATTTTGGGTTATATCTCCCGGGCTAAGGACGCCATGAAGCTGGGCGCGGACTATGTAAGCGAGTGCGAGAAGTCGGGGGACTTCCGGCTCCAGAAGATCGCCCGGGTATACGCCGAGTACGAGCGGCGGCTCAGGGAGGCCAACGCCCTGGACTTTGACGATATCATCCTCCACACCGTCCGGCTCCTCCAGGGCTTTGAGGACGTGCGGGAGTACTACCAGCGCAAGTTCAGGTACGTTCTCATCGACGAGTACCAGGATACCAATAACCTCCAGTACCTCCTGGCCTCCGCCTTGGCGGGGCGGTACGAGAACATCTGCGTCGTGGGGGACGACGACCAGTCCATCTATCGGTTCCGGGGGGCTACCATCGAAAATATCCTGTCTTTCGAAAACCAGTACAAGGGGGCGCGGGTCATCCGGCTGGAGCAGAACTACCGCTCCACCAAAAATATTCTGGAGGCCAGCAACGCCGTCATCAAGAACAATCAGGGGCGCAAGGGCAAGGAGCTGTGGACCGAGCTGGGTGAGGGGGACAGGGTGCAGGTCTACACCGCCATGAACGAGAACGACGAGGCCCAGTATGTCGCCACCCAGATTTTGAGCAACTTCTCCCAAGGGAAACGCTGGCGGGACCACGCGGTGCTCTACCGCATGAACGCCCAGTCGAACCAGATGGAGATCGCCTTCAAGCGCAACGGCATTCCCTACCGCATCATCGGGGGCACCCGGTTCTTCGACCGGGCAGAGGTGAAGGACATGCTGGCCTATCTGTGCGTCCTCAACAATCCCCACGACGACCTGCGCCTTCAGCGCATCATCAACAATCCCCCCAGAGGTATCGGCGCCACCACAGTGGAAAGGGCCCAGGCCATCGCCACGCGGGAGGGGAGGAGCCTGTGGGACGTGATCCGCGCCCCCATGGAGCACCCGGAGCTGCAGAAGGCGGCGGCCAAGCTGAGCCTCTTCGCCGCTTTGATGGACGAGCTGGTCGGACTCCTGGGCGAGCTGAGTCTGCCCGATTTTTACGAGGAGCTCATCATCCGCACCGGGTACGGCGTCATGCTGGAGCAGAAGAACACCATTGAGGACCGCACCCGCCTTGAGAACGTGCGTGAGCTTCTCACCTCCATCAACGGTTACTTAGAAAATGCGGCCGAGCCCAGCCTGCCGGGCTTTCTGGACGAGATCGCGCTGTATACCGACCTCGATAACCACGACCCCAACGAGGACTGCGCCGTGATGATGACCATGCACTCGGCCAAGGGGCTGGAGTTCCCGGTGGTCTTCGTCGTCGGCGTGGAGGAGGGCATCTTCCCCGGCATCCGGGCCATCGGCGAGATGGAGGAGATGGAGGAGGAGCGGCGGCTGTGCTACGTGGCCATGACCCGGGCCAAGGAAAAGCTCCACCTCACCTGCGCGGCCCAGCGGATGCTCTTTGGCCGCACCAGCAATAACCGCCCCTCCCGTTTCGTGGGGGAGATCCCCGGCGACTTCGTGGAGAAGTCGGGCCGGAGCTATCTGAGCGAGAGCAGCGACTTTGACGACGGCTGGAAACCCGCGCCCACTACAGCAGAAAAAAAGCCCGCCGCAGCCGGAGCTTACCGGAGCGGCGGGTTCGACAGGGGATACTCGGTGGGGGAGCGCGCCCCCCAGGGCAGCGGAGCCTACGAGAAGAAACCGGTACGGCCCGGCGCTGCGGCGGGCGGCGGCGTGAAGTCCGCGGGTGCGGCCCTGCCCGAGTACCAGCGGGGCGAGATGGTGACCCACAAGGCCTTCGGGAAGGGCATGGTGGTGTCGGTCCAGAAGATGGGGGGCGACGCGCTCATCGAGATCGCCTTCGACAACGTGGGGACCAAAAAGCTGATGCTCAAGTCGGCCGCGGCCCATATGAGTAAGCTTTAAAGCGCACCGCAGGCGGGCCCCCGTCCCCCGCCCTCTGTCATTGCGAGGTAAGTCCGCAGACTGGCGTGGCAATCCGTCACCTTATTTTGTGTGGAGGGACCCACCCTCTTGGGGCCCCCCTTTCTTTGGTTTTAAGGAAAGGGGGGGGAAGAAAAAACCAGGGGGGACAAACAAGGGCATTTCAATGCCCTGCTGTTTGTCCCCCTGGACCCCCCGATTTTACGTGGGCGGGCGGCGGTACGGTCCAATGACCCGCCTAACCTGATAGCAGCTACCCCGCCCCAAATCTCACGCTCGTCTTACAGGGCTGCTGCCCGCCCACGTTACGAGGGCCGCCCAAATCTGTGAATGGTTACCGTTCAATGGGTGCAGCCCATGCCGCCACGGGGTGCTTATGTAGGACGGGGGCTTGCCCCCGCCGCTGTGGGGACCTCATGACCGAGCCGCGTTGTGGAACAAGCGGCGGTTCTATGTGCCGGGCTAAATGGGGTGCTTGTACCGAAGGATTGCGGCATTAGGGGGCCTTGTGCCCCAACTTGCAGTTCCGGGGTCCAGGGGCCGAGGCCCCGGCGCTTTTCGCACCGCTTTTTGTGCAAAAAGCGGTGCGCCCGCCGCGTAGGCGCGTTCCTCCGGGAGGGGACAGGGACATCTGCCACTACAGGAGCTCCTCAAAGCTCTCAATGTACCGGTCGCAGGTGGCACGCATCTCCTGCTCGTACTTATGGTAGAAGGGGTCGTACACCCCCACCACCCGCATACCGGCGGCCTTGGCTGCGGCGCAGTTGGCGGGCGCGTCCTCGTAGAGGGTGCAGGTTTCAGGGGAGGCGTCCAGCAGCTTTGCCGAGCGGTGGAAGACCTGGGGGTCCCGTTTCTCAAGCCCCAGCTCCTGGGCAAAGATGACCGTTTGAAAATACCCGTCCAGGCCGTGCCGGGCCAGGGCAATGCGGCACAGGTCGGGCACGCAGGCGGTGACGATGGCCATGGGCGCCCCCTCGGCGTGGCAGCGCGCCAGGAACTCCGCCGCCCCAGGCTTGAGGGGTACGTGGTGGTAGGCGTCTCCGGCCAGAGCCATCCATTCGTCCATGATCTCCTGGACCGTTATGGTGAGGCCGAAGTAGTCTTTGGTGAGCTGCGCCGCCACCGGAAAGATGGACTGGCCCATCCGGTGGGCGTACTCCTCGGTGGACTGGAGACCCCGGCGGCCCAGGAAGGCGGTATCGATATTCTCCCAGATGCCGTTGGAGTCGATGAGCGTGCCGTCTAAATCGAATAAGATCACAGATAAAACCTCCAGGGAAAGTCTGCCGCCTCGTCGGCGTAGTCAATGCCGACACGCTTGTTTACATTGATATGGGCCGGGGTCTCCCCCGCGTCCCAGACGTAGAGCTCGTCCCCCGTGAGGTCAAGGCCGTTCTGAGCACGGGTCAGTTTCAGTCCCCGGCAGAGCTTGCCGGGGCCGTTCAGGAAGTTTTTCCTCTGGTAGGCCGTCATGTCGGCGAGGCCGCAGCCGTAGCGGTTATGGGCGATGGCGTCGCCCCACTCCGCCGTGGGCTCCCCCGCGCGGATGAGGACGGCCGCGGGCTCGCCCTCGCCCTCGGTGACGAAGTTGAGGCAGTCGTACATCCCGTAGATGAGGTAGATATACGCCGTGCCGGGGCGCGCGAAGAGGGTCTCGGTCCGGGGGGTGCGCCTGTAGCCGTAGGCGTGGCAGGCCTTGTCCATACGGCCGATATATCCCTCGGTCTCGGTGATGCGGCAGGTCAGGGGGAGGCCGTCCACCACGCGCACCAGGTGCTTGCCCAGCAGGTCTCTGGCCACGTCCAGGGTATCCCGGTCATAGAAATCCCGCGTCAGTTTCGGCATAAGCTCACCTCGAAAATTTGTTCTATAATACCATACAAAGGGGTACTCGTCAACCATGAATGAAACCGCGCTCAAGAAGCTCGCCCGTCCGCTCATCGTGCTGGCTACCCTCATCTGGGGTTCCACCTTCGTCATCATGAAGAGCACGCTGGACACGGTGCCCACCTTTTACCTGCTGGCGTTCCGCTTTACGGCGGGGGCGGTCATCCTGGCGGCGATCTTTTGGAGAAGGCTCAAGCTGCTGGACCGGGGGTATCTGGTTGCGGGGGCGGTGATGGGTACCCTCCTCTTCGCGGCGTACAGCACCCAGACCTTCGGCCTCATGCTGACCTCGCCGGGGAAGAACGCCTTTTTAACGGCGGTCTACTGCGTGATCGTGCCCTTTCTGTACTGGGTCGTATCCCGGCAGGCCCCCGATAAATTCAATGTGGCGGCCGCCCTCCTGTGCATCGCGGGAGTGGGACTGGTGAGCCTGTCGGCCGATTTTTCAGTGAACTGGGGGGACGTGCTCACGCTGGTGTCCGGCTTTGTCTATGCCTGCCACATCATCGCCGTGGCCAAGAACGCCCAGGGGAAGGATATTTTCCTGCTTACCGCCGTGCAGTTTGCGGTCACGGCGGCGTGGGCCTGGGGCGCGGCCCTCCTCTTTGAGCACTTTCCCAGGGGCATTACAGCCGGCGCGGCGGGGAGCCTTGCTTACCTGGCGGTGTGCGCCACGGCGGGGGCCCTTCTCTTCCAGAACGTGGGGCAGAAGTACACGCCCCCGGCCACGGCGGCGGTGCTTTTGGCGCTGGAGGCCCCCTTCGGGGTATTCTTCTCGGTCCTGGTGGGCAGTGAGAAACTGACGGTCCCCATGGTGCTGGGGTTTGCCCTCATTTTCATCTCCATCCTCTGCTCGGAGACCAAGTTTGCGTTCCTGCGGCGCAAAAGCGCCGGTGGGGAAACCGGCGGCGGATAAAAAAGCAGGCGGTCAAAAAACTCTCGGACCGAAAGTTTCGGAGGGAGGGATAGTGTGAAAGGGAACCGTCAGCCTTTCCCTTTCGCGTGCAGGAAGACCACTTTTTGAAACTTCTTACGGTGTTTCAAAAAGTGTAACAGACTGTCAAGGAAGTCCCGTAGGACTTCCTTGACAGTCTGAAAGGACGGGAGCGGTAAGCCGCTCCCGTCCTTTTTATTTCTTGACTCCGGAGAGGATGTAGCGGTCCTCCTCGTCGACCATCACGTCGAAGGCGAAGTGGTAGCCGAGGCGGAGCGCCTCCTCGGAGCAGGAGAGGAGGGGGGTGGAGACCGCCTGGGCGGGGCCCGTGTGGTGGCGGGTATTGAGCGCCCGCCTGCCGCAGCCGTGGGCGATGACCAGCCTGCCGCCCGTGTTGAGGCAGCGCAGGGCCTGAGACGCGAAGAGGGCCTTATCCAGGAAGTGGGGGTAGGCGTTGTAGACTACCATACAGTCAAAGCCCCTCTGACGGAAGGCATAGAAGTCCTCGGCGCTGATCTCTACCCCGGCCCCGGCGTACTTCAGCCTTGCCTGGGCCACCATGCCGGGGGACAGGTCGATGGCCCGGAGGAGGACGGGGGACCGGCGGAGGAGGGCGGGGAAGAGGATGCCGGTGCCGCAGGCCACGTCCAGGACGTGGCCGCCGCGGGGCACCCCGGCCCGGGTGAGAATGGCGTCGATCTTCTCTTCGGGCGCGTGGGCCATGTCGTCCCACCGGTGGGCCAGGCGGTCGAAGAAGTCCCGGGTCTGCAGGGCCGGGTGGGGCTCATATCGCAGTTTCGCAGGGCTGGGCAATGGGGGTCACTCCTCTTATGATGGAACCGAAAATGGGGTGCTCAGCAGGCGACGATCTCCTTGATGCAGAACTCACTGCCGCTCAGGGTCTCATACGCGCCCCCGCCGCAGTGGGGGCAGGTCCTGTGGTGCTCCACCAGGCCGAAGACCTTGCCGCAGGCGGCGCACAGGCCGTTGGCGGGGAGGACCTCGATGGACAGCTTGGTCTTCTCGAGAAGGGTGCCGTCCACGGCGGGGCGGTAGCAGGCCTCCAAATAGCGGGGGATGACCGAGGACAGCTCCCCCACCTGGAGGACCAGAGTGTCCACCTCGGTGAGGCCGTTGTCGACGGCAATGCGGAGGACCTGCTCCACCACGTGATACATGATGCCTAGCTCGTGCATGACCTAGGCCTTCCCGCCGAAGACCTTCCGGGCGGCGATCTTCACCTTGCGCTTGATGACGTGGGGGGTGATGGTCTTCTTGATGTCCAGGAAGGCCACGCCCGCGCCGTCGTACACCCGCTCCAGGGTGATGGCGTCGAACTTGCACTTCGTGGCGCACATGCCGCAGCCCACGCACATGTATTCATCCACCACCGTGGCGCCGCAGCCCAGGCAGCGCTCGCTCTCCTTTTTCATCTGCTCCTCGGTGAAGGTGCC